>CAZJLW010000059.1:0-19265 GCA_964546895.1 uncultured Eubacteriales bacterium | reverse complement strand
CCGAGGTCGACGCAATGTCGAAGGATTATTCGATGATACGTCTGGCGAATCTGTTTAAGGATTACCTCTCGCTGAAATGCGTGAACTACCTGAACGAACACGGTTGCAAATGGAAAATCGAATACCCGCGCACGCAGGATAAGTTGTGCGCCTACGAAGCCGGTATAGGGATTTACGGGCGCTCGGGGCTGATACTGCACCCGGAGCTGGGCAACAGGTTCGCGATAACGGTCGTTCACACAGACGCTGAACTCGAACCGGACAAGAAATGCGCGGAGTACGCCCCTGACTTCAACCCGTGCGCGCGCTGCAACGCCTGTGTGAAAAATTGCCCGGCCAAGGCGCACGGCGACAAGCCGGTCTATCATGACGGCGGCTTCGACCGCGAGAAATGCGTCGCGAAGCGCGCCGAAATCGATGCGACCGGCTATTACTGCCACAGATGCTTCGCCGTCTGCCCGGCTGGGAAATTCAAAGACGCCGAAATCTCGGTCACAGTCACATCGCAAGCGTACAAGCCACACAATGCCCAGGCATAACTTCTTTTAACGCAATATTACCAGCCGTACATTCCGGCTTGGCAAAATTACAACGCGGCGCGAACCGGCAACCCGGCTTCGGCTCGATGGGAGACGTTATCTCACCTTTTAGGATGATACGCTCCCTTTTTTTATTGTAAACGGGTACCGGAATGGCTGACAGTAACGCCTTTGTGTACGGGTGAAGCGGATTGCGAAACAGCTCCTCCGTCTCGGCGGATTCGATTACGTTACCGAGGTACATAACGCAAATGCTGTCGCTTATGTGCTTCACGACCGAAAAATCATGCGTAATAAACACGTAAGTCAGGTTCAGTTCCTTCTGCAAATCCATCATAAGATTAATAATCTGCGCCTGAATCGACACGTCGAGCGCCGAAACCGGCTCGTCGCACACGATAAACTCCGGGTTGAGCGCCAGCGCGCGCGCTATGCCGATGCGTTGGCGGCGTCCGCCGTCAAGCTCATGCGGGTAGGCGTTCGAGAGCCTGTCGGCCAGTCCGACCGTATCCATCAGCTGCGTGACGCGCTTTTCAATCTCCTGCTTCGAGCTATATACGTTAAAAATCTTAAGCGGCTCACCGATTATTTCGCGCACCGTGAACCGCGGGTTAAGCGACGAAAACGGGTCCTGAAATATTATCTGCATCCGGCGGCGATACGCCTTCTGCTCACGCGAGCTTATGTTTGTAATATCCTTCCCATCGAAAAAAACATGCCCCGACGTAATGTCCAGCAAATGTAAAACAGTTCTGCCGAGCGTCGACTTTCCGCAGCCGGACTCGCCTACTACGCCCAGCGTTTTCCCCTTCGGGATGGAGAACGTCACGTGATCGACCGCGTGCAGCATACCGCGCGGTGTCTTGAAATACTTGCACAAATCCCTTACTTCCAGCAACGGCGTGCTCATGAGTTCCCCTCCCCTTCTTTGATGAGATGACAGCGCACCTTGTGGCCGTTTTTGAGCGTGACGAGCTTCGGGGCTTCCTTGTCGCAAGCCGCAACGCAGAAATCGCAACGCGGATGAAAGCTGCACCCGGACGGCAAGTCCATTGGATCAGGCATAAGCCCCTTTATCGGCACGAGCCGCTCCGACTCACCCTCGAGCTTCGGTATCGAGCCGAACAGCCCCTTCGTGTACGGGTGTAGCGGGTTCTCAAAAATTTCTTGAACGGTACCGACCTCGACGATTTCTCCGGCGTACATTATCGCCACATCGTCGCAGACCTCGGCGACTACGCCCAAGTCGTGAGTAATAAGTAACATCGCCGTGCCGAGCGTCTGCCGAAGATTCGAAATCAACTCAAGCACCTGCGCCTGAATCGTAACGTCTAGCGCGGTCGTGGGTTCGTCGGCCAGTATCAGCGTCGGGTCACACGCGATAGCCATCGCGATGACGATACGCTGCTTCATGCCGCCCGAAAACTGGTGTGGGTACTCGTTGTAGCGCTCGCCCGAAATGCCGACGCGCTCCATCATTTCACAGGCGCGCTTCGTGGCGTCGGCGGCGCTCATTTTTTCGTGCAGCAGCACGACCTCCGCTATCTGCTCGCCCACTGTCATTACGGGGTTAAGCGACGTCATCGGGTCCTGAAATATCATAGAAATCTTACTGCCGCGCACCTTACGCATTTCGGCTTCGGACATTTTCAGCAGGTCGCGCCCGTCGTAGACGACGCTTCCGGACTGGATTTTGCCCGGCGGGTCGGGCACGAGCTGCAAAATACCGAGCGCCGTAGTGGTTTTCCCTGCGCCGGTCTCGCCGACGAGGCCGAGTGTCTGCCCTTTTTTAATATCGAGCGACACGTCTGTGACTGCGTGAACGCAACCGTCGTCCGTTAAATATTCTATAGTCAAATTCCGTACGGATAAAATGTTTTCCATAAGCACCTCTACTTTTTAAGACGTGGGTCAAGTGCGTCGCGAAGACCGTCGCCGAACAGGTTCAGCGCAAAAATCGTAAGCATAATAGCGAATCCCGGAAACATAACGACGTACCAGTGATCGCGGAAGAACGCGCGTCCGGCGGAGAGCATCGCGCCCCACTCCGGAGACGGCGGCTGAATGCCAAGCCCGATGAAGCTAAGCCCGGCGGCGGAAAGAATTGCACCGGCGACGCCGAGGGTCGACTGCACAATAAGCGGCGACATTGCGTTCGGGACGATATGCCGGAAAATGATCCTGAAATCGGACGCGCCGATAGCGCGGGCGGCCTCGACGAACTCCTGCTCGCGGACGGAAAGGACGGAGGCACGGACGATGCGTACGTACGACGGAACGGCGCCGATACCGACGGCTATCATAACGTTACGCAAGCCGCTGCCGAACGCCGCGTTGATAGAAATCGCAAGCAATATACTCGGAATGGCAAGCAGCACGTCGATGAAACGCATGATGACGTTATCTACAAAGCGACCGTAATAACCGGCGATTGCGCCAAGCACACCGCCAACAATCGCGGAGATACTGACGGCGATGAAGCCGACTTGGAGCGAAACGCGCGTACCGTAAACGATACGGCTGAAAATATCGCGGCCGAAATTGTCCGTACCGAACCAGTACGTGCTGTTCGGGGGCGTAAACCGGCGCGAAAGCAGCTGGTCGTCATAGCCGAGCGGCGCGATGAAGTCCGCGAAGATCGCAGTCAGCACAAGCGTAAGCAAAATAAACAGACCGAACATCGCGAAGCGGTTACGGCGCAGCCGCCGCCAAACCTCCATGCTGAGGCTCGTACGTTTTCTCGGGGCGTTAGTTGATTTTGGAGCAGCCATTATTTCGCCCCCTTTCGAGAGACCTTGTACGTCGCCTTAATACGCGGGTCAACGTAGGCGTAGAGGATATCAACTACAAGATTGACCACGATAAACGTAGCGGCGATAAGCAGTACACCGCCCTGTATGACGGGATAATCGCGCGATTTGATCGAGTCGACCATGAATTTGCCGAGGCCGGGTATCGAGAAAATAGACTCGGTAAGTACGGCACCGCCCAGCAGAAATCCGAATTGCAACCCGATAACGGTGATGATCGGGATAAGCGCGTTTTTAAGTTCGTGCCGGAACACGATAACTGACTGCTTCTGCCCTTTGGCGCGAGCCGTGCGTATGTAATCCTGCCGCACAACCTCAAGCATCGAGGAGCGCGTCATGCGTGTAATAATAGCCGCCGTGGACGTACCGATAGTCACGGCCGGCAAAACCCAGTGCATCGGCGTATAGAAGCCCGACGCCGGAAAAATTTTAATACCGACGGCGAAGCACAGAATAAGAATCATACCTTGCCAGAAGTTCGGCATGGAGACGCCCATTAGGGCAACGACCATCGCGATGTTATCGAACCACGAATATTGCTTCGTGGCGGAAATAATGCCAGTCGGGATACCGATGGCGACGGCCAGTACAATACTGAGAAAAGCAAGCAAAAGTGTAGTAGGAAAGCGCGCCAACAGCTCCTGCGCCACGGGGCGCTTCGATGCGTACGACTTGCCCAAGTCGCCTTTGAAAACGGCCTTGTAGACGTAGTTGGCATATTGGACGACGAACGGCTTATCAAGCCCCAGTTCCTTTTTGAGCTGGGCGACGGCCTCGGGGCTAGCCTGTTCGCCGAGGTTAGTCAGCGCCGGGTCGCCGGGCGTCAGATACAACAGCGTAAAAATAACGAACGATACCGCCAATAAAACAGGAATCATGAGCAGTACACGTTTTATAATATATCTGTACAAAAAATCACCGCCTTTTATAATAAAGAAGCCACGGATTAGCACCGGCTGTGTGTATCCGTGAAAATCCGTGGCTTTGTATTTAGTTATTCCGGAGAAAAAAGCTCGCGAGCGGCTTTTGTTCTCCTATTTGAAGTATACATTGAAAAGCTTATGATGACCGGCAGGATTGTTAACAAATCCTTCTACGTTCTTGCGTACGGCGTTCAGATCCTCGCCCTGCTGGACGAAAATCCACGGCGCATCGTCGCGAATGATTTGCTGGGCTTCCTTGTAAGAGGCTTCGCGTTCGGCCGGAACGACTGATGTACGGCCCTTGTCGAGCAGCTCGTCAACCTTGTCGTTTTTGTAGAATGATCTGTTACCGGCTGCGCCGAAGCTGCTGGAGTGGAATGTTGCGAACAGACCGTAGTCCGGATCGCCCGTTACGCAAACCCAACCGAGAATATACATGTCATGCTTACCGTTTGCTGTATCTTCAAGATACTTAGCCCATTCGATAATCTCGACCTTCGCTTCGATACCGATAGCCTTAAGCTGGTTCTGAGCGATTTCGGCGATTTCGATACGCTGAGCGTTGTCGTTAGTCCAGAGAGTTGTGCTGAAGCCGTTCGGGAAGCCCGCTTCGGCAAGCAGCGCTTTGGCCTTTTCGACATCGTAAGAATAAGCCTCGAGCTTGTCATTGAACGCCCAAACCTTTTCGGTTATGGGGCCTTTGGACGGCTTGCCCGCGCCGTAGTAAACGGCTTTGACTATGCTGTCCATATCAAGTGCGTAGTTGATAGCCTGACGAACCTTCGGGTTGTCAAACGGCGCTTTGGCGGCGTTGAAGCCGATGTACGCGCTTGAGAAGTTAAGGCTGCGGATAAGCTTAAGATCGGCATTGCCCTCGACGCGAGCTATGTCGGCCGGAGGAATGTCGTATGCTATATCAATGCCGCCTGTTTCGACTTCGATAGTGCGGTTTGCGTTTTCAGTAATCGTACGCATGATAAGGTTCTTAACCGGAGCCGGTGTTCCCCAATACTCCTCGTTTCTTACCATAGTAATGCTGTCGCCGATTTTCCATTCAACGAATTTGTACGGGCCGGTGCCGACGGGATTTTGGCGATACTGGTCGCCGCCGTCTTTGACTGCCTTTTCGTTAACGATTGACGAAGCGGTGTGTGCCAAGTGCGACAGAATCGGTGCGAACGGGAACTTCAGGCCGATTTTGATAGTGTTGTCGTCTACGACTTCGATCTTCGTAGCGTCTATCGCCGAAACGATATGGCTTACGTCGGGCGAAGCGCTCGCGCGTTCAAGCGTGAACTTTACGTCAGAAGCTTTAAAAGTCTCGCCGTTGTGGAATTTTACGCCCTTGCGCAAATTCAATACGAGAACCTTGTCGTCGTCTTCGAATTTCCAAGACTCTGCAAGACCTGGAACAAGCTCCATTTTCTCGTTCTGTTCAACGAGAGTGTTGTAAATCTGCTTCATAACACGTGAACCGGGTTGTTCGTTACCGCCCTGAGGGTCGAGACCTTTCGGATCGGCGCCCTGCGCTACGGTAAGCGTATCCTTTGACGAAACGGGACCGGCCGGTGTAGCCGAAGGTTCCGGCGTAGGCTCGGGTGTCGCGACAGCCGCCTGTGTAGGCTCGGGTGTCGGCGTGGCTTTCGGCGCCGTCGCACAGGATGTGAACAGTGACGCGGTCATAACCAGTGTTAAAGCCAATGCAAGTTTTTTCATTGTTGCACCTCCAAATTTTTTTATCCTATCACAAACACGCTATGTAATTTATAATGCTCTGCACGTTTGCATAGAAAATTTGTAAAATTTTAACATACTTAATAACCAGTGTCAATTAATTTCTCTTTGCAAGTTATTGTCGAAAGTGCATAAAACCGTTGCGAAAAAAAACTTGCATGTGCTAGTATAGGGCTATCAGAGGGGAAAGAAGACTTAGGAGGACTGAAAATGAAAATAGGATCACATGTTTCGATGGGAGACGGCTTGCCGGGCGCGGCTGCGGAGGCCGTAAGCTACGGCGCGAACGTTTTTATGATTTACACCGGAGCGCCGCAGAACACACGGCGCTCACCGATAGAGAAGTTAAAACCAGAAGAAGGGCAGCGTTATATGGAAGAACACGGGCTTACGGAGTTCGTCGTACACGCGCCGTATATTGTTAACCTGGCGTCGTGCAATGAGTCAACGTATGAGTTGGCCGTGAACTTTCTCGCGGTGGAAATACTGCGGACGGAAGCGCTCGGCGCGAAGTATCTTGTGCTGCACCCGGGGGCTTATACTGAGAAGGACTTGGAATATGGCATCGCGCGGATTACTGCCGGTCTTGACAGTATTTTTGGCAGGGACGAAATAAAGCAGACGAATGTTGTCGTCTGTCTGGAAACGATGGCCGGGAAGGGTACAGAAATCGGCAGGACGTTCGGCGAGCTGCGCCGGATAATTGACGCGTCGGCGTATCCCGAGCGGCTTGCCGTGTGCTTCGATACTTGTCATGTTCACGATGCGGGTTACGATATTATTAACGACCTCGACGGCGTAATGCGCGAGTTCGACGAGACGGTCGGGCTTGAGCGACTTAAGGTGTTCCACATAAATGGGTCGTTGAATCCGCGTGGTGGGAAAAAGGATCGACACGCTAATATCGGTGCGGGTGAGGATAACCCGAAGGGTGTAGATCATATTGGACTGGACGCGATTAGAAGAATCGCACATTCAGAGTACGCAAAGGACAAGCTGTTGATTCTCGAAACACCGTGGCTGGACGACGATACGAATTTATATAAGGAAGAAATCGAAGCTATTAGGTGCGAGGTATGAGTGCGGTTGATGATAATGGAAAGATAGTTTTAGTAACGGGTTCGTCGCGGGGTATTGGGTTAAGGATTGCGCAGTATTTCGCGCGGGATGGGTACAGGACTGTCATGAATTGTGTCAGCTCTGTGCAGAAGTTGGAGAGTGAGGTTGCTGCGCTTAGGGCTGTTAACGGGAATGTGATCGGTATGCGAGCTGATGTCTCGGATTATGGGGAGACGGCGGCTATGTTTCAGGAAATCGAGGAGCGGTTCGGCGGGGTCGATGTCCTTGTAAATAATGCGGGGATTAGTTATGTCGGGCTGTTTCATGAGATGCAGCATGAGCAAATGCAGCGCGTTATCGGTGCTAATTTGATGTCGGTAATGAACTGCTCGCGGTTTGCGGCTGGGCGTATGATACAGCACAAGAGCGGCGTTATTATAAATATTTCGTCGATTTGGGGAAGTACGGGGGCATCTTGCGAGGTTGTTTATTCCGCGTCGAAGGGCGGGGTTAATGCGTTTACTCGGGCGCTTGCGAAGGAGCTTGGGCCTTCCGGGATACGCGTTAATGCTATCGCGTGTGGTGTTATTGATACGCAGATGAATGATTTTTTGTCGGCTGAAGAAAAGGAAACGCTTACTGACGGTATTCCGCTTATGCGGTTTGGGAGCGCGGATGAAGTGGCGCGGCTGGCGATGTTTCTGGCTTCGGACGAGTGCGGGTATATGACGGGGCAGGTGCTGACTGTTGACGGTGGGATGACGTAGGTTGAAAGAATATTGCTTTAGTTCATTTGGCGACGTATAATATAGCTATGGGGCGGTGAATAAAATGCCGGAGAGTGTCCACGATAAAGGGTATAAACGAATATTGTCAAAGAAGAAGAACTTCCTTGCGTTACTCAAAAATTTTATCAGCGCTTCATGGGTTGCCGAAATCAATGAGAATGATTTAGAGCTTATTGATAAACAGTTTGTTCCAAAGGATTTTAGGGATAAGGAAGCAGATGTTATTTACAGGCTAAAATACAAAGATACCGATGTGGTGTTCTATTGCCTTATTGAGCTTCAAAGCAGCGTGGACTTCACCATAGTATTCCGCTTGCTCATTTATATGGTGGAGCTGTTGAAAAGAATCTTTCAAGATGCCGATGAAAACGAGAGGGAAAGAGAAGCTTTTCGGCTGCCGTGCATTGTGCCTGTGGTCTTGTATAACGGGCAGAGTGAATGGAGTGCAGTAAAATGCTTGCGAGATTATTTTGCAGGCGGAGATGGTTTTGGCGACAACCTTATTGATTTTAAATATATTCTGCTGAATGTAAATAAGTACACTGATGAAACGCTTATCGAGATAAGCAGTTTGTTGTCGTCAGTTTTTCTGTTGGATAAAAAGCAGTCGGCGAAAAGTTTTACTGCCAATCTGGAATACGTAGCCAAAATATTTTCAGGATTATCAAGCGATGAGAAGATAGATCTTGTTGACTGGATTAGAGACGTTTTAGTAAAAAAAGCTAAGGATAAAAAATCGCTGGTCGAAAAAGTCGTCAAAAGTTTTGAAAGGGGAGAGGTGAATGACATGACTTACGCTATAGAACGGATGTTCGATGAAATTGAAGAGAAGGGCATTGAGAAGGGCATTGAGAAGGGCATTGAAAAGGGCATTGAGAAGGGCATTGAGCAGGGCCTTATCAGAGGCATTGAAAAGGGTTCATACCTTGCCAAAAACGATATCTGCAAAAAAATGCTGATAAAAGGCCATGATATAAACGAAATTCATGAACTTACGAGCATCCCTATTGAAAGCATTATTCTTATAAGGAATTCTTTACTGAATAAATGATTTGCTTGTTCAATGTACGCTACTTAATGTATGCCATTTAATTATAGGAAGGGGTTTCTTATGGAGCTTAAATACTTAGAAGAAAAGGATTTGCGTGCTTTTCTTCGCCTGCACGCTAAGGCGTTTCATATAAAATCGGACGCGCTAATCGACGAGGCTAAGATGGTCGAAAGAATCGAGCAAATAAAAATGGATGTGCAACAGGTTCATGGCGAAGGCAAAAACGGTATGTATTACCCGGCGGCTTATTGCGATGGAGAACTCGTATCGGCTTTGAGAGTAATACCATACGTCGTCACGTTCGACGGGAAGCCTGTCGACATGGGCGGCATCGCGAGCGTGATCACGAGTCCGGAATACCGCAACCGCGGCTCAATGCGACTGCTACTGACCGACACTCTGAAAAAAATGTACGAGCGCGGGCAATACGTCTCGTACCTGTACCCGTTCAGCGCCGGTTTTTACAGGAAGTTCGGTTATGACATGCTGTGCGAGAAGGTTGACTGGGATATTCCGATGGAGTTTATCAGGCAGGAACCCCACGGCAAAATCAAATGCTACGAAGACACGGATAGCTGCAAAGCCACCGTCAAGCGGATTTACGAGACGTTCTCGAAAAATTTCAACATGTGCATACTGCGCGCCGATGGTTTGTCGTGGAAGAGCTTCTTCGAAAAAGTTCAGCCTTATAAAACCGACATCTTCGGATACATACACGAAGGCGCGAACGGTCCTGATGCTTATGTATTCTATAAACGCGTTTTGTCAGAGAAGGATTCGGTCATGGAGGTAATCGGCTCGGCGTTTACGTCTGCCGAAGCGTTGCGCGGGTTGCTGGCGTTTTTGGGGACGTTCCGTTCGCACGCGGCTCATATCGTTATAACCTTGCCGCCGTCGGTTGATGTTACGTTTATGCTGTGCGAGCTGAACCTGCACGGAAGCAATGTGAAACGCGAGACGAAATATTCAGGTATGGCACGTGTCGTTAACGTTGCAGAGGTTTTGAAACGCGCTAAGTACACCGGTTCTGGTACTGTTACTATTAAAGTAACCGATGAACAGTGCGGCTGGAACAACCAGATATTCAAGCTGGATTTCGACGAAGCTGGAAGCCAAACCTCAGTCTCTGTCTGCGAGCCGCATACCGCTCCCGACGCCGAGATGCATATTCGTGAGTTTACGGCGCTGATTTTCGGGCGGTACGACTTAAGCCATGTTGCGTATTTGGACGGCGTGAAGATAAACGGTAATGAAGCGGCTTTGAGAAAAGTGTTTTACAAGAAGGATATTTTTACTGATGATAGATTTTAGTTCGCTCTTGCGTATACGAAAAAACCGACCCTGCAAAGGATCGGTTTTTTTTTATAGAAATACACCAGTTCTACAATCTCGCCAAACTCTCCTACTTACTATCACTCATAAACTTATCATGCACATGATTAGCCGCTTTCTCGGCGTCCTTCAAGTCAATGAGCACAGAAATCTTTATCTCGGAAGTGGAAATCATACTGATATTAACGCCAGCGTCGAACAGCGCCTCGAACATTTTGCAAGCAACGCCCGGATTTGACGACATACCCGCTCCAACAACGGACAGCTTCGCGATATTATCATCCTGGCTCAATTCGTCATAAACAATAGAGTCGCGGTTCTTCTCAAGCAGCGCGACGGTCTGGCGCAAATCGGATTTCGCAACGGTAAAGGAAATATCCTTCGTTTTATTGCGTCCAATCGACTGCAAAATAATATCAACGGAAATCCCGTCCTTCGCAAGCATCGAAAATATTTTAAACGCCATACCCGGCTCGTCGCTTATTCCGACGATTGAAATCCTCGCAACATCCTTATCTATAGCTACACCGCTAACCAACATTTTTTCCATTTTAGTACCCTCCTTAATAAGTGTGCCTTCAGCGTTTGACATGCTGGAACGCACAACGAAGCTGACTTGATATTTTTTCGCAAGCTCGACGCAGCGGCTGTGCAGAACTTTCGCGCCAAGCGCGGCCAGTTCCAGCATTTCGTCGTAGCTGATTTCGTCCAGCTTGTATGCGGACTTGACAACGCGCGGGTCGGCCGTGTAAATGCCCTCCACATCGGTGTAAATCTCGCACAAATCCGCATTCAGCGCCGCGGCAAGTGCTACGGCCGTCGTGTCGGACGCGCCGCGGCCGAGCGTCGTAATATTCCCATAACGGCTGTAACCCTGAAAGCCCGTTATAAGCACAATATTTTTATTATCCAGCTCAGTGTTAATACGATCCGTCTCGATTTTACGCAAGCGGGCGTTCCCGTGCGCCGACGTCGAAATAATTCCCGTTTGGTAGGCCGTGAGCGATACCGCCGGGAAGCCCAGCTTATGTATTGCCATTGCCATTAACGCGACCGATTGCTGCTCGCCGGTAGACAGCAGCATGTCAAGCTCGCGTTTGCTTGGGTTGTCGCTGATTTCGTGTGCCTTCTCGATCAAATCGTCCGTCGTGTCGCCTTGCGCCGACAGGACAACGCACACGCGGTTGCCTTTTTTGTAAGCGTCGATAATGCGGTTCGCCACGTTGAAAATCCGTTCGGCGTTTGCTACGGAGCTGCCGCCGTATTTTTGTACTATTGTCATGACTTCTCATCTCCATTTAAAATTTCCAGTGTCGCCCCGGTCAAATCCGGTTCGATGTACTGTATGCGCCATTTGTTCGGGAGTGTTTGCAGATACTCTCCCATGCGCCCTACGAAGCCGTCGTCAGTCGTAACGGCAATAATCGTAGGCCCCGCGCCGCTTAAAAATACTCCGTGCGCCGACAGTTTGCGGCTTTGCTCAAAAATGCCGCGCATGTCAGGCACGATGGGCATTCGAAACGGCTCGTGCAACCTATCGCTCACGGCGGTACGAAGCTTTGCGCGCTCGCCCGTCATATACGCGTACACAAGCAGCGCCGTCCGCGACGCATTATAGACCGCGTCGGCCATCGGTACGACCTTTGGCAGAACTCCCCTCGCCTTTTCCGTCGACAGCGGGAAGTCAGGAATCATAACCGCAAACCGCAGCGATTCATGCGGGACGATTTTCACGTAATCCAGCACGCCGTCCGTCATCGCCCCGGCTATAAGTCCGCCCGTAAACGCCGGGGTGGAGTTGTCGGGATGTCCTTCGATTTTCGCAGCCAAGTTAATAAGCTCGTCGCGTGATAGCCCCGCACCTGACAGCTCGTTCGCGGCCAGTAATCCTGCGACGATACACGCCGCGCTGCTGCCAAGCCCCCTGGTTAGCGGAATCGAATCCTCTTGTATCATCTTTATCGGGGGGATTTCTTTATTTATACCCATCTCTTCATAAAACCGGCGAATCGACACGTAAATAAAATTCGATTCGTCCGTCGGAATAGTTATGTCGTGTTGGCTTTTAACTTCGATCTCGACGGGCTTTGCGCCGGGCGCGTCGTTCACGCTGACCCACAGGTTGTTGTACAGCTTCAGCGCCATGCCGATACAGTCGAAGCCCGGCCCCATGTTCGCCGTCGTCGCCGGTACTTTTATATGCAACATTTTTTTCACCCTAAATTTAGCATTCTGAGCTTGCTCTTCAGCGTCAGCCCGTTGTCCGCGCACAGCGCGGCTATTTTTTTGTCGAGCGCGTCCTCGCCCTCGACGGGCGTCAGAAATGCAAGCTCGTTTTCGACCTCGCCGCTAAAAACCGGCTCCGCGTCCGGAAAGGCGCGGCGCACGGCCGCGACGGCGTTGTCCTTGTTATCATACGCGAGACGCACCATGCGTGACACTGCGACGTCCCCTGCCGGTATCAGCTCGAGCCGCTCGGACGACCAGAACTGCATTATGTTCCTGTCGGAATGCTTCACGGCGTCCACAACATCTGCGACTACAGCGCTTGCCGTCGGGAATTTCCCGGCGCCCTTGCCGTAGAACATGACCTCGTCGATTACGTTGCCTTTAACGAGAATGGCGTTGAACACGCCGTTGACGTTTGCGAGCGGCGAAACGGACGGGACGACTGCGGGTGAGACCCGCGCGTAAAAGCGATGACCGTCCTGACGCGCCGTGGCGATCAGTTTAATGCTGCCGTTAAGAAGCGCCGCGAATTTGAAATCCTCGAGCGTCACGGCCGTAATACCTTCCGTATAAATACGTTCGTAATCGACCTGCTTACCCATCGCGAGCGACAGCAAAATCGCAAGCTTTCTGCACGCGTCGTGTCCGAGAATGTCGGCGTCGGGGTTGCGCTCCGCGTAGCCAAGGCGCTGCGCCTCCGCAAGCGCTGTTTGGTAGTCGATGCCTTCGGTTTGCATACGGGTTAATATGTAGTTAGTCGTGCCGTTAAGAATACCCGTTATTTCATAAATTTCGTCGGCCGTAAGCGATTGGTTCAGCGGGCGAATAATCGGTATTCCACCGCCAACGCTAGCTTCGAACAGGAAGTTCAAGTTGTTTTCGCGGGCGATTGCGAGCAGCTCTGAGCCGTGAGCCGCGACAAGCTCCTTGTTGGATGTGACTACGCTTTTGCCGCGCTGTAACGCGGTTTTCACGAAGCCGTACGCCGGTTCGACGCCGCCCATTACCTCGACGACGATTTTTATGTCGTTGTCGTTCAAAATATCGCCGATGTCATGCGTTAAATACTTCTCGACCGGATCCCCCGGGAACTCCCGTAAATCCAGCACCTTTTTTATTCTGATAAGCTGAGCCGCGCGTTTGTCGATCGATTTCTGATTGCGGTTGATCGTTTCGAAAACGCCCGAGCCTACCGTTCCGTATCCTAAAATAGCTATCTGCGCCATATAATCTCCCTCTCAAAATGAGTTCCCTATCCGTTTATTCCCTGCCAAGTAGTTTAAAGCTCAATACGCCCGCTATGCTTTTAAGGCTTCCGAAAAGCTCAGCGGGCTCACGCGTGCCTGTCTCGATTGTTATCGTGACATTCGCGGTGCCGTTTATCGGAATCGTCTGATTAATCGTCAGTATATTCGCGCCAAATGACGCAACGACGTTAAGCAGGTTCGAGAGCAGCCCCGGCACGTTCTCCAGATTCATTGCGAACGTAATCGTCCTGCCGCGCGAGTTCTCATAGAACGGGAACACGAGGTTCCGGTATTTATAGAACGCGCTGCGGCTAATGCCCGTGGCCGCGGCGGCTTCCGCAATCGTCACCGCGCGCCCGCTTTCAAGCAGCCGCTTCGCTTCCAGCACTTTTATAAAAACGTCCGGCAACGCCGACGAATCCACTATTATTAAGTTGTTGTTATCTAGGTCATGCTTTATTTCATTTTTCATGCGCTCACCGTGTACATTTGTATTCTGTAGAAAGAATAACATAACTCTTGAAAAATTTCAAGGGGTTTATTTAGTTTAGATGTGGGATGCTGGGGATGGTTGATTTTAAATGGGATGTTGCTGGGGTTGGGGGTTTGTGGTAGAGTATTAGCAACTTGCTTTATGGGAAATAATGCAAACAGATGAACAATTTTTTAAGATAAAGGGGTTAGAATAATGAACACAGTAAAATACCCAAAACTAGTAAAGGTAGTACCCACAGATGACTTTACGCTTTTATTAGATTTTTCGAGCAATGAAAAGAGGATATTTGACTTTAAACCACATTTGGCACATTCATTCTATAAAATATTAGATAATATAACACTTTTTAAGAATGTTACCGTCAATGACGGACAACTTGAGTGGGCGACAGGACAAGACTTTTGCCCCCATACTTTGTATGAGAAAAGCACTGAGTACACTTTATGAGCGCACCTCTTAGCTGAAGATTTTATGCATCTCCACACGGAGGTGCTTTTTTTATACCATTCCCCGAATAACAAAGGGCGACCCCAAGGGTCGCCCATACATCATTTGCGCATATGCCGCGGTTATTCTTTTTCCTTGATATGTGCTACAGCTAACGTCAGAACATCGATCACTTCATCCGATTTTGAACAATTATATTTGGAAATAGAAATAGTAGAGAACGTTGCGTCTACATAAAAAGAACAAATATCAAAACGTTGCGTTTCCGTTTCGACATGAACACGATATGCGTATTGTGAACCGAACCCCGCTTTATAGAATCTAACCCAATATCCCACTTCCCCATATGTAACCTTAAAATCAAGAGCAGGATAATTTAAACCGTAACCGTTGTGAACCGCGTCTGCTGAGTCTATATGTTTTGCAAAGTAGCAGCGAACGATATCATTTTGTAATCCTTCAATAACTGATCTTTTTTCTACCAAGGGACGCCAGTATTCACGCCGCTCGTGTATATATTGGTCAACCGTGAGCCCGTGTTCTACACAAACAAACATTTTTTCTAATAACCGACATACCAACCCCACCTTTGCCGGTGGAATTTTTCGGGATAAACTATCTAACGCATCAGCATCGGGGATCTCTTTGATTGGTGCTTGATTAAATGTACTGGCAAACGATTCGTAATTTAAAAATTCTTGTTTCTCTCCTGATTCGGTTATATACCAAAACGAGTGGTAATCTATTTCGAGTGTGTCATGCTGAGCAGACGAATACATTGCCTCTATTTTTCCAAGTGATATTCCGATGTCAGGGGGGTATTCCTGCTTTGAGTGAGACATAATGAATGGGACAAGTATACAGATTCTACATAATGTTTCGTTTATTGAATCGGCGATGTAATTCATATCGAAAATATCCCGCCGAATGATATAGATATCATTGTAATCATCGGCGCGGCAAGCTAAGATGTCGCCGGTACTGCCGTAAAAGTAACCGCTTGTATTCCAATTTGCAAACACCTTTGTCGGCTTAAGAAGAGGCATTGCTAAAATTGCAGACGTTTGGCTGGGCGTACATTCATACGCAAATGGCGCAATTTTTTTTGCGATTCCAGTAATTCTGTCGATCACTGTCGGCACATATTCAGTATTAAAGGAATATCTTTTTGTTACTGATGTGTATGATGTGTTAAATTTCTCCGCCTTAATCGGATAAACCTCGCCCAAAATACCTATCATTATATATGTATCATCACCTGAACGTACTGAAATATCACCTTCAAGTGTACGAACGATGAGTTCCGTGCCTAAAGGGAAAATATCCGTTGTTTTTGCATAACCGACCGGTTTCTTGAGCTTGGTACATCGTTGCATCGAATCGATACGCGGAACATAATTTTTGCTGTAAATATAATCATAATAGACTGCATAGTCCGTTAGCTTGTCATGGATATATCTTGCCGGCAAGAGTGAATTATACTTTGCATTGAACTTATCAAGAGGTATAAACCCGCCTGCTTTCTCGACGTTGCCGCCGCCGGAGCCGATCCCCTCCACAATAAACCCCGCAAGCTCACTTGCCATAATTTCGCGAATCGCACTGCGAATCGACAGCTTAATCCCGTATTGCGTTACCGAAAACGAAACAACTGCGTCCAAACTGTCAACCTGCTGCGCCAAATCACTGATATATCCAAGTATATTCGGGTCGCAAGCCGTCGCCTCAAGCAACCCGATATTTTTAACCGACTGGCATCCTGCCAATGCAATTGATGCAATTTTAAGCTCATCCATACTCAAAACGGTATTTTTTAGCAGCTTTATGATACCGATATCATACGTCAAATCATCAAGCATATCCTTGTCAAGCGGGTGATATAGCTCGGTAAGATTGTTTGTGTCGGTATACAAGCCGTAATATAACGCCGTTGAAATAGCGTTTGGCAAAATAAAATTCTCTTGCTTAAGCAGTTGCCAGACCAACGTGCAGCAGCTCCCGACAGACGGGTGGATATATGTATTTGCGTTTTCCGTAACCTCTGCGCGGTGGTGGTCGATTATAAAATGCTCCTTGCACTCGAAAAACTGGGCGTTACCGGCACCATATTGGCAGTCAATCGTTACAATGACGCAATCCTTTGGTAATTCTGAAACATGGTCAAGCTTAATCCCGAGTTTGTCTATCATCAACAGCAAATTCGGTTTTGTGACTGTCGTGTGTCCGCCGTAAACAATAGTTGCCGACACGTCTTTTGTTGCGAGGTATTGCTCTAGCGCAAACGACGCGCCAATGCTATCTGCATCCGGGACGTTATGGCACTGAATGTATACCTCTTTGTACTCGCAAATCCGGTTTAGCATATTATTCACCTTCCTTAACTGCACCACTTTTGATGTCAGAAACGGAGCTGGTTTTCTTTACTGATGTAATAATGCCGTCTTTCAAGATACGTTGGTTTTCCCATTTACCACCCTTGGCACTGTAATAATAAACGGCATCATCGACTACGGATACGTAATTACTGATTTCATTATTGAGCTTTTCTTTTGCGGAGCCGTCAAGCTTAGTGCGATAAAGGCTTCTGTTGTCATAATAATTGGTGTAATAAATCCAGTCTTTGGTAACATTAATAGAAGTCACTGTGCTGTCAATCAACATCTGCTTGTCGGTGCCGTCTGTTTTTATGGAATAAATTTTCCAACCATCGCTGTGATTTGAGTAATACAGCCTGTCGTTCATAAAATTCAAATCCCAACAGGCATCATCACTGAGTTTGACTGTTTTTGTGCCGTCTGTTGTTATTTTGTAAAGGTCATTACCCCCGCCTTCATTGATAAAATAAATCCAATCTGCATCTCCACAGACCCATCCGCTTTTCATCTCATTAAGCCGTGTCTTATCGGAGCCATCTGTCCTCATACGATAGATTTCAGAAGTGTCGGAAGCCTCTTGGAAATAGATATATCCCCCAGCAACGTACATACTTTTTGTGCTAATCTTACTAAGCATCGTGCGTCTTGTTCCGTCGATGCCGATTTTGAAAATACCTTTTCCGACTGCTTTATAATAAACCCAATCCCCAACGGGCGAAATATGAAGAGGAACATCTCCGCAAAGCTTCTCCTCGGCTGTTCCGTCAAATCTTTTTTTGTAAAGAGTGAGCTTATCATTTTCATTCTGAAAATAAATCCAGCCACCTTGAATTGCGGCAGCACCTCCATTTGTAAGGTTGTTTGAGAAGTATCCGGTAGCAGGAGCAGGAACCACAGGGGCGTGGGGTTTCCTGCTAAGAATATTACCCACAGCCTCGGATAGTTTTCTAAAAATCAAATCTGTTTCGATGTTAGCGTTAAACCAGTGTGTTTTTTGAAGATAGTATTCGAATTCATCCTTTAAAGCGGAGTTATCGGTTCGGTATGGAATGATTGTCAGCCCGTAGTTAGCAGCTGCGGTGATTTCATTTATGACTTGAGATGACTCCATTGAATTTTTGTTTACAATAATCAAGAAGATTTTTGAGCCTTTTATCCCACGAATAATCTCGCCCGACCATTCAAGCCCCGGCGTAATATTGCGCGGCGCAATCCAACACTTGAATCCATCAGCTTCAAGCACTGTGCATATACGCTCTGCGGTTTGACTATCTTTAGACGAGTAGCTTATAAATACATCGAATTCCATTTTTAACCCTCCAATGCTTGCCTATTCTGCAAAAATATTCTATCGCAACTCGGAAAAATTCACAAGTGTGTACAAATCTAAACGTAAATTTATTTACAATACCATAAGGTGCGAAGCGATGCGTATTGACGGATTTTCGTCTACTGTAAACATAGTAGACGAAAACCCGCTACATAAAACAACCGTAAGCGTGGTATGTGGTAAACGCGCTCAGCTAATCGCCGCACATTGAGCTTTGTTTACGCGAAGTTAATATTGCTGGATTTGTGGGCTTATGATAGAGTATGGCTATAATATTGGTTCGGGATTAGAAGGGTTTTGTTTATAGGCATTGGGTTGCTGAGTTGTACGGTGTTTTTATATTAGGTGAATAGGTGTGTTTATATGAATTATAGAAATGCTGTTCTAAACGATATTCCCAAACTATCTGAATTGCGTGTTTATATGTTGAATGAGGAAAAAACTTATAGCAGTAAATTTAATAAACTTCTTTTTGATAATACAGAGAAATTTCTAATTGATGGGCTGGAAAACCAAAACCTTGATATTATTGTAGCTTTAGATAATGATGAAATTATTGCTATGGGTTGTGCAAATTATTTTTGTTTGCCTCCCAACGATTGGTGTCCAAGTGGTAAAACTGCTTATATTGGGAATATGTTTACTTGTATTGATTACCGTAAAAGAGGGATAGCAACAAAATTATTAAAGCTTCTTGTCGAAAAGGCTAAAGACAGAAATTGTGAACGAATATTATTAAATACAAGTGGAATGGGAAAAGAGCTATATAGAAATATTGGGTTTGATTTTTCACCAACTGCAATGGCATTATTTCCTTTTGGAATTATTCCCGACAACGGTTAACCAAACAAAATGAGCAGACCCTTTAGTTAACAGCAGCACTATCAAATAAGAGATTATCCAAA
>CAZJLW010000058.1:0-19429 GCA_964546895.1 uncultured Eubacteriales bacterium | reverse complement strand
TCTCGACTACACTTAATTCTCAGACCTTCAGCGGCATTACCCTCGGAGGCGCACCGGTAAATCCGACTAACTATACCGAAAGCATCAGCGGCGGTATCAGCACGGTAACATTTACGAATGCATATCTTGAAACACTGGACCCGACGGTCAACAACGGTCTGAATACGTTTACGTTTAACTATTCAAACAACAAAACGGCGACGTTCGCCCTGACGGTCAGGCAACCGATACCGACTTTAAACCCGGCATCAGGTGCGTTTACTCAATATTCACCCGCAACGCTTGCGACCACAGTCACGCTTAACTCGCAGACGCTGACGGGCATTGAGTATGGTACAACGGTACTTGTCAAGGGTACCGACTATACCGAAAACACAACCGTTGCAGGAAAAAATACGGTAACATTTGCCAACGCGTTTCTTCAAACGCTTCCGGCTGGTGCGACAAGCTTAAATCTTAAGTTTACCAATAACAATACGTTGGCGTATGCCGTAACGGTATCGGTTCCCGACCCGGTGATAACTCCGGCATCCGGAACATTCTACACCGGAACGACTGCCAATCTCACAGTGACGGCAACGCTTAACGGTACTACTTTATCAAGCATAACGCACAGCGGCGGAACACTTACATCAAGCCAGTATTCCGAAGCGGTTAACGGTAATACCGACGAAATAACAATCAATAACAGCTTTTTGAGTACGTTGACGGCTAACACCACGCTGACGTTTAACTTCAGCGGCGGCAAAACTGCGACGTACACTTTGACTGTCGCGCAGCTTCCCGACCCGGTGGTATCACCCGACAACGGAACGTTTATAAAGGGCGACATAAGGGTAACGACACCCAGAACATTAAAAACTACTGCGACACTCAACTTTAAAACGCTTGACAGCATAACAATCGGCGCGAGAACACTCGTGGCAGGAACCGACTACACAAAGACGGCCGACACCGCCAACGGTACTGAGGTTGTTACGTTCACGAACGCGTTTTTGGAAACGCTTCCGCTTAGAAATACGACACTCACGTTTAATTTCAGCGGCGGCAAAACAGCTACCTACACAGTAACGGCGGCTGTAGACCTGTTGCAAAGCTTTACGCCTAACCCGAACCCGTCGGCAACGACGTCGGTCATAACGGCAACGAACATAGGCGCAAGCTCTATAAACAGCAACGGTCTGACTCACTACGCTCTTGACCAGTCGTTGTCTACCTTCTACCGTAACGGCAGCACGACTATTTTTCCGGCTACCGGCACGGGTTACGCTTGGCTTGCGCTTGATTTGGGCGCAGAAAAAAGCATCGGCGGCGTAAAATTTAATTACCCGACTACTTTAGCCAACATGCAAAAGGACACAAACGGGTTCTATATCGCGGTTAGCTCCGACTCGGCTAAATGGTCGGCGCTTACTCCTAACAGAGCCGCCAACACGGTTTGTACGTACGACTTAGCCGCCAACGGCTGGACAGTCGCCGCGTCTGTTCCGAGCACCTCGACTAACTGGAAATCCACGAGTGCTACCGATTCAAGACCGGAAGTCACGGCAAGCTTTAATAACGATGTAAACGCTCGCTATGTGGTCATAGTTTTCCAGCTTAAGACCGGCGTAACATCGCCGTCGCTTGTTGGTGTAACGGGGCTTAACTTCCTGTCGTACCAGCTTGCACCTACAGTCCTTCCGGCTTCGGGCATATTTACGCTGGACAGCGGCGCAACGCTAACGACAACGGCTACTTACAACGGCAGCACCTTCAGCAACATAACAAAGGGAGCGGCAACCCTCACCGAGGGCGTTGAATACACCGTGTCGAACGCAACAGCCGAGGGTAAAACTGTAACATTTGCCAATACGTTTTTACAGAGCTTACCTGCCGGTGATACGACGATTAATTTTAATTTTGCGAACAACATAACGACTGCGTACAAAATAACGGTGCGTAATCCTTCGTATTTTTCGGAAACATACCTGAATCGCCCGGGAAGCGGCTTGGCTATTATCAATCCTTCTTACACGGGCATGAGTAATACGATAGGACGCCCCGCGGTTATCGACGTAACTAAAACCACGGGGAAGTTCCCGGTGTTTAACGTAGTGAACGCCGCAGCGGGAACAACTGTGTCCGGAAAGCTTTTTGCGCCGGGCGGTTCCGTAGCTTATATGATACCGGCGACAACGCCCGACAGCACGGGTAGCGCAACAATAAGTATTCCCGACATGGTTAATCTTACCGCGGGAACTTATAAAGCCGAGTTCACATTAATAAGTGCTACAGGAACTACGCTGTACGATACGTTCTACTTTACGGCTGTTAATAATTTCAGCCAGTACGCATCGACGGCTATCGCACAGAACTCCTTCAACTCCAACATCGCGAACAAAAACCCCGACGACTGGGCTAACATACCGTATCCGGCTTTACAGCTTGAGAACGGCTTGCTTGCTTACGCGCCGGACTACAAGGGCAACAGGATAATGGATTATTCCGGCGTCGGATACAAGGGCGGCGGCGTAGCCCTGCCCAACGTGCCGGTACGTATTAGGGTAGCGCCGCTCGCGGACGACACTCAGGATGCTTATCAGCTCGTACAGGACGCTATCGATTACGTATCCAAATATCCGATGCAGTCCGACGGCTTCAGAGGTGCTGTTTATCTTGAGGCCGGAGTTTTCCGTATCAGCAAGCCCATTGTTATTTCCGAGTCGGGCGTAGTAATACGCGGCGCGGGCGCGGGTAGTGTATCGCCCGTCGTAGGTTCGGGAACGGCTGCTGATCCGTTCGATTTGCAGCTTGCGAACCAAGGCTTTGAACAAGGCGTAACGAAGCTTATTTCTACCTGGAAGCTTAATGAAACCTACACACCGCCGAACGACCACGCCACCACTACGAACTCACCGTTCGCCAAGAATCAGAACTCAACGCTCCTGTATTTTAAAGGCGGGCCGATATTGACAGGCACCTCTACTAACATAACAGATCAGTATGTAGGCGCTGGTCAGAGCGTAATACACGTGGCTGATGTGACGGGCTTCACACCCGGCGCTACGGTTATCGTACAGAAACCTACGAACGCCGACTGGGCCAAGACCATGTACATGGATAAGGTAGACGGCGCGAGCAACTGGGTGGACGGCGCGTTCGCAGGCACTACGTTCTCGTCCGAACGCAGTATTAAGAGCGTCGACCCGGTAAGCAAAACTATTACATTAAGCGCACCGCTGTCCGACAACATCGATATGCGTTTCGGCGTAGGGAAAATTGCGCTTGTAACACAAGACAACCGCATGACTAATGTCGGTGTCGAGAATATTCAGGGTATATCACATTTTTACAATATGACTAAGCCCACGCTTAACAGATGGGATGTAAACTACAAGTCGTACAACGACGAGAACCATGCGCTGTCGTTTGTCTACATGATCGACGTAAAGGACGGCTGGATGCGTAACTTCACCACGTATCAGTTTGATACGGCTTTTGTTACGGATAACTCGTCTAGAAGCATTACGGTTCAGGACGGTAACGTGCTTGACCCGGTTAGCCTTATGGACGCCGGTGAACGCCGCTATTCGATTTACTATAAGAACTCGTCGTACATGTTTTCACAGCGTATTTATTCGAGGTTCATGCGTCACGCTTTCACGGTTGACTCGGTGACGTCGGGACCTAACGTATTCTACAGTAACTTCAGCGAATATCATTCTAACGCTTCCGAGCCGCACTTCCGCTGGTCTTCAGGCGGCTTGTACGACAACGTAGGCTCGCGTATTTATATCCAGAACCGCTGGGATATGGGTACATCCCACGGCTGGGCGGGCGTTAACTACCTGCTTTACAATACGTCGGGTACGTATATGATTTCGCAGCCGCAGATTTCGCCGAACTACCTCATAGGACATCAGTACGATTCGACTAAGCCTATGATTTACGGCACTCCCGTAATCGATGCAACAGGGCGTATTGTGTTCGGCAAGCTGGCATCCGCAAATATGGCGGCCGCCGGACTGAACGGCGGAATGGTGCCGAACCTTCCCGCTTACGAATACAGCGCCGACCGCAAGGTTGCGCCCGCGAGCGACAGAATGCCTGAGAGCTTATACATCCAGCAGCTCACCGAAAGTCACGGGCCTAACGCCCCGCAAACAATCGCGGTGAATACAGTACCCCCGATGATTGATCTTTCGGCCGGTGTACTGCCTAAGCTTACGAGCCTGTCGGTAAACGGACAGCCGATAAGCGGCTTTAGCCCGGATGTATACAGCTACAACCATACCATGCTCCAAGGTGATGACAACCCGGCTATTACGGCTACCGCGGCTGCCGGTATTAGGGTAAATGTTAACGCACCTACCGAGACGAATCAGGCTTATCAAATAATCCTGACCGACGCGGCAGGGCATATGAATTTCTATACTGTTAAGCTCGACGTTATCGCTCGTTCGCCGATAGTTTCGGCGTCGACGTGGCAGATAGTCGGCTCGGAGCAGTATCTTGGTTTAAATGTTTTGAATAACAACAGCTACGCTGGCGCTAACGATACGCTGCGCTGGGTAGCAGACGGCGAAGCTTGGTTAAGAATGTATCTTGGCGAAACTCCGAAGCCCGTATCGGGTATTCAGGTAGGTTTTGTACAACAGGCTTCGAATTCGCGTACTTATAAAGTAAGGTTCGAGTATTCGAACGACGGCATTAACTGGAATCATATTCCGGACGGTACGGTAACAAGCGATACATCGTCCAGCCCGGTAAGCTGGTCGGTTGCTGCCGGAGCGTATTTTAACGCTCTTACATTAAACTCCGGTGCTGCCGGACTTACACCGGCGAACACGTTACAGACGTTTGCATTTAACACGCCTGTTACGGCTAAGTTTATAAGAGTATGCGGCAGCGGTAATATAACAGGTACAGCGTCTAATGTGTGGAACTCATACTGGAAGCTGCGCCCCGTATTTGCGGATGCGTCCGTGTATACTCCTCCTACGGCTGTTTCGATTTCCGGCGTGTCAAGTGTTCAGGTGCAGTCCGAAATCCAGCTTGCTACGCAAGTAACCCCCGACGAAACCACGGTTAAGGATGTACTGTGGAAGTCAAGCAATACGGCCGTCGCAACAGTCGATGCACACGGTAAGGTTAAGGGCATCGCGCCCGGTACTGCGGTAATAACCGCGACTACGGTCGACGGTCAGTTCAGCGTAGTGCCTAATACGCTGCTCACGGGACAGATTACTTATTTCTCGGCAACTAAAACTGTAACGGTTACGTCTGTGCCGGTTTTAGAACCGACACCGGCACCTCCGGTATCCACGCCGTCAGGCTCGAGCGGCTCCGACTCCGATAATTCGTCCGGGACATATCAGCCTTACTACCCACCGGCTCCTGCTCCGGCTCCCGCTCCGGCAAGCTCGGCACCGTCCGGCGGCTCGACTGCAAGCCAAACTCAGCAGCCGAGTACGGCTTTAAGCGATCCGACTTTGCAGGTAATCGTGACGCCGAATAATAACGGCAGTGCGGTAGTGCAGATGAACAATGGGCAA
Source organism: uncultured Eubacteriales bacterium (assembly GCA_964546895.1). Taxonomy (GTDB): domain Bacteria; phylum Bacillota; class Clostridia; order Lachnospirales; family CAZJLW01; genus CAZJLW01. The sequence goes on along the minus strand of CAZJLW010000058.1, from coordinate 13,892 downwards.
ATGGATCTGCTTGTGACTCAGGCCAAGGGCGCGGAAAGCTCCGGCGGCAAGCCCGAGATACTGATTGTTGCAGACGTTGGCTCAAACGCTAAGGATGTAAAGGTTACTTTGCCGAAGGAATCCTTCACGAGCATAGCAACCGCAACGAAAGCCGACTTAACAATCGAAACGCCCGGCGCTTCGGTAACGTTAAGCACCGACTTAGTCGCTTACATCGCTTCGCAAGCAACCGGTAACGACGTCAGTATCGATATTTCGAAGGCGAGCATCGCTAATCTGCCTCCGCTAGCTCAACAAGCAATCGGCGACAGACCGGTTTACGAAATAACGATCAGTTCAGGCGGCGGCGGAATAGGCCAGTTCGGCGGGGCTTCGATTGTGATTTCGATACCGTATACACCAAGAAACGGCGAGAACGAACACAGTATTGTTTCCTACTTCATTGATACCGATAACAGCCTGAAAACTGTTCACGGTCGGTACGAAAACGGCGCGGTAAAAATTACGACGACGCATTTATCGAAGTACGCCATAGGCTACCGCGATGTTTCCTTCAAAGATGTTACGGAGAAGGACTGGTTCTATAATCATGTTAAGTTCGGCTCCGCGAGAAGTATTATAAGCGGAACGAGTGACGATATGTTTACCCCGGGCGGCAAGCTCACAAGAGCGCAGGCGCTTGTTATGCTTATGAGGGCTTACCTTATCGAGCCGGAACAAAATCCGTCGGCGTCCGCTAATTTCTCCGATGCGGGTAGTACGTACTACACCGGTTATCTTGCTAAAGCTAAGGCTTTGGGCATAACGGGCGGCGTCGGCGACAACAAGTTTGCCCCCGACGAGCTTATATCACGGCAGGATTTATTCTCCATGATTTACAACATGCTTAAGGTGATGAAACGGTTGCCGTCTCAGAACATAAGAGGTAAGGATTTGTCGGAGTACACCGACGCCGGAACTATCAGCGACTACGCCAAACCGGCTATGGAATGTTTAGCCGGTGCCGATATCGCTAACGGTACGGACGGGTTGATTCAGCCGAAGGCTGTAACTACCCGGGCGCAGATGGCTTCGATTATTTATCAATTGCTTTTGAATTAATGCCAAAGGCTCGAGTCCGGATTCTTTCGGCCTCGAGCCTTTTATTAAAAATATGGTAATAGGTATTTCAGGAGGAGTATCATGCAAAACGAAATCCTAACCCAGAACAAATCAAGCTGGGATGCAATAGCCGATGATTGGTTCGGTAGAACGTCCCTACCCACATACGGCTGCTTAATCCCGACCGAGGACGAGCTGCATTTATTCGGCGACGTCACCGGCAAAAAGGTGCTTGATATCGGCTGCGGGAGCGGCCACTCGCTAAAATGGCAAGGCGAGCACGGCGCCGCCGAGCTGTGGGGGCTGGACTTGTCCGAAAGGCAGCTCGAAAACGCACAGCGCTTCCTGAGCGAAAGCGGCTTTAAGCCACACCTTTTCAACGCGCCGATGGAAACCGACCCCGGCTTGCCTAAGAATTATTTCGACATTGCCTACTCGATCTACGCGATAGGTTGGACGACCGACATGCAGACAACATTTAACCTCGTGTCGTCATACCTGAAAAAAGACGGCATTTCCATATTCTCATGGGATCACCCGTTTATGCACTGCGTGGAAACGGTGGACGAGCGGCTGGTTTTCTCGGGCAGTTATTTCGACGAGGGCTTGTTCGAGTTTGAAAAAAGCGGCAACAAGGTATCATTATATAACCGCAAAATGTCTACATACATAAATTCCCTGGCAAAAGCGGGGTTTGCCGTAGAACAAATTATTGAAGAGACGGACAAGGATACTATGGAACGCGACCACGAATTCAGCTCCAAATACTACGCGCCGAGCAAGGCGAAAATGTTCCCACTGTCGTTCATCATCAAAGCCAGAAAGCTGTAAAACAAAGATACCCACAGAACCAAGGCGTTCGCCCTTGCTCTGTGGGTATCTTTATGGCTTTTTGTAATCAACTAAGCTTATTATGCCTCTTTAAGCTCATATTATACTGATATCTATCAGCCCGATAAATTGTTTTGCTGTACAGTATCGGAATATCGCCCTCGACGCTCGTAATACGGTCGAGCGCGAGTACGGGCGCAGTCGTTTTTATTCCCAGCAGCTCGGCCTCTTCCCGTAGGGGATTCTCCGCGCCAATAGTCTGCACAGCCGTTGTGATTTTGAAGCCGCACTTCTCAAGCACCAGATATATCACGTCTTTTGTCAGGTCGACATTATCCATGAAATGCGCGACGCTGTTCGGCAGATACGCGTAGTCGAGCGCCAGCGGTACTCCATCAACAATAACCAGCCGCGAAATAAGCAGCATAGTCTTATCCAGCTTATTATTCATCTTCCTAAGTATCTCTGCGGAGACTGAGCAAATCTCTTTTTTGAGAATACGCACTTCCATATCCACGTGGATATGCGCGAGTTCCTCGACCGCGCCGATTAGCCCGCCGAGCGAATGCTGTATCGGCTTGTTCGCGACGAACGTACCCTTGCCCTGTTTTTTGATAAGCATACCGTCGTTGACGAGGTCGGAAAGCGCCAGCCTTACCGTCAGACGGCTGATGTTGTACATTTCGGAAAGCGCACGCTCGCTCGGTAGTTTTTCGCCGGGCTTGTACTCGCCGCTTGTTATTTTGTTCACTATCAATTCTCTCAGCTGCTCGAATAGCGGCTTGCCGTTTCCGGGATAAAGCATTATGTGTCACACCTTTGTGGTTGAATTAAATGTTGAAATATTGTAGAATTTGATTCGAACCATAATATCATACGCACTTGCTTTATGCAAATAAAATACTATTTATAAGGAATGAAAAAAATGGGCAAGTATAAAGCCGTCGTGTTCGACTACGACATGACGATAGCGGATACGGCTGGGATAATATCCACGTCGCTTAACGATACGTCTGAGCATTTCGGGTACGGTCGTAGAGAACTGGAATATGTGCATTCGTGCATCGGCAACTTGGCGCCTATTATGCTCTCGCATATTAGCGGCGAAAAGGATGCCGACAAGCTCGCCGAAATGTCGGCGTATTACCGCAAAATAAGTGCCCCGCGCACGCTGGAAGGGACGACATACTTCCCATATGTCCGAGAAGGCGTAGAAATCCTCAGCGAGCAAGGAATCAAAATAGGAATCGTATCGCTAAAGCTGCGCGAGATGATGGAGCCGCCGCTTGCGCGCTACGGAATTTTGCCGTACATAACGCACATAATCGGCAGCGGCGACGTAACGAAGCACAAGCCCGAGCCGGAAGGGCTACTGCAAATGGTCGACAGGCTAGGCGTAGATAAGGCAGACGTGCTGTACGTGGGCGACAGCCTAGTAGACGAGAAAACAGCGCAGAACGCCGGTGTGGACTTCGTGCCGATGTTGCTTGGCGCTACGCGCAGGGAGCAGTTCACGAAGAACTTGCCGGGCGTGTTTTTCAACGGATTTTCAGATGTGTGCGAATTTATAGAGACAACGAACTGTAACTTACTGCGATGAGTGGTGGTTACAGTTTTTTTATGCCTGTTGACAAAACAAAGGTACGCTGTATAATTAGTTACATAGATAGATAGGTAAGTAATTTTATCAAAGGTAGGAGGTGATTAAATGGCAATGGACTTTTCGAATGACAAGTCTATTTTTTTACAGGTTGCAAGAATGATTGAAAACGAGATTTTGAGAGATATTTTGCGAGAGGATGAGCAGTCGCTATCCACGCACGAGCTAGCGAGATTACACAATATTAACCCAAACACGGCAGCTAAGAGCTTGTCCACGCTGATGACTGAGGGCATTTTATACAAAAAGCGAGGTGTCGGTATGTTTGTGGCGAATGGCGCTAAGGAAAAGATATTAACTAAGCGGCGAGCAGAGTTTTTGGGCACATATATCAAGCCACTTTTACACGAGGCAAAGGTTATGGGTATTGATAAGGCTGAAATAATAAAACTTATTACGGAGGAAGATGTATGAACACGTTGACGTGCAACAATTTAACAAAGACTTACGGCAAAAAACAGGTGCTAAAGGGTATCTCTTTAACTCTTGAGCAGCATAAAATCTATGGATTAATCGGGAAGAACGGCGCCGGTAAGACTACACTCCTGGGTATTCTGTCGGCGCAAAATCCGGCTACAAGCGGAGAGGTTACATATAACGGCGAAAAGGTTTGGGAAAACCAAAAGGTGCTTAACGAAATATGCTTTTCACGTGAAATAAATGTAGCGATTATGTACGGTTCTGATAACAGAAAAATTAAAACTCTGTTTAAGACTGCGGAAATGATGTTTACTTATTGGGATAAGGATTATGCGGCAAGGCTTGTATTGGAGTTTGATCTTGATATAAAGAAAAGGCTTAACAAGCTGTCAAAGGGTATGCTTTCGGCAGTGACTATTATTATAGCCCTGGCATCGAAAGCGCCAATAACGTTTTTAGATGAGCCTGTTGCGGGGCTTGATGTATTTATGCGTGATAAGTTTTATAAGCTGCTCGTAGAGGAGTATACGAATACTGAGCGCACTTTTGTCGTGTCTACTCATATCATTGACGAAGCCGCAAATGTGCTTGAAGATGTGATTATCTTAGATGAGGGCGTCATTGTGAAAAACGAGAACACAGAGGAGCTTCTCTCACGTCACAGGATTATTAACGGCAAGGACATCGATATTGACGAGTTTTGCAAGGGTTACAAGGTTGTTCACAGTGAATCGCTCGGTCGCAGCAAGAGTGTTTGTGTGGAGATAAGCGACATAAAGGCTTTCGAGCGTGATGTTCAAAAATATGACTTTGATGTGACCCAAGCCAGTCTGCAAAAGCTGTTTATGCAGCTGTTACAGTAGGGGAGGGTGGCGATATGAAAAACGGATTACTGAGAAATCTGAGATTTGATTTATATAACTTTGGAGTGCTAATGATATCGCTGATCCCCATACTTATTGGGTTTTACTACTTTTACCCGCTGATAGGAATAACACTAAAAGCGGAGTATTTAGCAAGGGCTTTTGTGCTTATTCCTTTAGTTGCAATAATGCAACGCTCAACTGTTTTTTATAAAAACATGGTCGGCTTTAGCATAACACGCAAGAACAATTATTGGAGTGGTTTAGTTTTGAAGCTAATTTATGCTGTAGCGGCTGTCGTTGCTTGTTTGGTTGTAGATTTATTTTCAACCGGGATGCCGGTTCACGAACCGGGAACTATTCTTTTGATATTTTTGACCACATTGTTTTGCGGCTGTCTGGGTGATGTATTAGGGTTGATGATGTATAAGTTTGACAGAATAGGGATTATTATCTATTTTGCAACGTCTATATTTATCGGTATTGTCGTTGCAGCAGCAGTTTTAATAGGAATTATGAAAAAGGCGTCGTTTGACAGTATTATAACGTCGTTAACATCTCCGTATGTATACATTGCGCTATTTGTGCTGTCTGCTGCGCTTGCGTTTTTGAGTTGGCTGTTGGTTAAAAAAATGCCTGTTAAGGCTTAGATTGTTAGGGGGAATGGTAATGGACACATCTGCTGTTCTAAAGGTTTTTAGATATAACCTTAAACATTTAAAATATAAAATTCCTATTTTAGTTTGCAGCTTTTTATTTGGTATTTTAGTAGTTTTCGTCATAGTGAAATTTATAGACAACGAGAATTATGCTAACCTTGGTACGTTTCTATCGTGTTTTTTGTATTGGATTGTTGCGGTTGTTTTTATCACCATATCATTTGTTAATGACTATAAGCATATTGTTAAAATGGGTATGAGTCGTAAAAATTACATAATCGGTACGGTGAGTTACAATTTTGTGTCGTTAATGGCTTTTGGCGGGATAACTCTTTTACTTGCTCGGCTTGAGGTGTTCATTACGTCAAGGCTTTTCAGAAACATTCCTGTACATGAGATGCTTGAGAAAACCTTGATTGAAAATCCTTATTTTCCGTTTATTGTAGGACTGGGTGTTTTGGTCTTAGGGATTTATTGTAGTGCGGTTATCTTGAAATTCGGACTTAAAGGGTTTGCGGTTCTGTATTTTGGTTTTCTTTTTGCAACGATGTCGATTCCAAAGAGGAGTCACAGAAACATTATTGCAAATATACCTAACTCTGCCGTGTCTTCGGTGTTAAATGTGGCATTGCTATTAAAAATTGCTGTTATTGCTGTTATTGCTTTTATAGTATTGGCCTTGCTGGTACTTAGCATTAGGATAATGATGAAAACAGAAATAGCATGAGTAAAAGCACTATAAACAAAAGGCAGTTGCGGAGCTAATCAATATCAGCTCAGCAACTGCCTTATTTTTTAATCTTTCATGCACAGATGAACAGAAGCACACTTAAATGTTTTCGGCAGCGCAAGGACGTTAGGCGACTGACCGACGTATTTCTTCTTCGCGTCGTCGAAAGCTTCCTCGAATGTGGCGCGGGTTTTCATGCCCATGCCGCGTGCGAAGCCCGGCTCGCGTGCGCCTACGATGTAGATCGCGGCGGTGTTCTTCTCGGCGATATGTCCGCACGACATCATCGAAAACGCGTGGAACGGGTGATATCCGTAGCCGAAGCGGTACTTCTTTATATATTCTTCCTTCATGGACATAAACTCGCCGTACTTTTCCACGTCGGGCAGAGTGTTGTTGTAGTCGGCTTGGAACATGTTGTACGTCTCGCGGTACGACGGGAACTCCTCGTCGTGGAAATAGCCGTCGCAGGTCGACGAGCATATGATTACGGGATAGTCTGTCAGTATTCTCTTGTGGCGGATAATCTGAGCCGAAATGGCTTGCAGCATAAGTATCGGGTTAGTCCCCATGCCGTTGCCGTAATGGAAAGCCTGCGGCATACCGAACACCATGACGTCATATTTCTTTTCCGCCCATTTGACGTACGTGCGCTTGTCGGCGACGTCGCGGCACAGCGGCTGGAGATCCTTCGCGTAGCCGGAGAAAACGGCGATTTGCCTAGCGTTCGTATCCAGTACCGCGTCCGTAACGAAGAACTTCTTGCCCATGCATTTCTCCATGTGCATACCGATGGAGTCGAACTTGTCGCGCATAAGGCTCGAGTTGCTGACGGGTGCGAAATCCGCGCCGTGCATTACGTGCGTGTTGTGGTGGCTCGCGATGCTTCTCCAGTGCGTGATGCCGGTCGTGCAGTGCTTGTAGCCGCCGGAATAACCACCGTACGGGTTGCCGAGGCAATGCCCGACGAGTACGGCTACGTCCGCTTCGTAAACGGTTTTGTTCATGATGACGGGATTGCCCGTTTCGTCACAGCCTAAGTCAACGAGGTTGTCGTAGTCCTCGCTGTCGTGGTTTACTATCTGCCCCGTGAAATAAAAATCATGGAAAACATCCGTCGACAGCAGCGAGCGGATTTCTTCCTTTGTATTTTTTCTGTGCAGTCCGTTTGAGCATATGAGCGTGATGTCTTTTTTCGCGACGCCAGCTTTTATGCATTCTTCGATTATGATCGGAATAGACACTTTGCGGTGTGCCGTCTCTTGAAAGCCGCCCTTTACCTTGTCCGGGAAAACTATCGCGACTTTTTTGCCGGGGCCTGCCAGTTGTGACAGCGGAGGCATTCCGACGGGATTCAGTATCGACTTACGAGTTTCGTCCACGATTTTATCAAGCGGTATAAACGGCGGGTCTGCAATAGTTTCGCCCGGTATGTAAATATCGGTGTTATCCGGCAGATTGGCGTCCATCATACCATGCCCGTATTCAAAGCTTAGTTTCATAATAATCAATCTCCTTCCAGCGCCATTATAAAATTTAGTGGAAAACTTGTCAATACCATTTCAAGAAATCCTTCAACCAAAAATTCCTCAATCGAAAAATCTGACAAAGCTTATATTAAATCCTTTCTGCTAAAAATCCGAATCGACAAGGTCAGCGAAGCTACCCATACCACTACCAGAACTATCGGTAATACGTACGGCAGTATGTCAAACAAAAAGTGAAAATTGGTTATACCGACTCTTTCGAGCAGCATGACTGCCATTGTCGGGAGAAGTGCGACTGCTACCATAGCCAGCCGAGATTTCTCCACGCCGAATCTAATGATTAGCGGTATGAAAATACACTGTAAAAAAATGCTTATGCCGAAAAAAATCAGCGATAATAAAGCAACTTCATTAAGTGGGGTTTTGCCGAACGCAAGCATTATGACGGCTGTTATTAGCAACATGACAGCAGCAAGCGACAGTCCCAGTACGTATTTGGAAATAACCATAAGCGAACGCGAAACGGGCATCGTGGCGGCATACTTGTCCCAGCCGGATTTTTCGTCGAAAGCGGCTGATGTCATCGGCAGCGTTGCGGTAAGTATTGCCGCTACGCCGCCTAATATAGCGGTGTTCTGGCTCATCAATGAAAACACTATGTAAAACGCACCTATAAATAACAGAGCACCAAGCTGCTTTTTTAATGTAAACAAATCCTTAATAATAAGCCCTAACATATTTACACTCTCCCTTTTACATAGTAGACCATGATGTCCTCGATAGTTGCGCGTTCGGTGTGGAGGTTAAGCCGAGCGCCGCGTTTTACGAGCGCTTCCACGCCGAAGGCGTTCTTCCTGACGCCGACTACGGCTGATTTGTCAAGCGCCTTTAGTTCGGCCTCGGAGCATTTCACTATCGCGTAGCTTTCCAGTAGCTTATCCTTCTCGTCTGTAAAAATTATTCGCCCGTTATGGATGAATGTGATGTAGTCGCAAATTTTTTCCAAGTCGCTAAGAATATGAGACGACAGCAGGATCGAGCGGCCTTCGTCTATCGTAAACTCGTTAAGAATATCGAGCAGCTCGTCGCGCACGATGGGATCAAGCCCGCTTGTCGCTTCGTCTAGGATAAGCAGATGGCTGTCATGCGACAGTGCAACGGCCATTGACAGCTTCATTTTCATGCCGCGCGAGTAGTCCTTAATGCTTTTCGTCGGCAAAATGGAAAACCTGTCGAGGTATGAGCGAAATTTTTGACTGTCCCATGTTTCGTAGATGCGCTTCAAGACCTGATCGGCGGCGACCCCCGTCAACCCCTCCGGAAAACAGCATTCGTCGAGGACTACACCGATATACTCCTTCACTTCGTTAAGCTCAGTCAAATTATCGCGCCCAAGCACGGTAATCTCCCCGCTGTCCCTGCGTATTAAGTCCATAATGAGGTTAATCGTCGTGCTTTTTCCGGCGCCGTTCTCCCCGATGAAGCCCATTATTACGCCGTTTGGCACAGAGAAGCTCACGTTGTCCAGCGTGAAGTTCTTGTAGTGTTTCGTTACGTTTTTGAGTGTTATTGCATCCATAGATTTTCTACTCTCCTTTATAAATTGTTGTCAGCATTTCTGTAAGCTCGGTCAGTGTGAGCTTACAAGCGGCGGCTGCTTCGCAAATTTTTTGCATGTAACTTTCGATTGTTTTGAGGTGTTCCTCGCGGATAAGCTCCGTGTTCTTAGACGCGACGAAGCTGCCCTTACCGGTTATCGACACGACGAAGCCGTCGCGCTCCAAATCCTCGTACGCGCGCTTCGTCGTTATGACGCTTATGCGCAGTTCCTTCGCCAGTATCCGCATGGACGGCAGTGCGTCGCCCTCTTTAAGCTCGCCCGAAATAATCTTTGCCTTTATTTGCGAAACAATTTGCTCGTAAATCGGCGTCGTGCCGGAATTGCTTATGATTATGTTTATGTAGATCACCTCGCTTGCAATATTGTATATATGGATTATATACAATATTATCGGGAAGTCAATAGGGATTTTTTGAGAGAAGGTATCGCAGACAAGATTAACACAGGTTAGTTTACCTCGTGCATAGTTTTTACATATTTATCAAATATTATATGCGAATCAATAAAGAGGCGGCTCGATTCCCACCGCCTGAAAAAAAGGAGCAACGCCATGTTTCTGAAAGAATCCATTGATGAAAACATACTTTTATACGAAGAAGCGTTTCGGGATTGCGGCGACATCGTCAAGCGTAAATTCCCCGTCGGAGAAAAAAAGGATCTGACCGTTTATATAAGCTACATCGACATGCTGGTCGACCGCAAGCTCGTCGAAATGCAGATAATAAACCATTTGCTTATAAAGCTGTCGAACAGCTTTCCAAAATACGACTCGCTAAAAGAAGGAATCCTTACCGCGCTGAAGGACAGCGGAATATCCACGGCGGACGTGGCCGAAGCCGAGAAGCTCGAGGACGTGACGCTGGCCGTGCTGTCGGGCGACACGGTGCTGTTTGTGGACGGTTGTTCGCGCGCGCTTATCGTTTCGACTAAGGGCTGGCCGAACCGCGGAGTGTCAACCGCCGAGACGGAGGTCGTCGTGCAAGGCTCGAAGGAGGCGTTCACGGAGGTATTCCGGTTTAATACGGTGCTAATCCGCCGACGCATACGCGATACGAAGCTTAAGGTGCGGCAGATGAAGGTCGGTCGACGCTCGTCTACGGACATCGCTCTGATGTACATGGAAGACATCGTACGCCCGAGAATACTCGACGAAGCCATCGCACGCATTAAAAACATCGACATTGACGCAATTTTTGACTGCGGCTATGTCGAGCAGCTCATTGAAGACGACTGGCTGTCGCCATTTCCACAGGCGCAAGTCACCGAACGCCCCGACAAGGCGGCTTCGGCTATTATGGAGGGGCGCGTCGTTATTGTCGTAGATAACTCCCCGTTTGTGTTGATTATTCCAACGACGTTCCACACGTTCTACCAGACTTCGGAAGACTATTATCAGCGGTTCGAGATTATGTCGCTGTCGCGGCTTTTGCGCTATATCGCCGGGTTTATAACCGTTGCGCTGCCGGGGCTGTACCTTGCTTTTACATGCTTCCACCCGTCGATGATACCGATGCTGCTTATTTTTAAAATGGCCGGGGCGCGGCAGACCGTTCCGATTCCGGCGCTTATTGAGATACTGCTCATGGAGTTCGCGTTCGAGCTGCTGCGCGAGGCTGGAATTCGCTTGCCGTCGGCGGTCGGCGGTACTATCGGGATAGTCGGCGGCCTTATTATCGGACAAGCGGCTGTCGAAGCCGGGCTTGTCAGCCCTATTGTCGTTATAATCGTCGCGCTTACGGGTATTGCTTCGTTCGCTGTGCCGAGCTATGCGCTTGTCTCCGGGTTCCGGATTGTCAAGTATATAATTATTATAATGTCCGGAATACTGGGTTTGTTCGGTTTCTGGATTGCCGCGCTGTTTGTGCTGATTCATCTTGTTTCGCTTAAAAGCTTTGGCATTCCGTACTTGTATCCGTTTGTTTCGGGCGACGTCAACCACTATAGCGAGCTTAAGGACACGCTGTTCCGCTTCCCGACGTTTACTATGAAAAATCGCCCCATTTTCGCGAACCCGAACCAGCACACGCGTCTTAACTTCGGTAAAACCGGCAATAAAAAGGAAAGGGAGTAGGCTCTATGTTCTCGCTGAATAATAAGGTTTCGGTACGACAGCTCCAAGCGCTTCTCGTGCTTAATGTTCTGGGTACGGGGATAATTTTTCTGCCGCGCAAGGCAGCCGAGCTCGCCATGCAGGACGGCTGGATTGTTATCGCCGTTACGACGGTGTTCGCCGTCGCGCTTGCTTTTTTGATTAACTCAGTCGGCAGAATGTTCCCCGGCGATTCGTTTGTAACGTATACGTCTAGGATACTGTCGCGGCCGGTTTCCGTTTTGATAAGCCTGCTATTTGTGGCTAAGCTTATTATAGATTTGTCGCTCGAGCTTCGGCTGTTCTGCGAAGTCGTCAAGCAAACGCTGCTTGCCAAAACACCGTTTTATATCGTCAGCGCCTTGATGCTGGCGGCTGCGGCGTTCATCGCGTCGAAGGGCTACGAGGCGCGCGCGCGTATCGCCGAGCTGCTGATTATTCTTGTTACGTTTCCGATACTGTTTGTTTTTGGCGTCGGGCTGTTCGATATTGACTTTTCGAATCTTATGCCCGTTTGCGTAACACCGCCGGGGCGCATGGTTTGGGGCGGGTTCAGCGTGCTTTACGTTTTCACGGGGCTGGAGTTCTGCCTGTTGTTCTATCCGTATTCCAACCGCCCGAAGGCGACGCGCGCCGGTATCGTCAAGGCCGTCATATTCATCGGGGCGTTTCTGATTTTTATCACGGCCGTGACTATTGCGAAGTTCGGCCCGTTTGACGTACGGCATCAGATGTGGCCGCTGCTTGAGATGATGGATATAATCGACTTGCCCGGGTCGTTCATCGAGCGTCAGGACGCGCTTATTATGAGCTTCTGGATTGTGTCGACGTTTGCAATCGTAAACGCCGGTCTGTTTTTTTCGTCGCTTATACTTAAGGACGTCGTGAATAAGGGTAGTCATTCGCTTTACATTGTTATTTGCGCGCTGGTCGCGTTTGTCATGGCGTTCATACCGGAAAATATTGAGCAGATTTACGAATTGCAGGACTACATGTTTTTTACGTTCGGGTTGTTTTTTTTGATAGCATTGCCTGTTGTTCTGATTGCGACGGCAAGGCTGCGAGGGTTGGGTGAGCGTTATAAATGAAGAAAAAAATACTTGCCGCGCTTCTGGCGGCGGCTTCGATGTTATGCACCGGTTGCTTCGATAAGGTCGAGCTTGAGAGCCGGGGCTTTGTAATATCAATAGGCGTGGACAAATTCAGCGGAGACAAAAAAACAGGGAACCGTTTCGCCGTAACGATGGCGCTGCCGAACGTAGCCGTGCTGCTTGACAAAGGCGGCGGCGCCGACAAAAAGGCAAAGTCGGTAAAGACAGAAAGCAGCGAAACAATTGCCGCGGCAATGAAGATGGTCGATTCGAAATCCAGCCAGACGCTGTACTACGGGCTGTCGAAGATGGTGCTGATAAGCGAGGGCGTTTTGAAGGACAGCGCACTGTTTCGCGAAACTATTGACGCCTTCGAGCGCAACCGCGAAATCAGCCGGAAGATTATCGTCATGGCTTCCGGTGAACCGGCGGAGGAGATACTGAACGCCGATGTGCCGGGCGAGCCGATGGTAGGGCTTTTCGCGGCTAGTTATTATAAGAATAATGTCGCGGCTTCTACGTTCAAGCAGGACTTGGAGCATGTTGTGGGTGGGTTGCGTTCGACGGGTAACACGGTTATCCCGAAGGTTGAAGTGAAGGAGAAGGAAATAAAGCTGGGCGGGCTTGCCGTAATAAAGGATTATAAACTGGCGGGCTGGTTGGACGATCATGAAACGCGTGGGTATCTGCTTGCGACGGGGCGCGCTGATAACGCCGTTATTATTACGGAGTACAACGGTACGTTCGTTCCGCTTAAGGTCAGCGGGTATAGGAGCAAAATTAGTTTTTACGAGGACGTAAATGGGCTGAACTGCGTCATTAACGTCAACGCCGAAGGCACGGTGGACGAATACCGGCTGGCGCCCGAGGCGGAATCCGGCCCTACCGCGGAGCTAAGCGGCGCAGACGCTACGGAAACGCTGACGCGGCAGTATCAGGAGATTATCGCGGACGATATTTTGAAGGTGCTGGAGAAGTTCGAAAAGGAATTTAAAATGGACGGGCTTAATTTTAAGGATGAGCTGCGCAAACATAACTATAAGCTGTATAACGCTTATCAGGATGTTGTTGAAAGGAATTTTGCGGATGTGCCGGTTTATGTGGATGCACGGGTTGAGATAACCAGCACTGGCGCGATTAAATAGCAGAAGTGCCGTTTCGCAAAGTTTGCATGAGAGCAAAGAAATGCTCAGTCTTTCCGGTACTGAAATAATCATACCAAGATTCCAGTGTGTTTACCTCAAAAACACCTAAACGTTCAATAATTTGTTTTGCCCAAAGCAAGCCGCCGGTACAACCTGCGGTAATAAGGTTGTTATCCGCTACTGATGGCTTGTCTA
>CAZJLW010000057.1:11566-19760 GCA_964546895.1 uncultured Eubacteriales bacterium | reverse complement strand
CTTCGGCAAGCTTTGGGTTAATGAGCCGCCCGCTGTCGTGGACGTTTAAAACGCGCAATACTTTTATTTTGTTAAGCTCCGTGTCAACGGCTATCTCCGCAAAGCATACACCGGAGGAAAAAGCATTTGTGTCGGTGTGCTGCGTAACCTCGGCAGATAAATGGCTGGAGTTTGTCAGGCTGTAGCAGCTTTCTACGGCGACTTGCGCGACAGTCAGCAGCGGCTTTTTATCTTTGTCGACGACGCAGCCGTCGGATAGGTCTAACTCTTCGGCGTCGGCTGAAATCCCAAGCATACCTGCGGCGTACGCGAGTATTTTTTCCTTTAATAATGCGGCGCATTTTTTAATCGCCATGCCCGTTACGTAAGTCTGTCGCGAAGCGTACGCGCCCGTGTCGAACGGCGTCACGTCCGTGTCTTGCGTCGATACGATGTGAACACATTCGAGCGGCAGCGTCAACACCTCCGCGGCGATTTGTGACAGGGCGGTGTCGGAGCCTTGCCCGATTTCCGTAGCGCCGGTTTGCAGCTGCACCGAGCCGTCCTCGTTAAGCATAAGCCGCACTGACGCCGTCTCTAGGCTTATGGGATACACACCTGTTTTATATGTAAATGCCGACATTCCGACGCCGTATCGTACAACACCGGATTGCGCGGCGTATTGCTTTGCTTTGTTGTCCCAGTCGAACGCTTCCATTCCGCGTGTGATACACTTCGTCAGCGTATCGTTGTCAAACGTAATACCAAGCACGGGATCCTTGAACCCGCCTTTGACGCAGTTTTTCAGCCTTATTTCAGCCGGGCTGATATTAAGCGCGTGCGCCACGTCGTCCGTGTGGGATTCGATTGCGAAATTGGCCTGCGGTATGCCGTAGCCGCGCATTGCTCCGCCTGTTGCTACGTTCGTATAAACCGTGACAGCTTCGCCTTTATAAGCCTTTGCGTACGGGTAAAACTGACGGAAGGCGTTGATAGCATTTGCGGCGATTGCGTGTCCGTGCGAAGCGTACGCGCCCTGATTTGCCACGGCTTTTATTTCGCGAGCGACGAACGTTCCGTCGTTGCGTACGGCTGTTTTTATGTAGAAGTCAATAGCGTGGCGGGTGCGGGTTGACGAGAACGTTTCCTCACGCGACAGCTCAAGCCTGACGCAGCGCCCGCCGACTAGCGTAGTCAGATACGCGTTAAGAGGTTCGTAGAGCGCGTCCTGTTTGTTTCCGAAGCCGCCGCCGACGTAAGGCTTAATAATCCGCACCTTGCCCCACGGAATGCCGAGCGCCTGCCCGACGATACGCCGTACGATGTGCGGTATTTGCGTCGCCGTGACGACTGTTATTCGGTCGCCTTCCATATATGCATGAGAAACGGGCGGCTCAATGTGACAATGCTGTACAATCTGCGTTTTGTAGCGTCCCTCTACGATTTTCACGTCCGGTTCACTGAGCGCGGCTTCGAATCCTTCACTAAGCTGCTCCGGATAAAACGAGCGTTTCAATATATTGCCCGGGGACGCTTCATGCAGCTGCGCCGCGCCTTCTTTCATGGCGGCGTCGGCGGTGAGCAGCGGGGCGTATTCCTCGTATTCCACTTCCAACATTTCAACCGCGCGTTTCGCCGTCAGCTCGTCAACAGCCACGACCGCCGCGATATCGTCGCCGTGGTATCGCACGCGGGCGTTCAGCAAAAGTCTGTCGGCTACGTCCTGATGCGACTTTTCCGTAGACCACGGGTGACCCGCCGTCGGAAACGGGATATCAGGTACATCAAAGCACGTGACGATTTTCACGACACCCTTCAGAGCCGCCGCCTTTTCCGTATTGATACGCAGTACGCGTCCGTTCGCTATTTCGCTGTGCAAAACCTTGGCGACGAGCGCGTTCGGCGGACACAAATCAGCCGTGTACTTTGCCGCGCCGGTTACTTTGTCGTATGCGTCAACCCTCGTTTCACTTTTTCCTACACTCATTGTTAGACCCCCTCGTCACAGAATTTTTCTACCGTTCACAAACTTAGCGTCTATATGTTTAAACGTAGCGAGATGAATAATGCGTTCGAGACGTCTGAAAAGGGGAACGCCATCCGTTACGCCCAGTCTTTCATCATTAATTACGAGTGCGTCGAATTTGCTGCCGGGGATGAAGCTACCGACCGCTTCGCCGAATATAGCGCCCCCGCATATCGTGGCAAGGCTGAACGCTTCTGCTACGGTTAGGAACCTGTCGCTCTTGTCGTTCAGCAGCCAGTACAGCTTCGACATCTGCATGGCGTCGGACACGGCTTTCATCATCGAAATGCTCAGCCCACCGGCGACATCCGTCCCAAGCCCGACCGTTACACCCATGTTAATAAGCCGTCTGACCGGCGCGATACCGCTTGCGAGGTTCAGATTAGAGCAGGGGCAATGCGCCACGATTGTTTTGCTGCGCGTCATAATACCCGTATCGGTTTCAGTCGGGTAGACGCAGTGCGCCATTATTGTTTTGTCGCCGAGGAGCCCGTGTTTGTAATAAACATCGCTGTAACATGCACTCTCGGGGAAAAGCGACTGCACCCACTGTATTTCGCTCGTGTTTTCGGACAGATGCGATTGAACCGGCAGTCCGTACCGTTCGGCCAACTCGCCAAGCCCTTCCATAAGCCGCGACGAACAGCTGGGCGCGAAGCGCGGTGTTATAATCGGGTGGGTTTGTTTAAATCGTCTGGTGCATTCGTTAATGAAGTATTCCGTATCGGCCAGCGACGCGTCCGTGTCCTCGCGCAAGCCGTCCGGGCAGTTCATATCCATGTTCACTTTGCCGACCAGTGTGCATAGCCCGCTTTCTTCAAGCAATTCTGCCAACAGTAACGTAGCCGCGCAGTGAACGGTTCCGAATATTACCGCGCGTGTTGTAAATGAGCTTGTAAGCGCTTGTGCGAACGTCGAATACGCTTGCTTGGCATATTTTAAATCGCTGTATTTACTTTCTTCGGGGAAGGTATATGTCTCGAGCCATTGTAACAGTTCTAAATCCGTACCCATGCCGCGAAAAGCAAACTGCGGCGCGTGTATGTGCAAGTCTATTAAACCCGGGATAATAATTTTGTCCTTGTAATCTAGAATTTTTATATCTTTGTATTCCGTGGGAAGCGTATCAAAAATCCCGGCGACATTTTCGCCGTCGCAGATGATGTAGCTGTTTTCATGAGTTTCCAGAATGCCGAAGGCGCTGGCGAAAATAATATTTCCGTACAGCGCAAATTTTTTGCCTTCATTATTATCTATATAAATCACAACCTTGATGAAATGTTTTGATTAGCCAGCGTTAGCAAATCGTTTTCGTCGTCTATATCAAAGCCCTCGCTTAAATCATGGACGGCGTATGATGTAGTTTCGTTCGGGTGTTCCTTAATAACGGCACGACCGCCCATATCGCCTGTTAAGCTCGACAGCTTTTCAAAATACGCTCGCGGAAATAAAACTGGGCTGCCGCTTTGTCCGCCGTAAGAAGCCGTCACGATTTTACCTGTGCGGCAAAATTCTTCAGTCAGTCCGTGAAGTGTCGCGACAGAAATAAACGGTTGATCGGCTGGGCAGAAAATCGCCGCGTCGCAGGCAGTAGCGGTTTTCAAGCCCAAGCGAATGGAACGGCTCTGTCCGGCTTCGGCTTCGCCATTGAAAACGGCTGTCGCGCCGCATTCACCGGCTATGCTCAACACCTCGTCGTAACATGAGACTACCACTACGCGATAGCCTGTTTTTATTGCCGTGTCAATAATATGCCCACATAACGGCTTGCCTAATACGGGCAACAGCAGTTTGTTAACGCCCATGCGCCGCGATAAGCCCGATGCCATAATGATTATAGCTATGCTCAATATCTTCTACCTCCATAGCGGAAGAAAACGGCCCTCATACTTAATCAGCCGGAAATCCGGCGAGTATATGCGATTCAAGCAGCTGTTTATAGTGTCAATACTGTCGGCGGTGGGTGATAACGCGGCAAATATACCGCTTTCGTCGATACACAGCACCTTATCTGCGAAGTTGAAAGCTGCGGCTGGGTCGTGCAGCGTCATTAGCGCGGCTTTTTTATCTTCTGTTACGAGCCTTCGCAACAGCTCAAGTATTCTCTGCGCGTTTAACGCGTCAAGATATGCGCATGGCTCGTCAAGCAGCAGAATTTCTCCGGTTTGCGCCAGTAGTTTTGCAATGGCGACACGGCGCATTTCTCCGCCGGACAGTACGGCGACACTTCGCTCCTTCAAATGTAAAACACCGACACGCTCCATGCAGTTTGACGCAATATCGCGGTCACTCGCGTTGGGGCTTGACAAAAGCCCGATATACGGCGCGCGTCCTATCAATACATAATCCATCACCGACAGTTCCACACCTGATTCAATGTTCTGTGGCAGGTAGGCGATTACTCGTCCGTCGCGGTTTATCGACGCTCCGTTTGCCGTGACACTGCCGCCCTTAGCGGGAAGCAAGCCGCAAATAATTTTCATTAGCAGTGTTTTACCGATTCCGTTAACTCCAAGCAGCGCCGTAAGCTCGCCGCTTACCAGCTCAAAACTTACACCGGGCAAAATACGTTTATCGCCCGCATATACCGGCAACGACGTAACATTAAGCATTTTGCTCCCTCCATAACAACAGCAGCAAAAACGGCGCGCTGATAAGCGAAACCATAATGCCGACAGGTATTTCGGCGGCGGTAAGCGTACGCGCCAGCGTATCGGCGGTAAGCAGAATGATTGCTCCGATAACAAAAGACAGCTTAATATTAAGCCGCCCGGTAAGCATTCGCGCGATGTAGGGCGCAAGCAGTCCAATCCAGCCGATTATGCCGCAAAACGCAACGACGGTTGCGACGAGTAGTGTAGCCGCTGATATAAAAATCAGCCTGAGCGTAAACGGCTTCGTGCCGAGTGCTGATATTTCGTCGTCCGAAAGGGACATGAGAGAAAGCCTGAACCGTAACATTGATAAACCGACCATAACAACCGCACCGACGGCAAGCATTACAACCACCTGTTCGGTTCTGAGTGTGTAAAGTCCGCCCATAAGCCAGAACTCAATAGACGGCAGCGTCCGATACGGGTCGGCGACGGTTTTTAGCAGCATAATGCCGGAGTTGCAGAGAGAACCGATAACGACGCCCGCTACGACAAGACCAAACAAGCCACGACGTTTATTCAAACCGGACAGCAGAAGCGCGAGTATAACAGCGGCTAGTCCCCCGACGAATGCGAAGGCCGGAACAAGCAACGCGTTCGCGCCGAAGCAGACAAGCGCAAAAGCTGCGCCTAGTCCAGCCCCGGACGACACACCGACAATCTCAGGCGAAGCAAGAACATTTCTAAACAGCTGCTGAAAAATACTGCCGGACACGGCCAACGCGCCGCCGCAGAACGCAGCCATTACGACGCGCGGCAGTCGCACGTTCCAGAAGATATTTTGCGCAGCGGCTGATTTAAAATTTGCGGGAGTGATAACAAATCGCCCAACGCTCAGCGAAATAACAAGCATCAACCCAAGCACAAGCCAAAGCGCGGTGATGATAATCGTACGTGTACGTGATTTACTCTGCATAGCCCAAGTCCGTTCTCGTAATGTCTATTCCATAGAATTCCTTATAAAAACCAGCGCAGTCTTTATCAAGCTGTTCCGCGGAATATAGTTCCGGTTGCAGCTTATTAAAAAACCACAGCGCGCCGAGTACGACCGAAGGGTTCGGATAATCCCAGCCTTCCAGCTTCGACGGTATTTGCATTATGCTTTTGTTTTTGACTGCGTTAACCTCAGCCAGCGACGCGTTTGAATAAATGTCGTTCGCGGAGTACGCCGCCCCCTGAGTCATAAAAATATAGTCGGGGTTCCACTGCGCAATCTGCTCGGCTGATACATTAACCCAATAGTTGTCCGTTAACCCGCCCGCAACATTAACGCCTCCGGCAAGTTCAACTAGCGCCGACTGAAACATGTTACCGGTAGCCGTCGAAAAGTACGACGAGTTTCCTGCGATGTAGCATGTCGGATTGTTTTGCTTCTGAGCGCTTCGTATGAGGTTTAGCTTCTCTGTAAAAAACGCCGACAGCTTGTCGGCTCTCACCTTAGCCTCGCCGCCAAGAATCGTCCCGAACATGTCAAGCATTTCTAAAAACTGCCGCTCTGATTCGGGTAGCACGGCGACGACGGCGATGCCCATTTTTTCGATTTGCGGTATAAACTCCGACAGCCGCGTCGGAATAATAACCAAGTCAGGCGATATGGCTGCGCATGTCTCTAGGTTAAAGGTCTTTGAGTTGCCGATCGCCGGAAGCTTTATAACCGACGGCGCGGCACGTTTGTATAGTTCACGAGTATCTGCGCTCATTTCGATTGCGGCGAGTTTATTCGTTTGCCCAAGCGCTATCAGCGTCGAGGTCGATACGTAGTAGCAAGAAATAATTTTTTCAACCTTTTCTGGTATCTCGACAACGCGTCCGAGATGGTCGGTAATGGTGGTCGGCGCAGGTTGAGTTGGCGCTGTTGGCTGGGGCGTTACAGCGGGCGGTGCTGTTGCACAGCCCGCTGCCAAGACTGTTACAACAGTTATTGCTAACAGCAATGCTTTCTTAGTAAAAACTCTCAAGTTCATCAATAGTCATTTTCTCCATTCTTTCCATTTGACTTCCGGCTGTACGGCGTGCCATCAAGCGGCAACGTACGCCTGTCCTTCCCGTCAAGCTTACGATACGCACCCGCAACGGCCGCCGGAGTAGGTATTGAACTGATTTCCCCGATACCCTTAGCGCCGAACGCCGCACCGGATACATTTTTTTCAATAAGCACCGACTGTACTTCCGGTACGTCCGGCGCCTTAAACAAGCCGAGCGTTGCGAATTTTGCCGTAGGTACGCAGTTATCAAGCGGATAATCTTCCGTCAGCGCGTAGCCCAAACTCATCGTTACGCCACCTTCGATCTGCCCTTCGATTGCCTTAGGATTCACGGCGCGCCCGATATCATGAGCCGCGACGACACGCTTCAGCCGCCCGTCACCATCTAAAGAGACGACATGTGTCGCGTAGCTGTATGCTATGTGGCTTACCGGGTTTTCCTTGTCACTTCCGATTTTATCCGTCTTAAATGCAAACTCACCGATAAAATTAAGCGGCTCATTACTTTCTCGTTCCATTTGCCGCAAACCCTCTCGCGTAAGCGGCTTACCCGCCATTGCACGTTTCAGTTCCTCCGCGGCGCGCCTTGCGGCTTCTCCTGTAAACACTGTCTGCCTGGACGCAGTGGTGTTGCCGGAGTCCGGGGCGATACCCGTATCAGGATTCTGATGAACGATTAGCTCGGGCGGTAGCTCCGTCACCTCCGATACAATCTGCGTAAGCACCGTCCCAAGCCCCTGTCCGATACAAGCCGCGCTTGTTCTTATGTAAACCGTCCCGTCCTCTACAAAAAGCCGACACCTTCCGACATCCGGCACACCAACACCAAGCCCGCTGTTTTTTATCGCGCAAGCGATTCCGGCGTAAGGCTCGGATTTATAAAAACTCTTAACAGCTTCCAACGTTTCGACCAGCGCCGTGCCCTCGTCGGCGATTTGCCCGTTCGGCAGCGTCTGCCCCGGCCTTATTGCGTTTATGTAGCGTATGTCCCACGGTGAAATGCCGACGGCTTCCGCAAGCAAATCAAGAGTGCTTTCGAGCGCGAAGCAGCTCTGCGTCACGCCGAAACCTCGAAAAGCACCGGCTGGTGGGTTGTTTGTATAGACAGCCCGCCCGGTGATGTCGATGTTATGATAGTTATAAGGTCCGGCGGCGTGGGTACACGCACGTTGCAGCACGGGGCCGCCGAGTGATGCATAAGCACCCGTGTCTGATAAGATTTCAGCCCGCAACCCCGTCAGCAATCCGTTCTTATCACACGCAAGCGTAAAGCTCATATCCATCGCATGTCGCTTCGGGTGGACTAGCAGACTTTCGGCGCGGCTTAGCGACATCTTCACAGGCTTGCCGGTGACATACGCCAAAATCGCCGTGTGATGCTGCAAGCTGATGTCCTCTTTACCGCCGAATCCGCCGCCTACTGTCTGCGCGACAACGCGAACCTTCTCCACTGGAAGCCCAAGCGCAGCCGCGCATTCGCGCTGCGTCTGGTAAATCCCCTGATCGCCGCAGTAAATAATAACGCCGCCGTCTCCGTCGGGACATGCCAC
>CAZJLW010000057.1:9469-11466 GCA_964546895.1 uncultured Eubacteriales bacterium | reverse complement strand
TGTTTCGACGTAGCCGCCACCAGCACGAGCGCATCGCCCAAGTAGTGCGTTACATCACCCTCGCCGATAAGCACGTCCCAGTCCTTTTTCAAATGCCCGATTTTTTTCACTCCCGGCAAATCCTTCGCTGTCATGACTGCGACAACCCCGTCGACAGATTTTAACCCGGACACATCAATTTTTTTAACAACCGCTCGCGGATACGCTGAGCGTATTGCGCCGCCGTAAAGCATACCAGGGAAAAATAAGTCGTCGGAATAAACAGCCGTACCCAGCACTTTCGGAGCGACGTCTACACGGTCGAGACTTCTACCGATACCGGAAACAGTATGGGCTGCATCTTCCGAAAACTCAGCTGTCGCCAGCAATTCCGCCGCAAGCTTTATACCCTCAACAATCTTCTGATACCCGGTGCAGCGGCAAATATTATTCCTAATAGCCTGTCGTATCTCGTTTTCCGTAGGATTAGACACCTTATCAAGCAAAGCCTTCGCAGAAATAACCATACCCGGCGTGCAAAACCCGCACTGAACCGCTCCGGCTTGGGCGAACGCCCTTACGTAAGCTTGCCGTTCCCGTTCCGAAAGCCCCTCGACCGTTACGATACGCTTTCCTTCCAGTCTATCTGTCCACTGCACGCAAGCTTTTACGGCATTCCCGTCGACCAGAACCATGCACGTACCGCAAGCGCCCTCACTGCAACCGTTTTTTACAGAAGTAAGCCGCAACTCGTCGCGCAAAAATGTAAGCAGTCTCATATTGTTTGTACATTTATAGGGCTTGTCGTTTATAAAAAATGTTGCCATCGGTTACGCCTCCCTTGGTTACTATTATACTACGTTTACATAAATTTTCTAAGGCTTTTTATATATTAATTTGTATCGTTCGTTGACACAAACAGGAATAAGTGCTATATAAAAGCAGTAGAGAAGTTTTGTAGAAAAATTTCGGGAGGGTACAGGAATGTCAAATGTTTTGAAGGCGTATGAGCTTGCGAGGGAGCGCTATGCAGAGCTGGGCGTGGATACCGACGCGGCGCTAAAAAGGTTGGGGGACGTAAAGATTTCGCTGCACTGCTGGCAGGGCGACGATGTTAACGGATTTCTGTTTAAAAATGCGTTGTCCGGCGGGATTTCGGTAACGGGCAACTATCCGGGCAAGGCGCGGACAGCTGACGAGCTTCGGCAGGATTTGAACAAGGCATACTCGCTACTCGCGGGTAAGCATAAGCTTAATCTTCACGCGATTTATGCGGATACGACCGAGACGGTGGACTTGGACGCCATCGAACCGAAGCATTTCGCGCCGTGGGCTCAGTACGCCAAGGAAAACGGGCTGGGGCTGGATTTTAACCCTACGTGCTTTTCGCATCCGAAGGCCGCGGACGGCTTTACGATAAGCCACGTCGACGGTGACGTGCGCGATTTCTGGATTGAGCATTGCAAACGAAGCCGCAAAGTCGCCGAATATTTCGGTAAGTCAACCGGGCAGAAATGCGTTACTAACTTCTGGTTCCCGGACGGCTACAAAGATATCCCGGTCGACAGAGAAGCGCCGCGTAAGCGCATGGCTGCGTCGCTTGATGCGATTTTCGCCGAGGCAATCGACAGCCGCTACAATCTTGACGCAATCGAAAGCAAGGTGTTCGGCATCGGAAGTGAAAGCTATGTCGTCGGCTCGAACGAATTCTGTCTGGGTTACGCCGCCAAGAATAAAAAAGCCGTATGCCTAGACGCCGGTCATTTTCACCCGACCGAGACGATATCGGACAAAATCCCGACCGTACTAATGTTTACAGACGAACTGCTGCTGCACGTTTCGCGACCGGTGCGCTGGGATAGCGATCACGTAGTCATTATGGACGACGAGCTAATGCAAATCGCTCACTCGCTTGTTCGGAGCGATCTGCTGTCGCGTACGCATATTGGGCTGGACTTTTTCGACGGGAGTATCAACCGCATAGCGGCGTGGGTTATCGGCACGCGCAATATGCAAAA
>CAZJLW010000057.1:0-9369 GCA_964546895.1 uncultured Eubacteriales bacterium | reverse complement strand
AGTATTGATATCCTCTGGGGCTTCAACGACGGCGGCAGACCGACCAGCGAAATGTCTCCGCATTTCATGTCGCACATTGAGCGGCTTAAGGCCGACCCGCAGCACAAGGTCATCATGCACTGCCACCCGACCAATACGCTATGCATGACATTCGTACATACTCTCGACGAGCGCGAGTTCACGCGGTCGCTTTGGCGGACAATTACGGAGTGCATAGTCGTGTTCCCGGACGGCGTGTCCGTGCTCCCGTGGATGCTGTGCGGTAACGACGAGATTGGCATCGAAACAGCTATGAAGATGAGCGAGTTCCGGCTTGTAGTATGGGCGCAGCACGGAATATTCGGCTGCGGCAGAACGATCGACGAGGCGTTCGGCTTAATCGAAACCGTTGAGAAGGGCGCGGAGATTTATATGAAAACGGCACACCTGCCTATTTTGCAGTCGATTACCGATGACCAGTTGAAGGTAGTCGCCGAGGCGTTTAAGCTAACGCCGCGGAAAGGCTGGTTGTAATAAAAACTAAGGGCTAACCTACGAGTAGACAAGTAGGTTAGCCCTTTTTATGCCTTAAATTGCACTGAATACAAGTTCGCAGCATCCGTTCTCGCCGGTACCGGAGTCTGTCAGAATCAACCTATACAGCGTGTTTCTTCCCCAATCGTTAATTATTTTTTTGTCTGTTAATTCTATCTCTTCGATTTCGACTGAGAACGAATCACCGAAGCTCAGCTTGACTTGCCCGCCAAGCTCAACAAAACCTTCTTTAACAACAGGCTTTTCCATGCACAAAAGATTTTCAGAGAAGTCGCCGATCCTTTGCTCAAGCGAATATGTATCCGCTATTACAACTGATTGGCCGTGGTTAAATGTTATGCGTCTGGAATATGATTTAACGAGTGCGGCTTTAGGGTATGCCTCGGACAGTTCCATTGAAACCTCTGTTACGCCGTTGTTTTGCACGCCCTCTGAGAACTCATATGAAACGCAAGATGCTTGCTTCTCTCTTCCTTTCTCTTGGTTTAAACCGTTCACAGTAGCCACATTATGATATTCCGAACGCATCGTCCACAAATCATACCGGTTTTCCCCGAACGTAGTTTTAGTATACTCCTCAACTCCGGCGTCAATAACCACAGGCTTTGAATCGTAGTACAAAATAAAGTTCCCGACATCGTTATGATTATGGCTTTCGTTGTTGTGACCGGCTTTGGCCGCTACAAAAAAACCATTCCGATCGTTTGCGTTATCCCTAGCCGTCATAACTTGTATGCCCGAAAACCAAAACGTCTTATGCAGCTTGATTTCCGGTGCGTCGGTTTTCGCCTTATACTGAAAAATGTCTGAGAGTTTCCTGAAGAATCGCCTGTTGTCTGTTTTGTACTGCTTGGCGACGTAGCCGTTCGCCGTGAGGTACTTAGCGAAATCCGTTACATCGTCAATACCGGCCGCATTCCCGATTCGCTCAAGCAAAGCCGCCGGAATACTCAGACGCGGCGCGGCGTCCGCAAAGTTTACATACAGGTTATCCGCTATATAAACCCGCGTTATATACTTAGCCATGTTCTTTATTTTTTCTCTGTCGAAAATCGAAACAGCGCCGCCGGTAGCTGCTCTGAGTTCTTCAAGATAATCGAAAAGCGAAGCGGCCGCCGCGCCGAAATAACTTGGCCCTTCGTCACAGCCGCCATCCTCAGCGTAGAACTCAATAAATCTGTCTATGCTCTTTATTGTCTTTTGAACGCCGTGCAGTTTGTCCTCGCCGGTTTTGGACAATATCATAAACATAGTCAGCATATTCGAGTTAACCCAGGGATTCCAGTTATTAACCGGTCTGTCATGGTTTAATCCCATGTACGAAAAATGATCGTGCTTTAAATACAATTGCAGAATACGTCTGTCGACTTCATAAACTATTCTCTTTGTTACATTAGGAGCTATTTCGCTGATTTTGCCACCGACAAAATAATAAACCCACGACAGCAGCGAGCCTGTTTCAGCCGCGAACAAATCGACAAAGCCCTCATCCTCCGGGTTCGGCATCTCGCGAACCGTCTCGTAATGCGTGTTATGGTTGTAATGAGCAGGTACTACCCATGTCGTCTCTTCGCATATGGCCCAGACTCCGTTAATTATGTCGTCTAAAAATCTACCGTGTCCTTCAATGCATTCGGCAATAGTCAGCGTAAACAGCTCGTTTTTTCTTTGGTACTGCATGTTCTGATATTTTGTTCTGTTTCCGTTTCTGTAGAAATCAAGATAGTAGGTGGCGGGTAGCGTCAGCCACGCTTTACCGAGAAGCTTAGCGGCTTCGTCAAGGTAGTAGCTTTTTACCTCAGCGTCAAGATTTTCCCAAGCGTTACGGTTATCATAACGCGGAAACGGCTCGAATTGCGAAACAAGAACATCATTCAAATTAACTTTGGTAGCTACTTGTTCAAGCATTGTTTAAACCCAACCTTTCGTATTGCTCGGCAGGCGCTTCGTTTTCCTTCATCAGCCTTATCATGTTATCAATCATTCTATTTTCTATTTCTTTGTCACAAACAGGCGTGTCTTGTGCATAATCGTTTTCGTTGTCAAACAAATATGACTTCGTCCACAAATGCTGTACCACGCGTGTGTTATGCTGCGGGAATCCGGCTATCTTCATAAGCCTACAACCCTTTGTAAAGCTGAACGGCTCTTGAAGCTTAATGTCCTGCAATTCCTCCGGCATAAACGTATGCGGAAGCTTCGCCGGCATAAGGGTGTATTCGTACAGCGGCTGGTTCTCGGGATTCGCCAAGCCCCGCATGTAAACATATCGCCCATCGGTTATATTTACATGTGCGCCGAAATGCCCGAACAAAACGTAATCGTGTACGGGTGTATCGTTTGCTATGGTGTCCTTCAAATTTTTAGCAAGCATATCTTTAGTCGGCTTCATTCCAAAATAGTCAAGTATCGTCGGTGCGAGATCTGTCAGCTGAACCAGTGCCTCGCGTCGCTCGTTCTTGCTTTTACAGCGGGGGTCCCATATAAAGAGTGGTGTATTCGCAAGCTCGTTATACCACGGGCTTCTAAGCTTAGCCCACCAGTCATGTTCGCCCAACATATAGCCGTGATCAGTACATACAATAAGCATTGTGTCGTCCCACATGTTAAGCTCATCCATCAAATCCAAAAATTTGCCTAAGTATTCATCGCATTGGCTCACTCTCGCGGCGTACATATAACGAAGATGTTCTACTTCCTCCGGCGTCTGCTTAACCGTATCGTATGACGGCCAGTCAAAGAATTTGCCGTTATAATCGTGAGGGTAAAGCTTCTGATGTTTTTCCAGTGCGCTGAACGGTTCGTGAGGATCGAAGCACTCGAGCTGAAGATACCAGTTGTCCGCGTTCTTGTTTGTTTCTATAAACTCCATACCGGCTTTAAACGTCTTAGCTTGCGGTAACTCGTCAGGCTGCTTGATGTATTTGCGGTTAACCCAGTCTTGTCTGGTTTTTGACAGCCCCGGCATCGTAAGCTGACCATCAACGACTTCCGGTTTTTCGGGTTCGTTAACCTCGCCCTTCCACGGGTCGCCTTCAAGCCCTCTGAAAAACTCCCAGCTTTTAAAACGCGTATGATATGTAGCGCCGCCTTCTTGGAAGTAATGCCAGTGATCCGTAACAAGATGTGTATATATACCGTTGTTGGACAGCATTTCCGGTACCGAATCGTCGTACGGCTCCAGCGGCCCCCAGCTTCTGTGTAAGAAGTTAAGCCTGCCGGTGTGCAGCTCACGTCTGGCCGGCATACAAGGCATACTGCCGATAAACGACTTGTCGAACGTAACTGTTTTTTCGGCGAGCCTTTGAAAATTTGGCGCGTGAATATTGTTGCAACCGTACGGCGGCAACATGTGTCTATTCAGCGAGTCAAACATAACTGTTATACATTTCATACTTTTCTTCCCTTCGAATAAATTATTCTAATTCCCGAACCTTTACTATATAAACCGCAAATAGTATAATTATCGCCGACTAAAAATAAAAGGAGGCACCATAGATTATGAACGGAAGCATGAAAACTGACTTTACCATCGACGATATTTACAAAATACTTCGTAAAGAGATATTAACGCTGAGCCTTAAGCCAGGCGAAATAATCAGCGAAAACACAATGAGCAAGCGTTTCGGCGTATCACGTACCCCTATCCGTAACGTTATCGAAAGGCTGCGTACGGATTATCTTGTTTTTGTGCTTCCTAAAAAAGGAACATTTGTTAGCCTTATCGACTTGGATATGGCCGAACAGATAATATATTTGCGTTCCCAGATAGAATTTGCGACGATGAGCCGCATAGCCAAGCGCCCAAACTCACTGTTGTTTGATAAGCTGGAGCTTAACTTAATGCAGCAAAGCCAGATGCTAAAAGGCGAGGTCGACTCCGAAAGCTTTTACAAAGTCGATTCGCGCTTTCACGAGCAGTGCATGACATCTGTAGGCAAACGCAAAATATGGCAGCTAATATCGGACTTGGACGTACATTATTCCCGTTACAGAAGGATGGACTATATAACCTCTCAAAAATATGAAGACCTTTACAAAGAACACAGTCACCTTCTTGAATTAATGAAGCAGGGAGCCTCAGATGAGCTGCTTCATTATACCGTTACAGCACATTTGTACGGCGGTATTTTAAGAATAGGCGACAACCTTGTAGCAGAGTATAAAGATTATTTTGTCGAAGGAGATCGTACAATTGAGGAGATTATTCTTGATGTCAAGCAAGAAATAAACGAGTTACATATCAGCCTTTGACAGCGCCGATCATAACGCCCTTTGCAAAATATTTTTGTATAAACGGATACACACACAGAATAGGCAGCGTCGACACAATTATCGTAGCGTAAATAATTGTTTCCGATACGGACTCCTTATCGGAAGCGCTTACGCCTGAAAGCATACTGTCTGCACGCATTTGAATCAGGATTTCGCGGAGCAACAGTTGTAGCGGGTATTTATCCTTATCGCTCAGATAGATAGCCGCACCAAACCACGAATTCCAATGGGCTACGCCGTAATATAAAACCATAACGGCTATCGTAGCGAGCGATAAAGGCAGGACGATTTTGATAAGAACCGTTATCTCCGTTGCGCCGTCGATACGCGCAGATTCGATTAGACTGTCAGGTATGTTTGCGAAAGCCGTCCTCATTATTAGCAGGTTCCATGTGTTTATGGCTACGGGTATCATAAGCGCGAACAAACTATTGTACAAACCAAGTCCCTTTACAACCAAATATGTAGGTATAAGACCGCCGTTAAAAAACATGGAGATAACAACCATAATGTTCATAAACTTAACCCACATGAAGTCTTTTCTCGATAAGACGTACGCGCCGATAGACGTCATAACTATATTAATGAACGTCCCAACAAAAACGATTATAAGCGTGTTTTTGTAGCCCATATAGATTGACGCGTTTTGCAAAACGGCTTTGTAAGCCGCTACGGAAAATCCGACCGGCTTGTATAAAAATCCCTGATAAATCATAAGTTTATCCGCATTGCTAAACGATGAAAAAATAACAAACAAAAACGGATACAAAGTCAAGAAGCATAAAAAAATCAAAAATATGACGTTGAATGTGTCAAAAATAATATGACTTAATTTCCTTTGGACTACCATTTATTTACACATCCCTTCATTAGACACCTACTAAGCTTTACCACAAGCTTGTTTCGTTAATTTTACGGCTTATGTAGTTCGCCGATATAACCAGAATCAGGTTAATAGCCGAGTTGAAAAGCCCGACGGCAGACGAAAAGCTGTAGCTAGCCTCAATAAGACCACGCCTGTAAACAAAGCTCGCGATAATATCGGACGTTTCATACGTTGCCGGATTATACAGAAGTATTGTTTTTTCCGCGCCTTCACCCATAAGCCTTCCTATGTTAAGTATCAGCATAATAACAACCGTCGGCAGAATACCGGGCAGTGTAACGTTCAGGAACTGCTTCCATCTGCCGGCCCCGTCAATCGCGGTAGCTTCGTAAAGCTCCGTGTCAATACCGGCAAGCGCTGCGAGATAAATAATCGAGCCATAGCCGATACCCCTCCAAACAGTCGACGCAACATAAACCGTGCGGTACCACTCAGGTTTAAGCAGATAGTTGACTCTCTCTCCTCCGAAAAAAGCAACGATGTTATTAATAAGACCTCTTGCCTGCGTAAAATTTACGATCATGCCGCAAACTACAACAAGTGAAATAAAGTGAGGTAAATACGAAATAGTTTGAACGGTTTTCTTGAAATGCTTGTTTTTGACCTCGTTAAGCAGCAGCGCCAGTATAAGCGGCGCCGGGAAGCTCAGTACGAGCTGGTAAATACTTAGAAGCAGTGTGTTTCTAAGAACTCTTACAAAGAAAACACTGTCAAAGAAATATTGAAAATGTTTAAAACCGACCCACGGACTTTTTAACACGCCAAGCCCTGCGCTATAGTCTTTAAATGCGATAACAACACCGAACATAGGTGCATAATGAAAAATAAAGTACCACGCAATAAACGGTAGCGACAAAACTATTAAAGCCTTGTTTCTTGTAAAATCCCGCTTAAGAGCCTGCCAAAAAGTCATTTTAGAGGTTGCCTTTCTATTACTCATTCTTATCATACCCTCCAAATTGTATTTCGCAATATAACAAATGCCGGATTGTATCATCCGGCATTTGTATGCGTAACTGCATGTATTACTTATAATAATCGCTGACTTCGATATCTCTTGGATTAACAGCAGACGGATACTTCTTTATGAACTCCTCGTGACGCTGCTGTCTCATATCTTGAATTTCTTCAATGCCTAACTTTTTAAGCTGAGCTTGGAAGCTGTCAAGGTTCGCGAGTGGTTCAGTTCCCAGCAGGAACTTAACAAACATCTCGTCTGTGTAAGATTTGATATCGTTCAGGCGGGACGCAACCTTAGCGGCCTGTTCAGGAGATAAATCACTGAAAACCATATGTGCGTCCTTGACTGTATCGGCTACGCCCTTAGTCCAGTTGGCAAGACCTTCTTGCTGCTGAGGAAGCGCCCAGAACTGTTCGCCGAATCTTCTGTCTTGCTGCATAGGTCCGTTGTTAAAAGCTCTCGCGTACATACGTCCGGCATCGCCAAATGCTAAGCCGTTCGGATTTTTTGTAATCAGCTCAGTATAAACCGGCTTACCGTCAACCATTTTGTAGCTTTCGCCTAACACGCCAAAGTTGTTAAGAAGGTTGCCTTCTTTAGAATACGCGTAGTCGAGCCATGCCAAAGCGATGTCGCGGTTTTTGCACTTAGTCGAGATGGAAACCGCACCCAGCGACGTAGACGAAAGCGGGTCTATAAGCGTATATTTGGGATTTACATAAGGCATACCGGTTACATCATATTTGGGGTTTAACTTCTTACCGGGTTCTACTATGTTCAAGAATCCGCTACCTGCTGCGGCTCTGTACATACCGGCTTCGCCGTTAATCATTCTTGCTGTTACCGTATTGCCTGAAACAACCGGGAACTCGTTGTCGAGAAGTCCTTTTTTAACCCAATCGTTCATCGTTGTAACTGCTGTCTTAAACTTCGGGCTGTA
Organism: uncultured Eubacteriales bacterium; assembly: GCA_964546895.1. Taxonomy (GTDB): domain Bacteria; phylum Bacillota; class Clostridia; order Lachnospirales; family CAZJLW01; genus CAZJLW01. The sequence goes on along the minus strand of CAZJLW010000057.1, from coordinate 1,773 downwards.
TGCCCAATAAACAGCCTTGCCGTTCTCCAGTGCGAATTCGAGGTTGGCGTCGATACCGAACATTCCTATAATAGAGTTGTGCTTAAGATTAACTGTACCGGTGTCAAGAGGGTACTTAACGCCGTTATCTTTAAATTTCTGTAAGAAGCTTGTGAATTCGGTATAGTTCTTAGGGAATTTAAGTCCGAAGTCTTGCATTAAGTCTTTACGGACTACTAAGCCAAACTGTGTACGTATTTCCTTAGAACCCTTTAAAAACGGCATAACGTAAATCTTGTCATCCATAGTTTGAATATCCATAAGTATCTCGGGATATTCCTTAATAAGCGCCGAAAGATTCGGTGCGCCCTTTTCCAGAAGGGGCTTCAGGTTGTGGATTACGCCGTCGGCTGCCGCTTTTGGAAGACCGCCGGTGTAGTAGCTCTGCATGTCTTGAATCATGTCGGGATAGCTGCCGCCGGCTATAAGCATGTTGATTTGCTCTTTCTCTTGTCCTACCGGCGGATGGAGAAAGTTAATCTTCACATTTGTGATCTTCTCCATTTCCTTGTACTGTCCGACGCTGTTGTAGTCTTTGAATAACGCCGCATTCGGATGGTACATCCAGTACGAAATCGTAACGGATTTTTCAAGTGGGAACTTAACAGGCGTTACAGCAGATGTAGACTGGGCTGTTGAGTAAGTTCCGGTTTGAGCCGCAATAATTAGTGTTAAGAGTAAACAAGCGGCTGTAGAAAAGATGCTTCGCTTTTTCATAAGTCTCCTCCTTTAAAATAATGTGTATACGTTTCGGGGGTAGGTAATGAACATTGTCAACCCCATTGTTACCGTTAAAACTCATATGTAGTTGGCTTAGGCAAATGATTATTCCTTAGTAAACGATTTTTTTACTCCTGTAAACCAAGGTAAAACATTCGTTTCAACAGTATTAGGCGGATAAGAACCGTCCTCTCTCGGCATTGTATGATATTTTTCCATTCTCTCGACATGACCACCCGGACCTGTACGCGGCGGCGAGAATATATCGATACCCTTAAAGCCCGTTAACGTTTTTCCGCCGTGCATAACTCCGGACGGATGTACGCAAATGTCACCGGCCTCCATATGGAGTGCCTGACCATCAACGATATGTTCCTCGCTGCCTTCAAGCATAATAAGAATCTGCTCGCAGTCATGAGAATGCATGGGAAACTCTGCGCCAGGCGGGTTCTGAATAAAGCTTATCTGGACGTTTTCTGACAAAATGAACTGTGTTACGATGTTTTGCTCTTCTACGAGAGGCGTAAAAGGCAAGCTATCAATGTTAAAAACAAACTGCTTCTTTTCTGACATAAAAACACTCCTTAAATTTGGTTTGTATACAAGACAGATATTATCATAGGTTTTTTCAAATTTCAATATGCAACAATAAAAAAATACAAAATTAATTAGTATTCATATCTGTATTTATTAAAAATAGCCAAACAAAAAACTCCCGTGATTGTAAAAGCCATATTTGGCTTATACAATCACGGGAGTTCCGGTGTTTTACAGCAAATCCGTACTTATTTTTATTACAGCCTTAAGACCTTGTGTGGGTTCATTAATACATATGCCCGGTCTGTGAGCATCTTCAGGAAATAATACCACTACAAAATCTTCCTTTAACTCAACGAAGTTCTCATCCTTGCAACGGTCGTACAGGATAGTATCTTTCTCCTCGTTTACTTCCTTTGGAGAAGTTTCATCGACAAAGCCAAACCCTACTTTTTCATGCCCCTCGTAAAGAAACTG
>CAZJLW010000056.1:16522-19895 GCA_964546895.1 uncultured Eubacteriales bacterium | reverse complement strand
ATATTCTTTGCGTCTTGCGAAAATAGCAAATTAATATTTGTATATCTGTTCAACGAATTTACATCTTCAGAAATGAACTCCCATGATTCAAGATAAGGCTTATTTATTGCAAAAGTATCGTTTTGAATAAAACTGAGGAAGTCATTAGGGTTATTGCGATACTTCTTTGCGAATTCTGACGCTAACGTATGTTTTTCTTTTTGCGGAACATTTAATCTGTCAAATAGCACGTGTTCTAAATTGCATGAAAAAAAGTATAGAGAGTAAGGGATTGTTTTTAGTACCGACGGCAATGTGATAAGGCGCTGTATATTACTTACCTTATGGTTGTTTCTCTTAACCGTTTCGTTGACGTTTGATGTCGCCATTGAATCTACGTTATAGACTATTTCATCAGTATTTGCATGTAAAACTTTTTCTTCATTAATAAATGCTCCATCAGTATCAATAATATGAATCACTTCGGTAAAATCCGAGGGCTTATAAAAATATGTCTTTCTGTAGTCATTAATAAAGTTGCCTATCTTAGACACAATATTGGAGGTGTTAACACTGTAGTCAGAGGTTATATCGCCGTTTGCAAACTCGACAATTACTTGCTCTGTATTAATAATTTTGCTGATGATGGCGGCGAGTGCGGTTTGGTCAGAGACACCTTCAACAATTATAAAGACAATTTTCCTTTTAGCCGCCACTGTAGTCACCCGCTTCTTTAAACGACAATGCTATTTCGTAGTTGTTTGTCCGGTCGTACAGCTCTTCTTTCTGATAGCCGAGGACAATGTCTCTGTAATAAAAGTTTCTCAAATTATGATTTGTCTGCACGCTCTCTAGCTGGATATATCTGTTTATTGGGTTAGTTGTTGTAAAATAGATATATTTCTTATCGATGGTTTCGAGAGGTCGTAAGTTGTGGGAAGTAAATATGAGTTGCCCCTTCCCGGATTCAGAAATTATTTTTAGTAGCTCGCCTAATAAATACTCAAAGACTCCTGCGTCAAGCTCGTCAATGGCAACCGTCATGCATTCGTTGTTGTACATAGCAATCAGCAATTGCAAAATCGAAATGATTTTTTTTATTCCCTCTGATTCATATCTTAATGGGATGTTTTTACCATCTCTTATAGAGACTAACTCTACGGAGCAACCTTCGCTTTTATCAGGTAAAAGCGTTACCCCAAGCTTTTCTAATTTAATATTAAGCCCGGGAATTATTTGTTCGAGTACGGAGTTCATATTAGAAATTGCCTTTTGAATAATGTCATAGACTTTAGTAGGCACAACTGAAGAACCTTCAAGTTTTATTGCAATGGTTCCCGTTGAGAGTGATTTTTCGTTATCGAATCTGAAGAAGAAAGGCAATGCCGCGTTTAAGTTTATTAATCCGGAGCTTTTGGTATCTACTACATATAGATAAAAATTACCGTAGTTTGCCAGCGTAGTGAGAATGTACGCATACTCATTCACTGTACAATTATTTTTGATTGCATGTAATGTGTCTTTATAGAAAATAAATGACTGCGAACGTTCATAAGCTAATTGTTTATTGACCATCAATCTGGTTTTTAAATCTTTATTGCTTCCTATTAGTTCATTGTATTTTGTTTCGGGGGTGAAGGGCGAATTCTTAGACGATGTGTTTATCAGGGGTTGCATTTTTATTTTCTTTTCGCCGGTTTTTCCGGATATGTTAATGATTTCGTTTTCAATTACTGCACGGTATTTTGATGATTCGTTGATACTGTCTATATTCGATTCGTTTTCGACTTTTTTACGTACCAGATCAAAACGGTATTCTATTTTGTAGTCGTCCGTGGAAGTAGAAACTCTGAAAAGAAATTCAAGTGAACAGGATTCTTTTTCCACTGAGATGTAATTGGCATATTCATCAGGCAGACTCCTTCCTGACAAAATTGTTTTTAGTACAGTCAGCGAATCTATAAGCGCTGTTTTACCGGAGCCGTTTTGCCCGTATAAACCGATAATATCCACAGATGCACTCTCGGTCTTCTTTGAACATGAAAAATCTAACGTCCCATGTTCAACATTTTTAAAATTTGTTAGAGTAATCCTGTTAATCTTAATGTTTGTATCTTCCATAAGCACCTCCATAGGCGTAAATGCCGCAGTCCTATTTTAGACGAGTTATCGCAGACAAAAGTCCGTCACGTGTATTCAAACCCGGTTCGTGCAACACCGCTTCCAGCAACTGCTGCAGCGTCCGCCCGATTTCCATACCGTTACTAATCCCCAGCGCCTTCAAGTCATCACCCGTAACAGCCAACTGCTTCAAACAAACGCAGTCGCCCCGGCTTTCTATGCCGTCCAACTCCCTGCACATCTTCGCGTATTCCGACGCAACTCCGCCCGATACATCCCCGCCCGACGCAACAGCAATCGCCGCTTTCAGAGCCAACACGCGCCGAAACGCGTCAGCACGTCCGACACCGGCGCACACGCCGACATGCTTCCTTATAAAATAAGGTGTATTCTCAAGCGGCATGTTAATGTACTTAACATACAACACCGTTTCCCGTATCGTCTTGTTATCAAACTTCAACCGCTCCATGACGTCCTTCGCACCGCGCTCGCCTAAGTCCATGAGCAGAAGCGAAAAAACCTCAGCCGGGGTTTTGCCGTCCGGCGGCACTAACCCCTCCATCGCCGCAGCATAAAACCCCAATCGCCCCGCCGCAACCTCCGGCAACACAAACCTCAACAACCCACTCTCCGCCAATACCGGCAACCGTCTGGTCCCGTTAGACATCAGCAGCTTCTGTAACTCATCGCGAATCCGCTCCGCACTGATATTGCGTATCAGCTCCGCGCATTCTTCAACCGCTCGCAGCGTAGCATCCTCAATACAAAAATCCAACTGCGCCGAAAATCTAACAGCGCGCAGCATTCGCAAAGCGTCCTCGCCGAACCGCTCGGATGGACTGCCAACCGCACGAATGATTTTCCGCCCAATATCGCCGCGCCCGTCGAACGGGTCATAAAACCCAACCTCCGCATTATAAGCGATACTGTTCATCGTAAAATCCCGCCGCTTCAAATCCTCCGTGATATCGCTAGTAAAGCTAACCCCGTCCGGACGGCGGTTGTCCGTATATACACCGTCAATACGATAAGTCGTGACCTCATAATTGCGCTTGTTCAACACAACCGTAATCGTCCCGTGCTTTATCCCCGTATCAAATGTGCTGTCGAACACGGCTTTTATCTCAGCGGGCTTCGCCGACGTAGTAAAATCCCAATCCGAAGGCTGCTTTCCCATAATCATATCCCGCACGCAGCCCCCGACCAAAAAGCACTCGTAACCGGCCTTCTGCAACCGTTTTATAATGAAGCTCACGTCATGTGGCAAATCCAT
>CAZJLW010000056.1:15223-16422 GCA_964546895.1 uncultured Eubacteriales bacterium | reverse complement strand
GCCTCCAAATCATGCCAAACCGGCTTCCTATCCTTAAACGTAGTAACAGCCGTAAACCCCGCCTCGCGCAGCGCCGCGCGTCCCGCCGCGAAATCCCCGCCGATGTACCTTGGGTTGTGCGCGTCGGAACCCAGCGTGATTATCTCCCCGCCAAGCTCCTTATAACGCCGGAGTATCGTAATACTCGGGTGCGTCTGATTCAAACCATACCGGAACCCGGACGTGTTCAGCTCAAGCCCCTTGCCACGGGCAATCAACTCCGCCAATATCTCGTCTATCAATTCTCGGTAATCGCCGTAGTCCAGCGAGTTATCCTCGTACCCCCCGTACCTCCGTATATAATCAATATGCCCGTAAACACAAAACCCATCGTAAGTCCGAACATTTTCCAGCACCTCTTCAAAGTATTGCGTGTACGCTGTTTTTTTATCCTTCCCTTGAAAAAAAGTTCCAATGTACAGGTCCTGCCGGTGAACGTCGTGCGACGAGCCGATTATGTAATCGAACGGGTACTTGCTCACGAATTCGGCGTGCTTGTCGTTAATGTACGGCGACAGCCCGATTTCGGCGCCGAGCCGGACGGTGATTTCGGCGGCGTACTTATCCCGCAGCGCGTTAAATTCATTTATATATTCGTCGTAATTAATTTGGTATGGAAACGGGTCGCCGTTTGACATATAATCAACGTGATCAGTCAGGCAAATTTCACGGAAACCCTTCACAACGGCTTGCTTAATCATGGCCTCCATCGGCGCGTCCGAGTCGGCTGAGTGGTTCGTGTGCATATGAAAATCGTACATAGAAACCTCCGCGTTTTGCAAAAATTTTAGATTACTTCATTATAACTCACGCGTGAAAATACTGCAAACAACGGAGTGGGCACGGGTTTTAGATGTAAATATAATTAATCACGGATTTACACTGATCTGCACGGATTTAAAGGCGTTTTTGGTTCGTGGTCAAAAAAGGTTTGAAAGGGTTTTCGCAGTGTCCACAACAAATAAATCAGTCATAGACATATCCGTAAGGACGGTAGTCGAGTTCGTCATGCGAAGCGGCAGCATCGATTCGCAGTACATCGGGGCGAACCGCGCTCTGGAAGGCGCTGCGGCTCACCGGCGATTGCAACGGCTGCGTAAGAAGCAGGCGACAGCCGAGGGCGGAGTGTACGAAAGCGAAGTCGTGCTGAAAACGAGCGC
>CAZJLW010000056.1:12831-15123 GCA_964546895.1 uncultured Eubacteriales bacterium | reverse complement strand
ACCCGCCAACCCACCCGCCGCGCTAATCCCCCCCATCGCCGACTCCGTAACTTTCGAGCAAATTTTCAATTTCGACGAACTGCGCCGCTTTTTCTATAGTATAATTGACATGTACTACGAGTTCGCAGAAATGGACGTGCGGCGCGTCAGCGATCGCGACGAAACAGTCAAGGTGCTGAACTTCCCGTACGGCGAATACCGCAAAGGACAGCGCGACCTAGCCGTATCCGTATACGCCGCCATCAAGAACGGTAAAAAAATCTTCGCGCAAGCCCCCACAGGCACGGGCAAAACGATTTCAGCCATCTTCCCCGCAGCGAAAGCGCTGGGCGAAGGGCTGTGCGCGAAGGTGTTCTACGCCACAGCCAAAACAATCACGCGTCAAATCGCCGAGGAAGCCCTCCTACACATGACACGCGACGGGCTGCGTATGCGCTCTGTGACGCTGACGGCGAAGGACAAGATATGCTTCTGCGAAACGCGAAGGTGCAACCCGCAGGACTGCACATACGCCGCCGGGCATCTCGACCGCGTCAACGCCGCCATAAAGGATGTAATCAAACACGAACACATAATAATCCGGCAAACAATCGAGGCATACGCCCAGAAACACCGCGTCTGCCCGTTCGAGCTGTCGCTGGACGTGACGCAGTTTTGCGACTTTGTCATATGCGACTACAACCACATCTACGACCCGCGCGCGCAGCTAAAGCGGTTCTTCGGCAATGCGAAAACGAACTTCGTCGTCCTGAACGACGAAGCGCACAACCTCGTAGACCGCGCGCGCGACATGTTCTCAGCCGTGCTGAAAAAAAGTATGCTGACGGACGCGGCACATGCATTGCCAGCGCGTTCGGCAATACGCCGCTCGACCAATAAAATAGCAAAATATTTTTCGGAGCTGAAAAAGGAACGCCTGACGAACGCCGCCGTCGTCACGGACAAGGCGAAGCCGGAAGGCTTGTACAAGCTGCTGCCCGACTTCATAACGAAATGCGACGCATGGCTACAAGAAAACCACGGCGCCGAAGGTGAGGGCTTCGAAACTGTAATGCAAGTCTACTTCGGCGTGCTGGACTTTGTCCGGATTTACGAGCTGTTTGACGAACGCTACGTGACGTTTTACGAAGGCGGCGGGGACGTAACGGTCAAGCTGTTTTGTCTCGACCCGTCGTTTCTCCTTGGCGCAACGCACAAAAAGGTGCGCTCGTCCGTGTTTTTCTCGGCTACGCTTGCGCCGCTGCCGTATTTCCGGACGATTCTCGGCGGCGCGGACGACGACTTCGTCCTGCGGCTGATGTCGCCGTTCCCTCGCGAAAACATGTGCCTACTCATCGAACCGACCATTCCGACGCGCTACCGCGACCGCGAAGCGGGCTACGCCCGTATAGCCGACGCCATCAGCGCCGTAGCCGCGCCAAAAAAGGGCAACTACCTCGTCTTTTTCCCGTCGTACGAGTATATGAACGTAGTAGTCGCGGCGTTTACGGCGCAGTACCCCGACACGGACGTACTCGTCCAGACGCCGAGCATGACGGACGACGACCGCGAAGCATTCCTTGCGAGGTTCGCGCCCGATAATCCACGCACACTCGTGGCGTTCGGCGTAATGGGCGGTATTTTTTCGGAGGGCATCGACCTGAAAGGCGAACGGCTGCTCGGCGTTATAATCGTAACCGTAGGGCTGCCGCTTATATCGGAGGAGCGCAACGTAATCAGCCGCTACTATGACGATGTCGGTGCGGGTGGCTTCGAGTTCGCGTACATGTTCCCCGGCATGAACAAAGTATTACAGGCAGCCGGGCGCGTTATCCGTACGGAAACGGACAGGGGTATTATTCTACTAATAGACGGGCGATTCTTGAACGCGAGCTACCGCGACCTGTTCCCGCCTGAATGGGACGGATATTTTAAGACGCGCGGCACAAACGATATCCGAAGCCGCGTCGATACTTTTTGGGAACAATAAAATCTAACATAGAATCTGAAAGGGGCATTAAAAATGAACTGCTTTGATTTGACAGGAAAGAAAGCGATCGTGACGGGTGCGTCGCGGGGACTTGGGTTTGCAATGGCGAGGGGGTTGTGCGAGGCGGGGGCGGCTGTCGTGCTGACGGGGCTTACGGCCGGTGTCGCGGGCGCGGTGGCTGATCTTAGGGCTTATGGCTACGAGGCGTATTCCGTTCAGGGGGATTTGAGCGACAGAAACAGCCTGCGCCGCATGTTCGACGACGCCGTCTTGCAGCTCGGCGGGCGGCTCGATATCCTCGTTAACAACGCCGGTATCCAGCG
>CAZJLW010000056.1:0-12731 GCA_964546895.1 uncultured Eubacteriales bacterium | reverse complement strand
CCAAGGGCATCAACGTAAACGCAATCGCGCCCGGTTACATGAACACGGACATGAACGTCCGCTTAATCAACGACGAAAAACGCAACGCCGAGATACTCGCGCGCATTCCTGCTGGGCGCTGGGGCAAGCCTGACGACATGAAGGGTATAGCCGTTTTTCTGGCATCGAGCGCGTCGGATTATATGAACGGTGCGGTTATTCCGGTGGACGGCGGGTATCTGGGGCGGTAACACGCGCGCCAAAGCACCAAAGCCGCGGAAATATTCTTGACTTTTTGCAACAGCGGTGGTAAAATCCAGTAGCTTATAGCTATAAATAGCGTAATAAGCCGCAAATTTGACAGAATTTAATTTAGATGCAAGGAGGTGCAGTAAAATGCCGACGTTTAATCAGTTAGTCAGAAAGTCCAGGAAATCCGTTACAAAGAAGTCGACGGCTCCGGCGCTTCAAAAGGGTATGAATTCTTTGAAGAAGAAAGTGACGGACGTGTCATGCCCGCAAAAAAGAGGGGTTTGCACGACCGTTAAGACGGCCACACCGAAAAAGCCTAACTCGGCTCTTCGTAAAATCGCGAGAGTTCGCCTGTCGAACGGAATGGAAACCACGTGCTACATTCCCGGCGAAGGTCACAACCTTCAGGAACACAGCGTTGTTCTTATCAGAGGCGGTAGGGTTAAGGACGTACCCGGTGTACGTTATCATATCATCCGCGGAACACTCGACACGGCTGGCGTAGCCAAAAGAAAACAAGCTCGCTCCAAATATGGCGCGAAACGCGGTAAAAAATAGGTCGTTATTTTTCCACCTTGTACAAAAATTAAATTCTGTTTGGATATAGTTCCATGAAAACGGTTTTGCCGGAGCGGAATAGGAAATATGTACACAGGTGCGAATCGTTAGTCGTAACCGACACGAGTACCGTTGATAAAATTACCCTTTTTGGGAAAATAATTAAGGAGGGAAGAATCGTGCCACGTAAAGGTCATGTTTCTAAGAGAGATGTATTACCCGATCCGGTTTACAAGAGCAAACTCGTTACGAAACTCATAAATTCCGTCATGCTCGACGGTAAAAAAGGCGTTTCGCAAAAGATAGTCTACGGCGCGTTCGAATTCGTCGCCGAAAAAAGAGGCGTCGAGGCGTTAGAAGCGTTTGAAACAGCACTCGGCAATATTATGCCGATACTGGAGGTTAAGGCTCGCCGTGTAGGCGGTGCTACGTACCAGGTGCCGATCGAAATAACACCGGACAGAAGGCAGGCGCTAGGCTTGCGCTGGCTTGTTTTATACGCCAGAAAGCGCGGCGAAAAGACTATGAAGGATCGCTTGGCGAACGAAATTCTTGACGCGATTAACAACACGGGCGCAGCCGTCCGCAAAAAAGAGGAAACTCATAAGATGGCCGACGCTAACAAAGCTTTTTCGCATTATAAATGGTAGTTATATGTTTGAAATTTTAAGGAGGAGTAAGTGTGTCTGATAGAGCTTTCCCACTGGAGCGCACAAGGAACATTGGGATAATGGCGCACATTGATGCCGGTAAAACGACTCTTACCGAACGTATTCTGTTCTACACAGGCCGGACGTACAAGCTTGGCGATACGCACGAGGGTACAGCCACGATGGACTGGATGGAGCAGGAACAGGAAAGAGGCATTACGATTACATCGGCCGCAACGACAACCCAGTGGGAGGATCATAGAATAAATATAATAGATACACCCGGGCATGTTGACTTTACGGTTGAGGTTGAGCGCTCGTTGAGAGTGCTTGACGGGGCGGTCGGGGTTTTTTGCGCCAAAGGTGGCGTTGAGCCGCAGTCGGAAACGGTGTGGCGTCAAGCCGACAAATACCAGGTGCCGCGTATCGCCTACGTTAACAAAATGGATATGATGGGCGCAGATTTTTACAACGTTGTATCAATGATAAAGGAACGGCTCGGAGCTAATCCTGTACCGGTTCAGATCCCTATTGGTTCGGAAGAAACCTTTAAGGGTATTATAGATTTGGTTGAAATGAAGGCCTATATCTTTAACGATGATTTGGGCAAGGACATTACGGTTACTGATGTTCCCGACGATCTCAAGGAAAAGGCGTCGCAATACCGTTTCGAAATGGTAGAAGCCGCAGCGGCTTCGAACGACGAGCTTATGGAGAAATACTTGGGCGGCGAGGAACTCACGCCGGAAGAAATCAAAACCGCAATCAGAAGCGCGTGTATCAAAACAGAAATTACGCCTGTTTTTTGCGGCTCAGCCTACAAAAACAAAGGCGTTCAAAAATTACTCGACGGTATCGTGGCGTTTATGCCCGCACCGACTGACGTTCCCGCTATAAAAGGCGTGCTGCCCGGTTCGGAGGAAGAGGTCATCAGACATTCTTCTGACGAGGAGCCGTTCTCAGCGCTCGCGTTCAAGATTATGAACGATCCGTACGTCGGCAAGCTGGCGTTTTTCAGGGTGTACTCGGGCGTTTTGGACGCCGGGTCTTACGTCTACAATTCCGTAAAAGGCAAAAAGGAACGTATCGGCCGCATTCTGCAAATGCACGCCAATCACCGCGAGGACATCACCCGCGTTTATGCCGGTGACATCGCCGCCGCTGTCGGCTTGAAATTTACAACGACGGGCGACACGCTTTGCCTCGAGGACGACGAGGTCGTGCTTGAGTCGATGAACTTCCCCGAGCCTGTTATTTCCGTTGCGATCGAGCCGAAAACCAAGGCCGGACGCGACAAAATGGGTTTATCCCTGGCGAAGCTCGCCGAGGAAGATCCGACATTTAAAACTTATACCGATCAGGAAACGGGTCAGACGATCATTTCCGGCATGGGCGAGCTTCATCTTGAAATCATCGTAGACAGACTGCTGCGCGAGTTCAAGGTCGAGGCTAACGTCGGTAAGCCGCAGGTTGCTTATCGCGAGGCGTTCCGCAAAGCCGCCGACGTCGAAGGCAAGTACGTCCGTCAGTCGGGCGGTCGCGGTCAGTACGGTCATTGTAAGGTTCGTTTCGAGCCGATGGACATCAACGATACTGATAAAACTTATGAGTTTGTCAACGCTATCGTCGGTGGTGCTATCCCGCGCGAATATATCGAGCCTATCAATAACGGTATCCAGGAAGCGATGCAGTCCGGTATTTTGGGCGGCTTCCAGGTGCTTGGCTTAAAGGCCACGTTATACGACGGCAGCTTCCACGAGGTCGACTCGTCCGAAATGGCGTTTAAGATCGCCGGTTCTATGGCGTTCAAGGAAGCCATGCGCAGATCCGATCCTGTTTTGTTAGAACCTATTATGAAGGTTGACGTTACGGTGCCTGAGGATTACATGGGCGACGTTATCGGCGACTTGAACAGCCGCCGCGGCAAAATCGAAGGCATGGAAGCCCGCGGTAACGCCCAAATCGTCCACGGCTTTGTGCCGCTGGCCGAGATGTTCGGTTATTCGACGGATTTGCGTTCGAAAACACAGGGACGCGGCGTCTACGCGATGGAAGTTCACCATTACGAGGGCGTTCCGAAATCCGTTCAGGAAAAAGTGCTTTCAGGTAAGGCAACTGACTAATGAATTTTAAACTTTAAGGAGGACACTTAAATGGCAAAGGCAAAATTTGAAAGAAATAAGCCGCACGTAAACATCGGTACTATCGGTCATATCGACCACGGTAAGACGACTCTTACAGCCGCTATCACTAAGACGCTTCACGAGAGATATAAACTCGGTGCGTTCGTACCGTTCGACAAGATCGACAAGGCTCCCGAGGAAAGAGAACGCGGAATCACTATCTCCACAGCTCACGTTGAGTACGAGACGCCAAACCGCCACTACGCTCACGTTGACTGCCCCGGCCATGCCGACTACGTTAAGAACATGATCACCGGTGCTGCCCAGATGGACGGCGCTATCCTCGTTGTTGCCGCTACAGACGGCCCGATGGCTCAGACTCGTGAGCACATCCTTCTTGCTCGTCAGGTTGGCGTTCCGAAGATCGTTGTTTTCATGAACAAGTGCGACGCAGTAGACGACGAAGAGCTTCTCGACTTAGTCGAAATGGAAATCCGTGACCTGCTCAGCAAGTACGAGTTCCCGGGCGACGACACTCCGATCATCAGAGGTTCCGCTTTCCACGCATTAAACGAGCCCAACGGCCCGTGGGGCGACAAGATCCTTGAACTGTTCGAGGCTGTTGACTCCTATATCCCGACTCCCGAGCGCGATCAGGATAAGCCGTTCCTTATGCCTGTCGAGGACGTATTCTCGATCACAGGCCGCGGCACCGTTGCTACAGGTAGAGTTGAGCGCGGTACGATCAAGATTCAGGAAGAAGTCGAAATCGTCGGCTTAACCTCCGAAAAGCGTAAAGTTGTAGTTACCGGTATCGAAATGTTCCGTAAGCTGCTCGACTTCGCTCAGGCTGGCGACAACGTTGGTCTGTTGCTTCGTGGCGTTCAGAGAAACGAAATCGAAAGAGGTCAGGTTCTTGCCAAGACCGGTTCGATCACTCCTCATACGAAGTTTACTGCTCAGGTTTACGTTCTTTCAAAGGACGAGGGCGGCCGTCACAAACCGTTCTTCAACAACTATCGCCCGCAGTTCTATTTCAGAACGACGGACGTTACCGGCGTTATCACTCTGCCCGAAGGCGTAGAGATGTGTATGCCTGGCGATAACATCGAAATGACTATCGAGCTTATCACTCCTATCGCTATGGAGCAGGGACTGCGCTTCGCTATCCGTGAAGGCGGCAGAACTGTTGGTTCGGGTTCGGTTGTTTCTATTATTCAGTAGTATTTTGCACAAAATCATATAACAAAAAAGTTGCCGCAAATTTACATGTTTGCGGCAACTTTTTTTATTTGCCGAACAAGGTACAACAGCCCCTTGCAGAGCGAGTACAACAAGCTATCCGGGCTGAGAAAGCGAGAGTTTGCGTTGATTTTATGTTTTTGATATGCTAGAATATTTCTAATAAATCGAAAGGAAGTGGTCGTATGTTTAATATAAAAAGCAGCAGTGTTTTTAATCCTATGGTGATTAAAATCTAGCCTGCAGGAAGCATTAAAGAGCATTCTTTACCTCCTGCATGTGAAAACTAGGAGGAAATACATTGCAAAGTATAATTACACAGCAAGTTCAAGAACTTCATGGGAAGGTTAAAATAGTCCCTATAAAAGTTTTAGAAGTACTTGAAAATGATATTCATTCAGTTCGAGACGGTGAATACAAATCGGATTTAATTGACTTAATTGCGAAGGATTTTTTTTCATTTAAATTACCGAATTTACAATTTACGGTTCGGTCAATAATTGTAACGGCCATGCCGAAGCCATATGTCTTGGCAAAGTTTAAGTGGAAGGGGAAATGTTACTCGTTTCCAAATGAGGATTATCTTCCGCATATAGATAATTCTAAAAAAGTAGGAAGTATACTGAACGCCATACTCAATCCGAAAGGTTATCATGTAAAGGAAGTAAAGAGTCTGCCAATGAAGCCTCTTGCTGTACGAAGCGGACTTAGCTTATACGGTCGAAATAACGTTACGTACGTTGAAGGAATGGGGAGTTTTATAAATCTTAAAGCCTTTTATTCGGACGTTTCATGTGACAGCCACGAATTATTCAAATTAAGAAGAATGGGGGCTTGTGAACGTTGTTCTCAATGCCTTGCAAGCTGTCCTACTGGCGCAATAAAAGTTGATAGGCATATTATTAAAGCAGAGCAATGTCTTACTTATCTGAATGAGTTTATTGATGCTGAAGGCTTTCCCGACTGGCTTTCCGCTTCAGCCCACAATAGCTTGCATGGATGTATAGTCTGCCAAGTTGCTTGCCCAATGAATAAGCCTTATATTAATAATATTGAGTCATCGGTTGAGTTTGATGAGGACGAAACGCAACTGATCTTGGATGGTATTCGTCTTGAGGATTTACCACAAGCCATGATGGAGAAAGTACATCTCCTTTGCCTTGAAAATTATTTGCCGTTGCTCCCACGCAACCTTTCCGTTTTACTTGCGAAATAGGCGTATTGTTGCATTGAATCAATTAATTGTTACATAAGAAAACAAAAATAAACTCGTAGTACAGTGGCCATCAAGTTTGAACTTGATGGCTTGTTTTTTGTCGAATAGAGTATACACACTGGTGTATAAATTCCTATGCGAGTGCTACATATATTTCCAGATTGTTTATTAATCAGACATATACATGTCAAGTTTTGTGAGTTATCATATATAAAAAACATGCGGAGGAATGACCATGAAGAAAATAATACCAGACGTTGTTAACTTCCCGAACGGGTGCGAAACTGTGCGGTTTACAGCTTGTTTTGTATCGATGCTCATGCGTGCGGAGGGAATCACGGCCAAGCACGAGGAACTCTATAACCTGTATACCGCTGTGACCGGGTTTGGGTTTATGCAAATCGACTTGTCGGACGACGAGCATATGAGCGAGGACTGGAATCAGACCTGTAATGTGTTGCTTCGAAAGTTTGACTGGTACATAGGGTTTACTATGGACTACGCCGGATATGATTTTGAAGAGTTGATTTTCCAGAATGATGATAAAGATTTGGATTTTGGAAAGATTAAGGCATCGATTGACAAAGGTGTTCCGGTGCTGGCGTTGTTCGGGCGGAAGTACAGTTGGGTACTCGTGACAGGTTACGATGATGACGGTGTTTTGTATGGGCTTGACGGCTCGCAGGGTTATTGGGGTAAGCCGTATACGGAACCTGCCGGATATGACGAGGACGGGTTGTTTATAATGCCCGACTGGTATGAAAAGGGTGGACATGCTTTTATTTTGGGCGAGAAGAAAGCGCCTACTGTTACGCTGAAAGATGTGTTTGTGCGTGGAATAAAAATCATGGAGAGCATGAAGGAGAAGCGGTATTTTAGGAATTCGGTAGATTTCATGAGGAATGATGCTAATTTTGAAGGGCTTACCGATGAGGAGCTTCTGAAAATGCGCGACCGGATTTCCGGGTGGATTGGTCAGCCGATAGACCAACGGGCGATGCTTGGTTATGCTATGAATCCGCTGCGTGCGTCGGAGGTGCTGAGTAAGGAAGTGCTTACTTATAACCGTATACATGAGTTGTTTTGGAGGACGCATGATGTCTTGTGGATTGCTTGGAATGCTATCGGAGAGTATAAGGGCGGCGAGCGGGTTGAGTGGGCGAGGGGGCTTAGAAATAAAACGGTGCGTGGTGTGATTGCAGATTGCTTTGAGATGGTTTGTAATGATGAAGATAGGATATTGGAGTATTTGCGGGAAGGGTTTGGGGAGATGTAGATGAAAAAATTTACATATAAACGGCGGGCGCTTCGCGCCCGCCTAATTTTTTGCCTTTTATATGACTATTATAAACTTTTGTCGGTTACCTTCCCTGCAAGAATTTTTATAGCAGTTATGACCATATCCCACGATATGTCTATCGCATAAAAGTAATTTTTTTGATATCTCTGCCATAGGTTAATCATTATTGGACTTTCTTCAAGCGTATGTATAGTATCCGATATGTTCGACATTTGCTCTACGGTACCACGCTTTTCGATTGTCCTGTGCAATGCCGCCTTAAAAATATCGCTATCATATGGTTGGGTATTGATTAGGATATAAATGTCATAGAAGTCCCTCATGCGGGTATTTGTAACACCTCGAGTTATCGTAGTCTCGAGCTTTTCAGCTAACACCGTTTCTAGGTTGTAGGCCATTATACTGATTATCCTATCATCGAACATCAGCTTAAAGTTGTATTCGATTTCTTTTGGCGTTACATAATCACCGGTGGTGATGTCTATGTTAAGAGTTTGCCGTGTTTTATCAAATGATGCATCGATATACACACGGTATCCGGGATAGTCGGATTCTTCTCGGATTTCTTTGATACTGCGAAGTTTAAATTCCATTCCGTCATCTATTTGTATGGCTAATATATCATTGCATAAGGCAGTTACTTCGGCTGAAGATAGTTCTTGGCCTTTGATGGTGACATCCATGTCCATAGTGTTGCGCGTGTCGATTCCA
The DNA here is from genome assembly GCA_964546895.1 of uncultured Eubacteriales bacterium. GTDB lineage: Bacteria > Bacillota > Clostridia > Lachnospirales > CAZJLW01 > CAZJLW01. The sequence goes on along the minus strand of CAZJLW010000056.1, from coordinate 4,700 downwards.
ACCATAGCGGCGATAAGCATACCGCCCTTTAAGATGAAGTTGCTTTTATATGCTGACATGGAAACGCGTTCCAAAAAACGTTCCAGCATGAAATTGCGTAGCAGAACCTCATGGTTTACATTTGATTTTGTAGAGAGGTTGCATATAAGAGCTTTCAGTTGTGTTGACGTCCTCAAAGAAGCACCTCCATATAGTTTCTCAGTAACTTCGTCACTTTGAATACATTTGCCATGTACATAAGCGTATTCAAGTTTTTATCTTTTCGCTTGGAGTAACGCTTTATTGCGTCGGTTACAATAGCGATGTCTAGTTGGTTCCGGCTGCGCAAGCAGTCGCATATAGTACGCTCCAATCCATAAACAGCGACGGTGTTTCCAAACATAGTTGTAAGATGGGTAATGCCGACTTCATGCAGCTCTCGCTTGATCGCAAAAACTATAAAACCTTCGACACGTAACCTTGTGGAGTTGTACCCTGTTGGAACTGTTACTGTGTAACTGATAGGATCACGATCAGTCAGACCATGTAGAAACAAGGCTGTTTCGTGAGAATAGATAATTTTTGGCCGACGCAATTGTGCGGTATACATTTTATCAACGAACTCATTCGGCGAAGCGTAGACGCCGAACGAGACACGTTCTAACTCGCCTGATTTTACGAGTAAACGTAATCGCTCGTTTGAAACGCCGATATTATTTGCTTGGGCTGTAGTTACTGTGCCGTTGGTTTGTACTAAGAATGTTTGTAGTTCGATGGGCACTGCCAAACTACTCACCTCCAAATTTATTTTCATGCTCATATTATACATCACGCTTGCATAAAAATCAAAACTTATGTTTATGGCTCAAAACTGTATGTAACAAAAACCGCTATACGAACAATAAAAACGGCGGGTGCTCCGCACCCGCCTACTTTTTGCATATTCCGATTTCCCTACTTCCCTTAACCTACGTCCCACTACCCTCAGAACCCTACCCGAAAAACTTCCGACACTCACTATAAAACGCCTTAGGATTCTCAACATGCGGCAGTAGCTTCGCGCCTTCGAATACGGTCAGGCTTATCTTATCGTTCGCCTTTTTAATCTCCCTATAATTATACAACCGGTTCAAATCATTCTCCTCGCCCCATATTATGTGGACGGGTATTGCGATTTTGCTGAGCTTGTAGTCGATATTGACATCGAGGAACTTCGATATAAACGCCCCGAAGATATACTTCGCATTCGCCCCGCCGTAATGTGACGCGTGGTAATACTTGTCTACAAGCTCCGGCGTAACTGCCGATTTGTCTGCGTAGCACTTGTTTTCCAGAAACCACTTGATATACGCGCGGCTGCACACTGCGTTGTATATGCTTGTGCCTAAAACCGGCGAATCGATTATCCACTTCGCAATAAGATCAGTCGGTTTGACGGCGCTCTTTGTGTCGCCTACGCCCGTCGGCGAGATTAGCATGATTTTTTTGAATAGCTCCGGTTCGAAGCAGTATGCCATGACTGCATACGCGCCTGAATTTGAGCTTGCTATTATGTTCGTGCTTTCGCCGATTACGTCCTTAATAAAGGAGTTAATAAGAGTGATGAAAAAATACGACGAGTACGTCATTTGGGGCTTATCCGAAAACCCCATGCCCAGCAAATCCAGTGCGTACACCGTGTAATGCTTGGACAGCGATTTTATGCTGCGTTCCCACTCGTATAGGTTGACACCCGCACCGATGCCATGCACCAGCAGCAGCGGCTCGCCGTTGCCTTCTTTTATATATCGCACATCGCCGTGACGCGATTCGTAATACAATTCATTGCTTTTTGAAACCCGTTTCAGATTGGCTCTCGTAAAAATGTACTGGTTCACAAAAACCGGAACCGCAACAAGCCCTGTTATCGCCAATGCTGTTTTTATAGCGCGTTTCATATTGTCTACCGCCTTTCTTCTATACCTCAGGCGTTTTTGACGCCTCATTCCCGGACGAAAAAGCTCGCAAGCGGCTTTTTCGTCCTCTTACTCATTATCTTACAATTTCAAAAAAAAATAAAGAATTAAATAAATTTTCCGGCATATAAATTGTATTGGCAGCACAAACGCAACTTTGGATAAGGTGATAAACTATGAGAGATTTTTACGTGCTTATCGGACAGATTTTTTTGATTGGACTGCTGCATACCATTATCGAACCGTTTTTTGACGGCGAACGAGCGCTTAGCGGGAAGATTGTCAAAATCGCATGCTTCTGCGGCAGTTTTTATCTGCTGCTGCAATTCGTCGTTAACGTCATTTATCAGGAGTTGAGCATGGCCGTCAGGTTTCCGTTCTAGCCGGGTTGTGAATTTTTATTGCAATTATTCCTTGAAATATGTATTATTATACTGCGTCTTGCATGATCGTATGCAACGCAGTATTTTTGCGTGGAGCAATTTTTGGAGGTTAAGATGAGCATTTACAAAATTTCAACGGCCGATACTGTACGGAAGGTCACGCTGACGGGCGTTTTTATTGCGCTTGCCGTCGTTATCAATACACTTTCGGGCTTTTATATACCGATAGGCGGCGTCCCAATGGTGAAAATTACGTTCGGAGGGCCGTTTATTATTTTTACGGCAATCGCCGCAGGGCCGCTGTACGGTGGAATCGCCGCGGCTGCTACCGATATCATCACTTTTCTCCTAAAGCCCATCGGCGGATATATCCCGCCGCTTACTGTCGTTGCGTTTCTGAAATCGTTTTTGATTGGTTATTTTTGGCTCAAAGCGGACAAGCTTAACACGAGGTATTTTAACATCGCGTATGTAATCTTTTTTGCCGTGGCCGGTGTGCTTGGCGGCGCGAACCTGCTGTGGGTGTCGCTGTTTCCCGGCGGCGGATACGCTGGCTTTATCGGCGCCATCGGCGTAAAGTCGGTCAGCGTCACGCTCGGCTTGATTTATTTGTGCGCGGCGGGTCTGCTGACGTTTTTGGCGGGAAGTGTCATTAACGCAGCCGCTAACCGACGACGAGGTGGGGAGCTGCCTGCTAACGCCATGTTTTTTCGCAACAACTTTCTGAAGCTTATCGTCTGCGTAGGGGTGCCGTCGCTGTTGGGTACGACGGCGAACACACTGATCCTTAAACAGTATATGCTGCTCGGCGATAAAGCGTTCATGTTTTTATGGATACCGCGCATCGTCGAATCGGCGCTGCTGGTCTTTTATAATACGTATTTTTTGACTGTGATATTGCATTTTTACTCGTTAAGAACCAGAAGGAGGATATTATGATTTTTAAAAGCGATATAGCGAATATAATAAACGAAGCCTTACTGAGCGGCGGTGCCTTACCGGGTGGCGAGGATTGCGCGAGCTGGCTCGAAACGCCGCCGAATCCCGACATGGGGGATTTTGCGTTTCCGTGCTTCCGGCTGGCGAAGGCGCTGCGGAAGTCGCCGAACGTAATCGCGGCGGAGCTTGCCGCGGCAGTAAAAAAGCCACCGTTTGTCAGCGACGTGAAGGTGGCAGGGGCTTACGTAAATTTCTATGTCAACCGTGAAACGTTCGTGAAAACGGTAATGACGGACGTCGCCGACAAAGGCGCTGTGTACGGCCGCTCGGACGAGGGCGACGGTAAGACGATAGTCATCGACTACTCGTCGCCGAATATCGCAAAACCGTTTCATATCGGGCATTTGCGCACGACGGTTATCGGACACGCGATATATAATATTTATAAGTACCTGGGGTATAACGTCGTGGCGATTAATTATCTGGGTGACTGGGGTACGCAGTTCGGCAAGCTCATCGTGGCGTACAGAAAATGGGGCGACGAAGCCGCCGTTAACGCGGGCGGCGTCGACGAGCTTATGCGTCTGTATATAAAATTTCACGACGAGGCCGAGAGGGACGCTTCGCTTGAGGACGAGGCGCGCGCGGCGTTTCTGAAAATGCAGCAGAACGACGCGGAAGCGTTACGGCTATGGAAATGGTTCTACGACATAAGCAAGGTGGCGTACGAGAAGATTTATGAGCGGCTGGGCATTACGTTTGATTATTACACGGGCGAGAGCTATTACAACGACAAGATGGCACCCGTCGTCGAGGAGCTGAAGCAGAAGGGCTTATTGGTTGAGAGTGACGGCGCGATGATCGTCAATCTCGAGGCGTATAATATGCCGCCGTGTTTGATTCTGCGCCGAGACGGCGGGACGCTGTACCCGACGCGCGACATTGCCGCCGCGCTCGACCGCAAAAACTCATACGGATTTTACAAGAGCCTGTACGTAACGGGCGTTGAACAGATATTGCACTTTCAGCAGTGGATGAAGGTCGTCGAGATGATGGGCTACGACTGGGCGAAGGACATGCTGCATATTTCTTACGGGCTGTATTCGTTCGAGTCCGGGCGGCTTGCGACGCGTAAGGGCAATGTCCTGAAAATGGACGACTTGCTGGACGAGGCCGTCGCGAAAATCGCAGAGATTATCAGTGAAAAGAACCCGGATTTGCCGAACAAGGAAGAAATCGCTGAGCAAATCGGTATCGGCTGTATCATCTTCCACGACCTCTACAACAGCCGTGTGAAGGACACACTGTTCTCATGGGGGCAGATACTGAACTTCGACGGCGAGACAGGCGCGTACGTGCAGTACACACATGCGCGGACGTGCAGCTTGCTTGAAAAGGCGGCGGGTGGTGGAGCCGGTGCGGATGTGGACTATTCTGTGCTGAC
>CAZJLW010000055.1:16547-19950 GCA_964546895.1 uncultured Eubacteriales bacterium | reverse complement strand
AGCCACCGCCAAAAATATAAATAAAACGCCACCAATAATTTTTACCTATATTTTTGACAAAAACAGCAATTCCACTGATGCAAAGTATTAAAAGAGTTATCATTAAAACATAGTACATAATATTTTTTTCATCAAGAACGTTAAGCCAATAAACTGCATAGGATTTTCTGTCAATTAGCCCCCAGATTCTGTGCATATGAAATAATCCAAAAAACAAATAAAAAGCAGGCTCAAACCAGTATATAGTTGATTTGTTAGACACCATATTACCTTCTTCTTAATTAACTAATTCTCCAACTATACACGAAAAGCTGTCAAACCTAATTCGACAGCTTTTGAAAGATTATAACGGAGAAGATGGGATTTGAACCCATGCGCCGGTTTCCCGACCTACTCACTTTCCAGGCGAGCCCCTTGAACCACTTGGGTACTTCTCCAAACGATGCTCGTAACGAGCCTTGAGATACTTTAGCAAAAAAAAACTGCCGTGTCAACAAAACGTAATAAATTTACCAAAAAAATTTCCAGGCTTATATAGACAATCTTCCGCAATTGTAATAAAGTAGTAACCCAGAAGAAATGGGCGGGTGATTAGATGTTTGGCAGGGCGTTTTACGCTGTGGCTAGGGCGATTGTGTTGGTTATATTTTCGGTTTTGTTCCGAATGAAGGCGTACGGGCGGGAGAATGTCCCGATGACGGGGCCGCTTATTATTTGCGCCAATCACGTGAGCAATTTTGACTCGGTGATGTTCGGGCTGCTGACGCGTAGGAAGCTGCGCTTCATGGGGAAGAAGGAGCTGTTTGAGAATAAGGCGCTGGGCACTCTTATTCGTGCGCTGGGCGTGTTTCCGGTTGACAGGGCGAGTGCGGATTTAAGCTCGTACAAGACGGCGCTTAAGCTGCTAAAGAACAACGAGGCGCTCATGCTTTTCGTGCAAGGCAAACGGGAAAAGGAATTCGACTCCGCGGCCGGGAAAACGGGTGCGGCGTTTTTTGCGCACAAAACCGGGGCGAAGCTGCTCCCGGCGTGTATTGAGTCGACGTACAAGCTGTTCTCGCCGGTTACGATAACGTTCGGGCAGCCGCTGTCGGCGGGCGAAGGCACGGGCAAGCAAGGACTGCAAAACGTGACGGACGAGGTAATGCGCAAAATAAATGAACTAATGTCGAAGGACAGTAACGGAAGTGAAGCCTGATGGAAGTAAGAGTTGCGAAGTCGGCGGGATTTTGCTACGGAGTGGCGAACGCCGTAAACACGGTCTACAAAAATCTTGACACGGCAAAAATATGTACACTCGGCCAAGTCGTTCATAATAAGAAGGTGACGTCAGACATCGAACGCAGAGGGGCGAGGGCTGTCGAGCGCGTCGACGAAATCCGCCCTGACGAAACAGCAGTGATACGCGCGCACGGTGTCGCACCGGAGGTTTACAGGGAGTTTGAGGCGCGGGGCGTTGCGTATATCGACTGCACATGCCGCGATGTGCGCAAAATCCACAACATCGTCGCGGAGAACAGTGCTGCGGGTCGCTTCATTATAATAGCGGGCGACGCGGCGCACCCCGAGATAATCGGAATAGCGGGTTTCGCCGGATCGAAATGCCGTATTTGCGAAAATTTTGAAGAAATACAAAATTTTGTCTTTGAAAAAAATGAAAAATATGCTATAGTTGCTCAAACAACGTTTTTGTCGGATGTATACAACGACATACTTTGTTATATAAGTAAATTAAATGTGGATATAAATATATATGACACTATCTGTAAGGCGACGGCGAACCGGCAGCGCGAAGCGGCGCAGCTTGCGGCGTGGGCGTCGAAAATGATTGTTATAGGCGATAAAAACAGCTCGAATTCAACAAAGCTGTACAGCATTTGTAAAAATATCTGCCAATATGCTATATTTATTGAAACAATTAACGATTTGCAGTTGAATATTTTCAATGCAGATGATAAAATTGGTATAACAGCCGGTGCCTCGACTTCACCGGACATATTAAAGGAGGCTTTATTTTTTATGAGTGAGCTGGAAAACGCTAAAAACAATCAATCATTTGAGGAAATGCTTGATGAATCCTTTGTTACTTTACATACAGGAGACGTTGTTAAAGGTACTGTAATACAAGTAGCAAACGGTGAGGTCTCGGTGAATTTGGGCTACAAGTCGGACGGCATAATACCGCGCCACGACGTAACGGACGACCCCACCGCCGTTATCGAGGATTTGCTGAAGCCCGGGGATGTTGTCGAGGTATACGTAGTACGTGTTAACGACGGCGAGGGTAACGTTCAGCTTTCCAAAAAGAAGATCGACGCCCAGAAGAATTATGTGGAAATCGAGCAGGCTTTCGCGGACAAGACGCCGATGCAAGGCAAAATCATCGATCTCGTTAAGGGCGGCCTTATCGCTCTTATTAACGGCGTACGTGTTTTCGTACCGTCTTCGCAGATTTCCAACAGATACGTTGAGGATTTGACAGTATTTAAAGGTAAGGAACTGGATTTCAACATTTTGGAGTACGACCGCGCAAAAAGGCGTATCGTCGCCGGACGCAAAGAGCTTGCCACACTCGAACAGACTCGCAACAAAGAACGCGTGTTCTCTTCGCTTGAAATCGGCAGCCGCGTTACGGGCGTTGTCAGCCGCATAGTAGATTTCGGTGCTTTTGTGGATTTGGGCGGTATTGACGGGCTTATTCACATCTCCGAGCTGTCTTGGGGTCGCGTCAAAAAGGTTAAAGATGTGCTGGCAGTAGGCGACACCGTAACGGTTAACGTACTGGAGCTGGACAAGGAAAAGGGCAAAATCTCTCTCTCTCTTAAGGATATCAGCAACGATCCGTGGACAAGCGTACCCGGTAAGTTCACAGTAGGCGACATCGTCGAGGGTAAGGTCGTAAGAATGGTTCCGTTCGGAGCGTTCGTAGAGCTTGCCGACGGTATCGATGCACTTATTCACATTTCTCAAATCGCGAACAGGCATATTGCCAAGCCCGACGACGTGCTGAAAATCGGCGAAGTCGTTAAGGTTAAAATTACAGAAATCGATCTGGCGAACAAGAAGATCAGCCTGTCGAAGAAAGAAGCTGACGGTTTAGGCGAGGCGACACCGGAAGCAGAGACAGCGGCAGATACTGACATGCCGGAAGAGGTAGCGTCTGACGAAGCAGCACCCGCAGGCGATGCTGAGTGAGTGTAAATTTTAAAAAAGTCGAGTCGGCCGCCGACATTAAACTAGTGTCGGACATGGCCGGTCATATATGGACGGAGCATTACACGCCGATAATCGGCGCGAACCAAGTCAGCTACATGCTGAGCCGTTTTCAGAACGAAGCCGCGATTACTGCGCAAATCGAGAATGAACATTATATATACTACTTGCTGTATCACGACGGTACTGC
>CAZJLW010000055.1:15192-16447 GCA_964546895.1 uncultured Eubacteriales bacterium | reverse complement strand
TTGAAATATTTTTTTGAAAACCCTTTAACTTAAAAACAGCATTAGGTATAATTAAGAAAAAGTATTAAAAAGTTTCAGGCAAAGGGCGTTTTTAGGAAACGCTTTTTTTATCTGAATTTGGTTAAGGAGGACAAGTCATGACAATGACTACAAACACAAGCGCTAAAGAGCGGTTCGGTAACAAGCTGCGCAGCGGCGTGGTGTTTTTTGATGGCGGTTTGGGTACGATGCTGCAAGGGGCGGGGCTTAAACCGGGCGAGGTGCCGGGGTTGATGAATATAAACAGCCCGGAGATTGTTATTGGTATTCACAAGGCTTATGTCGAGGCGGGTTGCGATTTTGTTTCGGCGAATACGTTCGGAGCGGGTAGCTTGCCGCAGATGCGCGAGGTCGTCGAGCGCGGTATGGTTTGCGCGAAGGAAGCCGCGAAGCTGCGCGACGGTTGCCTTGTTGCATTCGATATGGGGCCGACGGGTCGGCTGCTTAAGCCGTACGGCGATATGGAGTTTGATGAATGCTACGGAATGTACAAGGAATTGGCTGTTTTAGCGGAGCAGTTCGAAGCGGACTGCGTTATTATCGAAACTATGTCCGATTTGTACGAGATAAAGGCCGCTGTTCTTGCCGTAAAGGAAAACACGCAGCTCCCGATTATTTGCACGATGACATTCGAAAATTCCGGCAGAACGCTCACGGGCTGCGATGTCACTACGATGGTGACGGTGCTTGAAGGGTTAGGCGTCGATGTCCTCGGGATTAACTGCGGGCAAGGTCCCGCCGGTATAAAACAGCTTACGCGGGACATCGCGGCGATTACGCGGCTGCCGATTCTTGTTCAGCCGAACGCGGGGCTGCCCGAAACGGTGAACGGCGTCGCTAGGTATAACGTTACGCCCGATGAGTTCGCGGCTGATATGCGAGACATTCGCGCGGGCGGCGCGTCGCTGCTCGGCGGATGCTGCGGCACTACGCCGTCGCATATTCGCGAGATGATACGGCTGTGCCGGGAACTGCCCGCTCAGGCGGACACGTCCGTGCGTGCGCATGAAATTTTCGTAAGCTCGTATTCGAAATCGGCTCCGCTTACGTCTGATTGTCTGGACGCGCTGCGGAAGGCGGGTTCTGCGGGGGTGTTCGGCTCAGTTGATGATGCTATTGATTTTGCGTTAGATTCGGATGGCGACATTATTAATGTAGCTTGTGATTCGGACGCGCTGTTTGTCGAGGCTGTTCAGGCCGTTCAAGAGGTATGCTC
>CAZJLW010000055.1:0-15092 GCA_964546895.1 uncultured Eubacteriales bacterium | reverse complement strand
GTTATTTTTAACGGAAAGGATTTGTGCGACAACAATTGACCGATTTGCTACGCGTCGCGCTTGCCCACCAGTATTCGGTGCGCGAGCTGACGTTTGTTTGGATTGCTTTGATGGCGCTGCTGTATGTTGTTTTTGGCAGACCATACAAAATTAAATTTAACCACAAATACTGCAACCGGTTGCCAGATACGTACCCGCCCGCGGTGATGTCATATCTGGTTAACGGTGGGCATATCTTTTCGCGTGACATAATTGCGACGACGCTGCACCTTGTTTCCGGCGGCTACCTGATGGCGGAAACGCCGCGCGACCCGGCGGGGCTGTCGCGGCATGAGAAGTACCTGCTCGATTGGCTGCTTGAAAAGCCGTTCAAGCTGCCCGAGATAGCGGCCAACCCGTACGAGACGGCGCATTTTCGTGAACGGTACGGCGCATGGGCGAAGTTGGTCGGCGAGGACGCCGAAACGCGGAAGTTTTTTATGTCTAGGAGTAAGGCTGTTAGTTTTGGGATTATAGTCGGCGCGGTTTTTATTTTGTATGCCGCGTTTTTGTTGGCGAACGGGTTTGGGACTAGGTACTTGTTCGTCGGGATACTCGGGTTTTATACCGTTTTTTACTGCAAGCATTTCCGTAAGCGGACGCCTGCCGGACAGGAGCATTATGAGCGCTGGATGGCGTTTAAGCGGTTCTTGAAGGATTTCGCGGGAATGGACGCCGCTTATGCGGGTGAGCTTGGCTTGTGGGAAGGTAATTTTGTCTATTCGATTTCGCTGGGCTGCTCGAAGGAGTTGGCGGCCGCGCTGCCTGCGTATTTTAAGGAGCCGGGCGACATACTCGCGGGCTTACCCGTGATGCAAAAGCTTTTTGACGATAACGCGGCGTTCTCGGATATGCTATTGAAAGACGAGGCGGCGTTGAAAACTATCATTAAATAACCGAGGTGCAAGTAAACATAAAGAACGGAGTCATATGATGTTTACAACAATCATTAAACGTGACGGCAGGGTTCAGGATTTTGAGGATAGCAAAATAACGGACGCTATTTTCAAGGGACTGGCTGCCGGTAACGAAGCAGACCGACAGCTCGCAGTGGAACTGACGCTTGAGGTCATGAAAAAACTCAAAGCAGAGTACGACGAGGATAAATTTACCGTTGAGAACGTGCAGGACTTGGTCGAAATGGTCTTAATCGAAAAAGGCCATGCGAAGGCGGCTAAGTCCTATATACTGTATCGTGAGAACCGTTCGCGTCTGAGGGATGCGAGAAGCGAGCTGATGGACGCCGTTTCGGAAATCCTGCACGAAACCAGCCGCGACAACGCCAACGTGGGTAATTCGCCGTCGGCTAAGGTGCTGCAAATATCCGAGATCGCCTCTAAGAACTACTATCTAAAGCGTGTGCTTCCCGAGGATGAAGCCCGCGCCCATAACAACGGCGACATATATATCCACGATCTGTCGTGGTATGGCAAAACGCTCACATGTCTGCAAATACCGCTGGATCGTCTGCTGCGTGAGGGGTTCAACAACGGTCACGGGTACATACGCCCGCCGAAGGGCATAAAAACTGCAGCCGCGCTTTCCGCTATTATACTTCAAAGCAATCAGAACGATATGCACGGCGGGCAGTCGTTCGCTTATTTCGACAGGGACTTGGCGGTTTATGTTGGGCTGGAAAAAAAGCGGCAGGAGAAACAGCTTCGCGAAAACCTTCACGAGCTTGGGCTGTCCGCTGACGAAGATAAGCTTGAAAAGCTTATTTATGAACGCACAAAGGACGAAACATATCAGGCTATGGAGGGTTTCATCTATAATCTAAACACGATGCATTCCAGAGCCGGCGCCCAAGTGCCGTTTTCAAGCGTAAACTTCGGCACCGATACCTCCGAGGGCGGTCGAATGGTTACGGAATGTTTTTTGCTTGCATACGAAAAAGGACTTGGCAAAGGCGAAACGCCGCTGTTTCCGAACGCTTGCTTCAAGCTCAAAGAGGATATAAACCTCGAACCGGGCGACCCTAACTACGATTTATTTCAGTTAAGCATGAAGGTTGCGTGCAAACGGTTGTTTCCTAACTTTTCCTTTCAGGATTCCAGCTTCAACGCTCCGTTTCGGGAAGAGGAAGTGGCGTATATGGGTTGCAGGACGAGAGTTATGGCGAACTGCAACGGCCCGGCCGTAACCAATTCCCGCGGGAATCTGTCCTTTACGACTGTGAATTTGCCGCGACTTGGTATATGCGCACGTAAGGATTTGTCGGCTTTCTGGAAAGCACTTGACGATATATTAGCGCTTTGTATTAAGCAGCTTTTGACGCGCTATGATGTGCAGAAAAGGCTGAAGGTAAAGGATTTCCCATTCCTGATGGGGCAAAAGCTATATATTGGCAGCGAGGATTTACAACCGAATGATTCGATAGAAAAGGCGATTCGTCACGGAACGCTCAGCATAGGGTTTATCGGGCTTGCGGAATGCCTTGTCGCACTGACGGGCAAACACCACGGCGAAAGCACGGAGGCTCAGGCGCTGGGTATATTAATCGTAAGCCATATGCGCCGCGTTTGCGACGATGCCTCGGAAAAACATGGGCTTAATTTTTCACTGCTTGCTACACCGGCCGAGCAGCTAAGTGGCAAATTTACAAAGCTGGATGTTGAGCGCTTCGGCGTTATTTCCGGCGTAACCGATAAAAAATGGTACACGAACTCGTTCCACGTTCCGGTGGAGTATTCGATAAAAGCGCTTGATAAAATAGCGATTGAAGGCCCTTATCATAAATACTGCAACGCCGGGCATATTTCATACGTTGAGCTGCCGTCCGCTCCCGGGCAAAACATCGAGGCCTTCGAGACGCTGGTTAGGGCTATGGCTGAGGCGGATATGGGCTACGCCGCCGTAAATTTTCCGGTTGATATATGTAATGAGTGCGGGTTCAACGGAGTGATTTCGGACGAAATATGCCCGAAGTGCGGCAGCGGCGAAATAAGCCGCGTGCGTCGCATAACCGGGTACTTGTCCACTCTCGACCGGTTTAACGACAGCAAGCTTGCGGAGGTACAGCACCGCCAGGTTCATCAGAAGCTTAATTAAAACGGGAGATACTCCCGTTGAATGATTTTCGGAGGTAGTATTATGCGGTTGTCGGGCATCACGCCGGAGAGTTTTGTGGACGGGCCTGGGATTAGGTTTGTTATTTTTACGCAAGGTTGTCCACACAAGTGTGCGCATTGTCATAATCCCGAAAGCTGGGATTGTAACGGAGGCACGGATTTTTCCGCTAAGCAGGTGATTCGTTTATTAAAGAAGCAAACGAAAAAAATCAGGGGCGTTACATTTTCCGGCGGCGAGCCGTTTATGCAAGCGTCCGAGCTTACTGAGGTAGCTTTCGCTGTAAAGCAGCTTGGCTTGGATATCGTGACATATACGGGATACACTTATGAACAGCTCGTCGGCACTAATAACATTGATATTATTGCACTGCTTTCCGCCAGCGACTTATTGGTTGACGGACGATACATTCATGAAAAAAGGGACTTGGAACTGCCGTTTCGCGGCTCATCAAATCAACGCCTTATTGATGTGGCGGTGTCGCGTCAATGCGGCAAGGCTGTTCTTCGGGACGAGATCCCCAAAAATATATGAGGAGGACTACTATGAAAAAATTTTTAGACGAAGGATTTTTGCTTCAAAACAAGGTGGCTGAGAAGCTATACGCGGAGGTAAAGGATTTGCCGATTATCGACTACCACTGCCATCTGAACCCGCAGGAAATAGCCGACAATAAAAAATTCAAGAACATCACGGAAATGTGGCTCGGCGGTGACCACTACAAATGGCGACTTATGCGCGCGAACGGCGTTGATGAACGATACGTTACGGGTGACGCTCCGGATTACGAGAAGTTCGAGAAATGGTGCGAAACTATCGAGGAATGTATCGGCAGCCCGCTTTATCACTGGACGCATTTGGAGCTGCGGAAGTATTTTAATTACGACGGTCTGCTGTCGAAGAAAACAGCCAAGGAAGTATGGGAAACTTGTAATAAAATGATAGCGAGCGATGATTTTACCGTTTGGAAAATTCTTGAGAAGTTCAACGTAACGCACATCTGCACGACGGACGACCCGGCGGATTCGCTTGAGCATCACATAAAAATCCGCAAGAGCGGGATTAAATGCGTCGTGTTGCCGACGTTGCGTCCTTCAAATGCAATGAATATAGAAGCTGACGGATTCTGCGCGTACGTTGCGAAGCTGTCGGCTGTTTGCGGCAGAGCGATAAAGACTTACGCCGATATGATCGACGCGCTGTACGGACGTATTCAGTTCTTCCATGAGGAAGGCTGCCGCTTGTCCGACCACGCGCTTGAACCGCCGGTTTACGAGGAAGCCGAGTCTGACGAGATCGAGGCCGTTTTCAAAAAGGCGCTCGGCGGTTCGCCGCTTACTAAGCGCGACATCGCGATTTACAAGACGCGTATCATGGTAGACCTCGGCAAGCGTTATGCGGAGTTGGGCTGGGCTATGCAGCTTCATATGGATGCGCAACGTAATAATAATACTAATATGTTCAAAAAGCTTGGCGCGGATACGGGTTATGATTCGATTTCTGATGCTACGAATTCCAAGGCTATTTCGCAAATCCTCGACAGCATGGAGCGCGAGGGCAAGCTGCCGAAAACAATTCTGTACAGCCTTAACCCGAATAGTGACGATGTGCTGGCTACTATGATTGGTAATTTCCAGGGCGGCGGAACGAAGGGTAAGATGCAGTTCGGTTCGGCTTGGTGGTTTAACGATACAAAAACCGGTATGCAGAAGCAGATGACGGCTCTTGCGAACTTGGGGCTGCTGTCGCGGTTTGTTGGCATGCTTACGGATTCGAGGAGCTTCTTGTCGTATACGCGTCATGAGTATTTCCGTAGGGTAATGATTAATTTGATCGCAGGTTGGGTTGAGAACGGGGAGTTCCCGGAGGATATGGAGAAGCTTACAGAGATTGTAAGAAATATTTCTTATTTTAATGCTTTAAATTATTTTAATTTTGGTGGGACTAAGTAGTAGCGGGATGTAGAGAATTCGGTGAGAGTGCAGCGCCAAACGGCTTGATGAGGGCAGTTTGGCGCTGCATTAGTTATTTGTATGATAGGAGGGTGAACATGGGTATTCCGATGCATATGGTGGCAGCTGCCGGTTATGTTTTTGATGAGAACGGAAATGTTTTGATAGTTAAAACGCAGCATAGAGGTTGGGAGTGTGCCGGTGGGCAAATAGAAGAAGGGGAAGATATCGAAACAGGTGTGTTGCGGGAGATTTTTGAAGAAAGCGGCGTTAGAGCTACTGTAAGGTGTTTATGCGGTATCTATTCTAATGTCGGTAAATACTTGGATTATGATAATAAAACACCTGTTCCGACGAAAGTGCTTTTTGATTTTATTTGTGATTATGAAAGCGGTGTTTTAACACCGTCGGATGAAACTAGGGAGGTAATATGGACACCCAAAGAGACGGTGCTAGACTATATTACATCACCGGTTATGCGGTATAGGATGCAAAAGGTGATGGAGTTTAAGGGTGGAGTATTTTATTCGTCGTTTGTGACTAAGCCGGAGTTTAGGGTTATTTCGGAGAGGATTGTGTAGTTGGAAGTATATGGATAGTTGCGCTGAGGTGGAGAACGTTAAAGAGGGAGGAGGAAGCTTTTAGTCGGTAAAAGCTTCCTCCTCCCTGGTTTTTTCGAGCAACTAATGCATTAGTTTAATCATAGGCACACAGTTTTCATTAAAACTGGAAACGTGTACATCAAAATCAGATGTAACCCTATCAAATCCGCAATCCTCATACATTTTTACAACGTATTCGACAGGAACAGAGTGTAAAAGTATTATGTCGGCACCAACAAAATTATCCGAATAGTATTGCGTTAACAATACTATTGCATCAAGCACTTTCTGACTTAATCCTCTTCCTTGAAACTCCTTATTAATGGAAAACATTTTTATTTCTATCGCTGAAAGCTGCTTGCCTGTTTTGATGAAAACAGAAGAAGCCATTAATGAAAAATAAGCAATGAGCTTGTTACTTTTTGATTCTAAGACATAATGCATTGCGGCATTGTCGTATTTAGAATGATTTATAAAATAATGGTCAAAAACCTCATGTCCAGAAAAGAACTTTGTTTCGTCATCTGCTATGTCGTCACTTTCGACAATATAGAATTCATTTTCCATTTTCAACCGGCTTTCTAAACAATTCTTGAACTTTGCGTTTAGTTTCGGTTCTTTGTTCTTTAGTAATAGGTGTTTTGTTTAAAGCATTTAATATTCTGTCGCCGTCAGCTTGGCTTAGCACCAAAGGCATCTTACAGGGTACGGTTAAGTTAATCATATTGTCACCTTCACTTTCCTTGTTCACATACTTCACCTCGCACTCATAATATTAAAAGTATAATATATGAGCAGATATGAGTACATATACGACTATGCAACTAATTAGTTCATTTTAAGGGAAATTTACAACAATTACAACAGAATATTACAAATTATAACAATATTTACACCTCTAAGCCAGCGGCGCAATAAACCGACACAACGACTCCATAACATAATGCCCAGCCCCGCGCATCACAAACTCCTCCAGCTTAATCTCCTTGCAATCCTCAATATCCTTCAAAAACGTCTCTCTACAAACCCGAGCAAAATCCCCGTTATAAACAAGCGTATTAACCTCATAATCCAGCCGGAAGCTACGAATATCGAAATTCGTAGTGCCAATCGACGAAACATGGTCGTCAATAACAAACGTCTTGGCATGTAAGAATCCGGCGTGCGTGTAAACCCGTATACCGTTTCGCAATAACTCTTCAACATAAGAAAGCGTGACATAATACACAAACTTCTTATCGGGAATCCCCGGCAGCATAACCCTCACATCAACCCCGGACTGCGCGGCGAGCCGCAGCGAATCCATCAGCCCCTGATCGGGTACGAAATACGGCGTCTGCATATAAATGTACTGCTTGGCATCGCAAATGATTTTCATGTAGCTGTCGCGGTGGGTGGCGTAGTAGTTGTCGGGGCCGCAGGAGATGATTTGCACACCGGCGTTACCGGGCTGTTCGGGGAGCTTGAAAAACTTAGTAAGCAGCTCTTTGGGTGGCATTTCCGAAATCCTCGGCCAGCGGAACTTCTTGTCCTGCTTCTCCAGGAACACCCAATCCTCGAAGAATCGTAGCTGCAACTCCGACACGGCCGAGCCGGTCAGCCGGACGGAAGTATCGCGCCACGGCGTGATCTTCGGGTAAAGCCCAAGATAATCATCGCCTACATTAATACCGCCCGTGTAGGCGATTTTGCCGTCGATAACGACCATTTTTCTGTGGAGGCGGTAGTTGATGCTGACGAGCGTGTGGAACAGTGACGGCAGAAACTTCTGCACCTGCCCGCCGTTTTGGATTATGGGTTCGTAGTCGCGAAACTTCGTCTTCGTATCGCCGAACGAGTCGTATATCAGCCTAACCTCGACGCCTTCCTTGGCTTTTTGGGCGAGCAGGGAGATCAGTTGCTTGCCGATGTCGTCGTGCGCCTTGATTATGAAGTAGAGGACGTTGATATGCTCCTTAGCCGCGGCGATTTCCTTGAACATCGCCGGAAACTTCTGCTGGCCGTCAACGAGCAGCTCCGCGGTATTGTCCTCAGTGAAAAAGCATTTCGACGCGACGGCGTTCATGAGTATCATGTCCTTAAAATCAGCCGTGCGCGGGTCTTTTATCTGAGGGTTGTCCTTAAACGCGGCGATGTTTGTATGAATCGCTTCGCGGTAGATGTCC
This sequence comes from uncultured Eubacteriales bacterium, assembly GCA_964546895.1. Classification (GTDB taxonomy): domain Bacteria; phylum Bacillota; class Clostridia; order Lachnospirales; family CAZJLW01; genus CAZJLW01. The sequence goes on along the minus strand of CAZJLW010000055.1, from coordinate 7,265 downwards.
TCGATTTTGCCCATGTTATAGCGCTTGCTCATAATCTGAAGCTTTAGCGTACTGCCGAAGAAAAAGTACAGCAAAAACCCAAAAACCGGCAGAAAAATAAACACCATAAGCCACGCGAACGTAACGCTCATGTCCTTTCTTTTCAGGAAAATCAAGCTCGTGATAGAAATAATGTTAACAACATATATAAGCGCCGGTAACAGAATTTTCAGCAACGCAAACACCCCTTGTCAAGTTTTGTACATTCTTTCATATTATACTACGAAAATTCGCTTACAGGTTGCAAAACTGAATCAAAAGCGAATTTTTGTCCGCGTTGAAGTTCTAACGCGAAATCTTCCTTAATAAAATATATCAGGCGTGTCAATGATTTTAATGATAAGGGGTTGGTAGCTTGAAAAGGGATTCGAAGGGTGTCGCCACAGAAGCGAAGCGGTCGGGTATGATGGCGCTTGCGTCAGGGATTTTGATGGCCTGTGCCGTTACTATAATCGTTTTTATAGGTTATTCGCTGCTCATTACATATTCGGGCGTAACGGAGAAAAATATTCCCGTCGTAGTCGTCATAACAAGCATCGCATCCGTAATCATCGCGGGCTTCGACGCGGCGCGCGGTGCCGAGAAAAACGGCTGGCTCTGGGGGATTGTTGCCGGGGTTATTTACGCCGTGATACTGCTGCTTGTCGGGTTTGCGGTGAGTAAGGGGATTCGGTTCGACTCGCGTACGGTGACGCTGCTGGCTGTGTCGATAGCGGGCGGCGGGCTTGGCGGGGTGCTTGGGATTAATGTTAAGGCGCGGTAAGCGCGGTAAGGTTGTTTATAGTATAAAAATAGAGGGGCTGACCGATATGGTTAAGCCCCTCTTGTAATTGAGATGTCTTTTTTATTGGCGCCCGGCCCGTCAGAACAAAAAAACACACCAAACAAGTCAAACCAACCGTATTTCTATCCCACGACCGTTTTGGTAATATAATCCAAAGACCGTATGCCCATAATACTGCACACGGCTCGGAACTTAACTTAACCATCGTATAAATGCTAATGGAGGTGGCATTATGTTTTTCTGTCGCACTTTTAAAAAGACGGGCGGGCTGTCTAAAAGAATATTGTCCGCAATTTTGGTTGCCGCAATAACCGTGGGATTATTCAGCATATCCCCGGCAACAAACGCAAAGGCGGCCACGCCGCTTTTACTTTCTCCGGCCAAGGATACGGATGCGGTTCAAGCAAACATCAAGGTAAGCGTAGTCAACAACAACAATACAAGCGGGCACCAGGCTCTGCCGGATTCCGACAGCAACGTCGGTTGGAAAAGCAACACGACGCAATTCCATGCAACCGAGCATAGATCCGCGTGGTGGGCGATCGACTTGGGCAGTCCGAAGCGGATAACATCGACGGAGATGACTGCAACAGTAACAGCGGCAAATGTCGCCGCCGACGTAGTAGGTTCAAAGTACAAAATACTTATACCGGGCAATTCAAAATCCACCGATGCATGGGCAGAGCTAAGCGGATTTTCTAACGCACCTTCCAATACGAATATTGACGGCGCGAAATTCAACTACCAAACGAATAATAACTGGGTATCGATAGGTGAGTATACGCTTCAGGCAAGCGGCGTAACTTCCGGTATCGAGGCCGACCTGTCGAACGAAACAATCGTGACGCAGTACATAATGTTCTACATGGTTTTGGCGGCCAAAGCTCCGACGACACGCGCAGCCAGCATCGGCCTACAAAACATAAAAATCTACGGCTACGACTCCCAGCCGCAGGTTGCCATGCCGACAGCAACACCCGCCGCCGGCACATACACAGGCGCGCAGGTTGTCTCATTACAAACGACAACACCCGGAGCCTCAATCTACTACACACTGGACGGCACAACACCGACATCAGGTGCGGGCTTGGGCATACTGTACACAAACCCAATAACCGTAACACAAACGACAACAATAAACGCCATCTCGGCCATGAACGGCATGGCGGACAGCGATATGGCAAGCTTCGACTACACGATTCACAACCCGGATCAAGTAGATTCACCGGAGTTTTCACCGACGCCGGGACACGGGGCGCTGTATCATGAGCCGTTGCAGCTGACGCTAAGCACGCCAACAGCCGGTGCGTCAATATATTACACGCTGGACGGGGTTACGACCCCCACGTCGGGCGGCGCACTAAGCGTGCTGTACACAATGCCAATAACACTTTCCGGTACAACAACGGTCAAAGCGATGGCCGTAAAAACCGGAATGCTCGACAGCTCCGTAGGCAGTCATCTTTACACATTCAAGGCAGCGCGCCCCGCATTCGGTACTGCCGGCGGCTGGTACCAGACGGCGCAGACCGTTACGCTGACAAGCGACACGCCGGGCGCAAGGATATACTACACAACAGACGGCACCGAACCGACAAAGAACAGCCAGTCAGTCGACAGCGGCGGTTCCGTAATCGTATCACAAACCGGCGCATTAAAAGCCTTTGCAGTAAAAGATGGCATGACGGACAGCGACATAGCAAGCGTAGACTACATAATCAGCGCCGACGACCCGGACAACGCATTTTTCGGCAACTGGGCGTTAAAGAGCCGTTGGGACACTGATGTCAAGGTCAGTACGCAAGGCACTACGTCAGCCGCCGTCAGCAACAACGACGAAATAAAATACCTGTTAGTGGACGGTAATCTGGCGACGTTCTGGGGGACGAGATTCGGTCAGGCGCTTGTGGCCGAAGGGTATAGACAATGGGCGGCTATAGATTTGAAGAAACAGAGACCGTTCAACGTAATAAAGTTCTCGACGCTGAACCTGAATAAAAAACTCGCGGGCTACAGCGTTTGGTACACGAACAGCGATGAAGCGTACAACGAGCTGCAAATGGGTGCGGCCAGCCCCGTAGCTGATCGCAGCGGCACAAAAGACCCTACAAAGACGGCAATAGGCGCAACCGCGTGGGTAAAGCTGGGCGAAAGCTCGCGCACGCCGCAGGACTCCACGACTTACAAGCATTCATTCGACACGATTAACGCGCGGTATGTGCTGCTGCTTCTGGAAAACGTAAGCGAGCCTACACTGACGGATACATCGGGCAACCCCGTGCGCATAGCCGAGCTTGAGGTAATCCGCATAGATCCGAGCCTTCCTGTTTTGGAAAAGGCGACGACAAGCCTTGCGGCCGGTTCGTACTGGTCGCCGCAGACTATAACGCTGTCGAGTTCCGTACCGGGCGCAAAGATTTATTACACTACGGACGGCAGCGCACCGATAACGGAAGGCACTACGCAAAGCCCGCTCTATAACAGCCCGATAACAATTGACAAGACAATGATAGTCAAGGCGGTTGTCACGGCGGCGAATTACACGGAAAGCCCGATAGCCGAGTTTATTTACAGAATCAACACAAGGCCACCGCTCGATCCGCCAAACCCAGTCGAAAGGGTGCTGCTCGACCCGTCGATGGTAGGCCCAGCGTCGATTACGTCCGCGGATATCCCGCAGCCGGGTTCCGGATCGACCGTATACGTCGCGAACTCGACGGATTTGTCGAACGCCATAAAAACGGCAGCGCCGGGCGACACGATAATACTGTCGGACGGTAACTATACATCCGGTATTTCGGTGACGGCCGCAAAAGGCACGGCGGCCAGCCCGATTCTCATCAAAGCCCAGAACGTAGGCGGCGCTGTTTTTACGAACACCGGGATAAGCCTAAACATTACTAACAGCGAATACCTTACGTTCGACGGCATAAGGTTTGAGACGTACGAAGACACATCGCTACAGTTAAGCGGTTGCAATAATATCAGAATAACCCGCTCAACGTTTAAGCCCAGGCGTGATAATCTCGACCCGACGTTTGATGTCAAGACCGTTGTTTTGAAGCCGGGTACGAACGTTCCAAGCTTCAACAACCGCATCGACCACAGCTTCTTCGATGGAAAAGTCGAAAAGGGACAGACGATATCGATGACCGGTTCTACGGAAAACGGCGTTATAATGATGACGATGTACGACCGTATCGACCACAATTATTTCAAGAACATCGGCCCGCGCATATCGAACGGAATGGAAACCATTCGCGTAGGCGTAGGCAACTACTCGTCGGCTAATGCGTTTGCGCTGATCGAGTATAACCTGTTCGAAAACGCCGACGGCGACCCGGAGGTCGTCTCGCTGAAATCTAACGATAACGTCGTGCGGTTTAACACCTTCTTAAACTGCCAGTCGCAGGTAACGTTCCGCCAGTCAGACCGCTCTCAGGTCTACGGCAATATATTCATGGGAGACGGCATAAAGCAGGGCGTCGGCGGTATCCGCAGCTACGGCATGTATAACAAGGTGTTCAGCAACTATTTCCAAGGGCTTACTTGGCCGGCGATTCAGATCGATACGGCAAGCTGGGACCAGGGCTATGAGGGCAACTACATCGTCGACAGTACCGAAATAAACCCCGACGCAGACGATTCCGACGACGAATCCGCAGCCGGTTCGAAGCATTGGCGTAATTATTTCACGGAAGCGACCGACAACGTCATCATCAATTCGGTCGTCGGTATCGACCTCTCCGCGAAATGGACGTCCGACAGGCGCTTCGGCGCAGTCGATACCAAAATCATCGGCAATACGATAGTGACAAACAGCCTAACGGGCGTGCTGGTGGATAATGTACCCGTATTTACGGCGACGGGTACGCCGCCGCAGTTCGTTCCCGCTGTCGGCACTGTTTATCAGAACAATACTGTGTGGTCGACCGTCGACAACCTCACTCCCGATAAAATATTAAAATCCGGTGAAGCAGTGGCGGGCTTTACAATACAGAACCCCGGCTACGCTCTACAGGCTAACGGGATGTATGCACCGGCTGAGATTGTAGCTGCACCGGTTGCGAATCCGGCGGGCGGATCGTTTTCGGGTACGCAGGCGGTTGCGCTGACCTGCGCGACACCGGGCGCGACGATATTCTATACGACGGACGGCACTGCCCCCGTAGTCAGCGGCGCTAATAAAAGCGCGGTTTACAGCTCGGCTATAAATGTAGGGACTACACTGACGATTAAGGCTATTGCTGTTAAGGCGGGCATGGCGGATAGTGCGATACTCATTCAGAATTATACGATAAACACACCTACGGCTACGCCAACGCCGACACCGACACCGGCTCCGCCGAGCGGCTCATCTTCAAGCGGTAATGACAGCGACAGTGGGACGACGGTTTATCAACCACCGTTTACGAATTACCAACCGTCGGCTGCGCCTGCAGTGAGTGCAAATGCACCTACGAATGTAGTTATCGAAGCGGCTCCGGCTGTTCAGGTTACATCGGCGGGCGACAGTGCCGTAGTATCTGTGAACAAGGCGCATGTTGACTTGTTGCTGGTCGAGGCCAACGCTGCGATATCTTCCGGCAAATCGCCCGAAATAACCATAGCAGTACCCGCTGTAAGTAACGAGGGCGGGTTAAGCACCGTAACGGCGCTTATTCCTGGGGACGGATTTTCGCAGCTTGCGCAGAATCCGCAGGTTAAGCTCAGTATCGATACACCAATTGCCACGATAACGTTTAACGGTGCCGCGCTTAACGCCGTGAGCAATACGTTTGCGTCCGGCGACGTGGCGATTACGGTAGCAATGGCAGATACATCCGGTTTGCCAGATAATGTGAAGGAAATGCTGAACGGTAAGCCTGTTTATGAATTTAACATTCAGGCGGGGGGACGGACTGTTTCCGAATTCGGAGAGGATAAAGGCGGTTCCGTAACCGTAAAGGTTCCGTACACGCTCGCGGAGGGCGAGGAGCCACAGTCGATAGTTGCGTACTATATAGCAACGGACGGTTCGCTGAAGACCCAGTGGGGATTCTACGATGAGGGTCATGTTGTTTTTAACACGGCGCATTTTTCAAAGTACGCCATCGGCCATAATAATATCAGCTTTAAAGACGTGCTGCCGACGGATTGGTTTTACTATCCTGTTGAGTTTGTCGCGGCCAGGGGCATAGCAAGCGGCGTAGGCAACGACCTGTTCGCGCCCGGCGAAAGGCTTACTCGCGCTCAGGCGCTTGTGATGCTCATGAAAACCTACGGCATCGAGCCGGTTAAGAATCCGTCTGCTTCCAGCAATTTTGCGGACGCGGGCGATACGTACTACACCGGCTATCTGGCAGCCGCAAAAGCAATGGCAATCGCAAACGGCGTCGGCGATAATAAATTTGACCCCAATGGTTATGTACGGAAGCAGGACTTGTTTACAATGATGTATAACATGCTCTCCGTCATGAAAAAGCTGCCGAAGCAAAGCTACGACGGCAAGCCGCTATCGGCATACACGGACGCCGGACAAATCGACACCTACGCCCGCGCCGCCGTGGAGTATTTCTCCGCCGCGAACATCGCCAACGGCTTGGATAATTTGATGGAACCCAAGTCCTACACGACACGCGCGCAGATGGCTTCTGTTTTGTATGAGTTGATAATTAGATAAAAAAATGAGCAGACGGTTTTGCGCCGTCTGCTCATTTTTTTTGCGTAAATCTAACTCAATTTGTTTTTAACTTTATTATAGTGTCGGTAGGAAGCTGTAATAAATTAGCAACTTGTTCCGGTGTAAAGCCATTTTTTATTAATGACTTTGCGGCGGATAAAACGCCTTCTTCTCTGCCTTTCGTTATGCCTTCCATAATGCCTTCTTCTCTACCTTGCTCCGTATATCTTTCCTTAGCAACCTGCACCCATTTTAAATCCTCAACCAGCATATGAAACGCCTCCCATATATTATTTATTTCGGCTTTACTCAAAAATTTATCCGCTAACGCAACCGACAACGCAAAAATCCTTTCCTTCTTCTCCTTACTATATGGCGAGCGGCTAAGAAGCTTTATACTCTCATTCAATAACTGCGCAATCGACTTATCCCTACTATTATAAAGCGAGAGGTATATAAGTTCAAGTTCGTTTAACTCTTCACCATTATTTAACTGCCTCGTAAGCTTTTCAAGCAACTCGTCGCCGTCGCGCTTGCTTAAATTGATTATAATCGGCCTAAAGTGTATCGACTTGCTTATTATCTCTTTCGTTCTCGGTTCTTTATGCGTAATAATTGCCGTCACAAAGTCAGTTTTATACTTCCGCGAATAATCAGCATTATAGCTAATAAACCTATACAAATCATCCCTACTAATATCCGTCTCTTCCTCCATATGTATCCCCGTGCCGTCTTTAAACAAAAACGCAAAGTCCTCATATGTTTTCTCAATAACAACCT
>CAZJLW010000054.1:18668-20061 GCA_964546895.1 uncultured Eubacteriales bacterium | reverse complement strand
ATAATTCATTAGAAATGTTTTGGCTGCCGTCGAACTGTATACGCCCGATGTTATTAACCACTTCAATATCACTTGTGTCATTACCTCGAAGCCTCGCGTTAAAGCTTTCTTTACCATCTGTTCTGTTTTCTGTTTCAAAAATAAATGTGAGTCCCTTCACCACAACATTTTTCAGACTGTTAAGAATAACCTTGTCAGTTAAGGCAACCGGAACACTTAGAGCATTGTTTTGTATAGCTTTCCAGTCTGTGCCGTAGTCTTTGTTTATGTCTATGCACTTAACAAGCTTTTTGGCGTAAGATAACCCGCTTGTACTAAAGAACTCCTTGACATTTTTCTTAAAGTCGTCGCCGCCTTCCTTTGCTGTGTATTTCAAGTTGATAATAATGTCGCTTATCTTCTCAAAATCTATCGGATTGGATTCCGGCGGAATCTCCAGCACCCATTTAGAAACCGCGCCCGTAAACTCAAACGGCAAGTACCGTTCATCATTAAAATCCATTACGAATATACCGCTGTCCATAGCGCATTTTGATATGGCTATTTTTTGGTTGGCACAGTAGTCGGTTTGAACACTATCCGCAGGGTAGGTGGGATAGGTTTTTGGATCGTAGGCGTGTTTGACGGCGTCGATATCGTTTTTCAGTACGACTGTGTTGGTTAGCTGCGTAAGGGTGGCGTTGATGTTATTGATTTCGTCGTCAACAGACACTATTGTCATTGATACAGCCTTAATCCTACGCTGGTAATGCCCGTAGAAATCCTGATCGAAAAGCTTTTCGCCAAGCTCAAAATCCAGCTTGCCTTTTTCATAACCGCTTGCCCCGGTTTTAAAGCCGATAAATCTTTCGGGCATCAGGTGGTATAAAGAAATATCCTTCTCTATTTCATAAGTACGCTTGTTTTTCTCTAGGTATGATTGTTCCATTGTATTAAGAGCGAGCATGAGGCTTTGTCCGGATAACAGACCCTTCTTGAGATCGTCCCAGTAACCCTGCGCTATAAATGTGTCTTTGCTGGCAAGCTCGGTTTGGTAAGCCGCCTCGGTGGTTATGGCACTAGCTAAAGCCAGATTGTAAGCGTCAAAGTATATGGTAGAAATCCTCGAGACCATCCATTCGTAGAGATCTTTTTTTGTAAACTTAATTGAGGAGAACTGCTCGTAGTAATCTTGTTTTTGTTCTATTTCTTTTTTATGAGCGTCAAGCTGTACTTTTAAATAACTGATTCTGTTGTCACATGCCTTGATTTCTTCATCGATTTGGGCTAAGTCATAGCCAGCTGTGGCGATTTGGAACTCCCACTCCTGCTTACGTCTTTCGAATTCGCCCCTTGCCATTGCCAAATCAGAACCAGTGCTTAAGGCATCAGCCAAAGTATTGCTGGAATAAGC
>CAZJLW010000054.1:16765-18568 GCA_964546895.1 uncultured Eubacteriales bacterium | reverse complement strand
GCTTCTTCCAGCTCGCTTTTCCTTGACTCAAGCAGTATATCTAAGAGGTTTTTTTCGTATTTTATCTGTAATATTGAAAGCGCTTCGGCGTCTCGTTTTTCCAGAGCGTCAAGCAGTGCGGAACCGAAATCAATCAGGTTGTAAACAAATATCTTGGTTTTTTCGAGCATGTTAATGAATCTGTGGAAAGAGACAGTCGATTGCCTCTTTAACAGCGACATAAAATTATCGCCGGAACCTGAAAGCCTGGTAAGCATAGACGGGCTTATCGGGTAGTCAAACAGGCTGAGCTGCTGCTTCAGACCCTCTATGTTTAGACCGTGGCGTATTTTATATAACCGGTCATCAACCTTATCCCAGTAAGAAATAAACATGTCGTTTTCAGGAACGGAAAAGTAAGTATCCAACTCGTTAATAGCCGTGAAGGTCAGGCTTGTGTTAATACCGGAAGCTATACCCTCAAGCCTAAGCAGAAATTCCGGGACGTCGTCTTTATATTTTTCTAACAGCTGTTTAAAGGACAGTGGGGTTTTTGGTTTGGGCGACTTTACATTCTGGGGTCTTTCCCCTAATAGGTTATAGGCATAAATGTAGAGCATAGTTGCACTGTTTATAGACTCCCACGTAAACTGCCTAAAATGAAAATCACCCCAGTCGAGCAGGTTCTGAACATACATCATAACTATGCTTTTTTCGTAGGCTCCTAGTCTCAGACGCGCCACGGCGTGAGGATCGAAGGGGTCTTCGTTGTATATTCGTATCTCCGCCGGATTTTTTAGCTGATCGATTAAGGATTCAAGCGTGTGGTTTCTAAATGGATTAAACTGCCACAGGCGCGCCAAAGCCGTGCTGAGGATGTTGTTGAGCAAGATGTTTTTTACAGACTGAATCTGCGCGACGTCTAAGATTTGCTTTAAATACTGCGCAATATCCGTGTCCTTATTAAAGCATCCAAGCCGGCCGGATTCTGTAATGATTTCTTTATTCTTTAGAATAGTAAATATGGCTTTGGAATCCCGTGCTCCTATTTTTGCTGTTACGAACGACAGCTCATTAAAAAGCTGCTCCTTAACCGTCGGGTTAAAGATAAACTTTATCCAGTCTTCTGCCTGAGCGAACTTTTGGTTTGTTTTAAGAACGCTTGATATATAAAGCGGGGCGTGGAAAAACAACTCCCAATAATACTGGCCGTAAGCACCGCTGAAATCTACCTGCGTGCCGTCCTTAGCCTCGGGTAGGGTGACTATGTTTTCGTTAAAGGAGAACCGTTCTATCGGAAGCTCACTTTCAACGGGTATTTGCTGGGATGCAAGACTTAGTAGCTTCTTCGTACCTCCCGTGAATAATTTTGCACTGAGCCTGTGAACGGCAGCCGTTGTCAAACGCTCGGCCTTGTATTTAAATCCTGACATGGAGCTTTCATTACGAATGTCCGCAAAATAACCTATACCTGTGGGGTAAGCTGTTTTGTATAAGACATTTATGACGGTGTTTATTTTTTCTTCTTGTTTCGGCTGACCGTCAAGCGCATTTTTAAGCTCGAGATAAGTGTCATAAAAATCTATGTCGTAATCCAAGCGACCGGATTTATCAAGATAGCCATGCTTCACTAAAGTATTAAAAATAGTTTCGGAGGCCGGTGAAGTGATATCGGCTTTGTTGCTTGGCGATACGAAGGAGCCTTTGTCAAACAGCGGGCGGTTAGTCATAATATTTTTAATAACATCTATTTTGTCAGCTTCGTTCTGTTGACCGGAGAAGATGTTTTTAAGGTTATCGATTAAGTCGTCGTAATCCTCAAAG
>CAZJLW010000054.1:14076-16665 GCA_964546895.1 uncultured Eubacteriales bacterium | reverse complement strand
TGGTTCTTGACCGTGGACACCTTTAAATCCTGCGAGCCATAACACGCGTTCACGCTTCCCATAGATTTGTTAAGCACCTGCATTACGTATTTTTGCTTTGTTGTATCTTTGTCAAAATATTTTTTTACTGCGTTTATGATTTTTTCGTAGTCGGACTTACTACTCACCTTGTTATTTACAATCAGGCCTTGACTGGATAGGGAGTTAAAAATCCCGAGCGATTCATTAGATGTAATAGAATACAGATCGCTAACAAATGAATTTTGGTTTAGTGCCAAGGCTTCCTTCAATACTCCGCTCGTATAAATCTGGGCGTTGTTAAGGTTATCGTGAATAACATTATTGGAGTCTATAAAATACAAGCTTCCGGAAGCGTCAAGCACCCTCGGTCTAAAATTTGCTATGCTTAGCACCGAATCCTTATTCAGATACAGGCATTCGTTAGGGTTAGTCAAAAAGCCCGGCTGCAAATCGTCGTTTATGATAATGGGGTTGAAAATAGATACATAGCCGCTCTTTTTGTTTTGCTTTACGAAGCTAAAATTACCGGCGCAGTTTGCAAGCATTTGTTCAAAGTAGTTGTCATCGGGAACAACGGGCTTGTCGGCTGGCATAGTCCAGTTCGGATAATCATCGGTGTTTAGCATCTTGCCATAGAACAATGCTATCTTTTCAAACCTGTTACCACCGCTTGCGAGCTGCCAGAAGTTACCCTCGTCTATATGTAAAGGGTAAATCTTTTTCCAGCATTCCTTACTTGTGTCAAACATGTCTTGGCTAAACAGTTGGTTGTAGGTTTTGAGTGCGGTTCCGCTTATTGCAATAACAGCGTCGCCTAATAAGGTTTGAGGCGTAATCCAGTCGGAGCTGAAGTTTGTGAAGCTGTATTTTATTTCCGCTTTATACTTTGTGCTGCTTGTGCCGCTTGACTGGTTAACAGTTTCGTTTTTAAGCTCGACCCAGAATAAGAACAATCGATTAAACGCATAGATGGGGCTTATTGTTTCAGCGTTTATGGTTACTTTTATTTCGTTCCACTGTGACCAGACCCCGTCATTCTCTTGGGTAATATAAAAATACTTATAAGGCTGTGTCTGAGTTTTAGCAAATATGAATAGGGTAGGGGCTTTATTGCGCGTGTCGTCTGTTATAGTGCAATAGTAGGAGTCTACATATTCAAGCTTAGCAAGCTCAGCGAAGGCCTCCAAATATTTTGTATAGGCTGCTTGGGCTGATTCTTCATTAATCTCCATCTGCCTGAGGTTGTTTTCGAAGTCGGAAAACAGCTTCGTTTTGTTTTTTCTTTGGGTGGGGTCTATATAGTTTTCTGGATAGAGAAAAATCCGGCGGTTAAGCTCCCATATTCTGTAGTTCATTATCCATGTCCACCAAGCATCGGGTATGGATATTTTTTCTATGCCAGGCTCTAAAGACTCCCGGCATCGGCTGATGTATAGCTGTATGGCGTTTATGCCTTCTTTTATAGGCGATATTTGCGTGTCACCGCCAACCTCGGCGTCTATTAATAGATATTCATACAGATGTCTGGAGTTTGTTATCCATTTGGTAGCTTCGTTTTTTGATAGCTCGTAGATGGACAAGTCTAGCAGCGCATTTCTTTTCGTTTCGTTTTCAAATTGCAGCAGCTCGTTCTTCTTTTTTTCCCAGACTGTATTGTTGTAATTTGATTTCACGGCAGCAAAAAGCATGTCGGCAGTTTTTTCGTACTTTGCAAAGTCAGTTTCTTCGGACAAGCTGCCGAGGGAGACTAGAGTATCTACATTAAAACCTGTAGCTGTTGTCATTTTTATTAATGCCGTAGTTTTTATCAGCTTAGGGAGTGGCTCAAAGGCTTTGTATATTTCAAATATCTTAGCTACTTCCGAAGCTTCGGACTGAGTTAATTGACTGACCGACTTTATTTGTTCGTCCGGGGCTTCTGCCGCGAAGTATTGTAGCAAGTAATCATGCGCGTCGTTAAACTCGTGCTGAAGGCTTATAAGGTGATGCAAGTCCTTCAGGCTTTCAAGCGACGCTTCTTCTATCTTTAAATCAAAAGCACCGGCTAACTTTTCATTCAGACCTAGTTTCCTAACCAGAACAATACTTCTCGAAAGGGTTTTAATATTTTGCTCAAATTCAGTGTCGGAAAGTTGAATCAGCTTAAGCGGCAGCAACGGGTTCTTAGTTAGTAACAGTGCCGCGTTAAGGGTGTCCGTTGTTATTCCAAAATATGAAGCCAGTTGTTCTTTGGATTTTTTAATAAATTCGGGCTCCTCTTCCTTAGTGGAAGGTTGTTCTTTTAAAACTGCTTTTAAGCTTAGATGCCAGTCGGAAAGGCTTGTTTCCTTATAGAAGGTGTCAACGAATAAGCTTGTTTCGCCACTTAGTATGTATCCGGCTTCAAACACGTTAATGTTTGTTTTTCTTAAGAATGTCATAGTGTCAAACAAGGCTTCAATCGTCTTAGAGTTAATCTGCGCAGTCTTTATATTTAACAGATCACACAGCTTTTTATATTGGGTTATGTCGATATTTAAAAGCTCTAAGATTTTCCTGTGCGCGTAGATTGTTGAGAAAGTCTTTATG
>CAZJLW010000054.1:0-13976 GCA_964546895.1 uncultured Eubacteriales bacterium | reverse complement strand
GGACTCCACTGCCAGGGTTCATCGTTATATGATGCATTTAACGGGTGCTTGGGATGGTATGGGCTAAGCCCTTCGCCGTTAAATATTTTGTCAAAGGATAGGCTGGGATTATTACCGTAGGGCATTAGCTCATAAAGAATACTTACAAGAGTATGCAAATCTATGTTAGTTTTTTTACTCAGGTCTTTTAGAGAAGCAAGCTCAAGCAGTGATTCGTCGTTCAGAGTTGGCAAGATCCAGTCCAGCAGCTCATAGTCAATGCTTAGCTTATTGATAAGTCGGATAAATCTGTTGATGTTGTCTAAGGCGGTAATGTTTAGGTTTTCAATTGTTTCTGAGTCGTTTACAGTTTTGATGGCCAGCGGCTTATCAAGCGATTGATTGATAAAAAAGTTCTTCGTTAAATTGTTTTCGATTTCCTGCTCAGTTAAGTCCTGATACAACAGTGTTTTGAGCTGACGGTAGCTTATGCCGAGATGCTTACATAGTGTGTTGGGGTTAGTGAGCTTATTAATGTCGTCGATACCGTAGCATTGCTTGATTTCGTCTTCTGTTGTTCGTTTGACTGTATATAAGTCCCATTCCTCTTTAGAAATGCATAAAGCTTCGGCTGCGATGCTTTTACTGCCTTTATCAAGCGCTACGTAAATATCTTTCAGTCCGGTTTGCTTATCCGATAAATATTTCCTTATACGTTCAAGCGGCAGATGCATAGGTAAGTTAAAGGGATACAGCTTACCGGAAAGGTACTTATAAACATTTTTCTCCACGCCGATTGAAGGCGCAATGATATTTTCAAGCATAGAATTGACTATCGTTATATAAGGGCGAAGTTTATTTGTGTTTTCACTGGTAAGTAAAACCTCTTGTAAGTCCGGGCGCCTTTCGGCAAGGCTCATGCCGGTAACGGCTGTCTTAGTATTTTCCTTTATTATGTGCTTATCCGTTATGCGCATGAGATCAGTAAAATATGCCGCAGGCCCGAATATAGAGTCGGATGGGTCACAGTCGCAGTAATCCAGGCTGCCGAACAACTCCTGATAGCTTGGCATTTCTTCAAAGTAAGTAGTCAGTTGTCTATTGATGTTGTTGGTTTTGTAAGACTTGGAGTAGGGTTTGGTTACTCCGTTAACGGCAGCCCACAGATTAATAACATGGTTCTTTACCAGTGTGGCGTTTTTGTAAATCCGCTCGGCGGATTGCGTGCCGTCTTCTCCTAAATGGCTCGCTGTTTTCTCTGTAAACACGGACATGCTGTCTGAGGTTATCTTCAAGGCCGAATCATAACCTATGTTGAGTAGGGCATCAGCATGTCTTTCATGGTTGCATACAGATAAAAGAGCGTTTTTTTCGAATGTCATAAAATACCCCCTTATGAAAATGCAAAACTATACTATGTATAGAAAACCTGATTTATGCCGGTTTTGGCGGTTTCTTATAACGCAAATAAAAAGAACGACGCACACGCGTCGTTCTTTTTGTGTCTAAGCTTCACCAACAGCTAAGCATTAGCGATATCACTACCTATTTTGCTGCTATACACAATCGTGCAGTCACTGTGTTTCTGAACAAGCGACGCGGGCATCTGCGCCGAAATCTCTCCGTGAACAGCGGCACGAATAGTTCCTAATTGCCAGTCTCTTAGCATGTACAGCATTATTTTTTTACTACCTAATATTTCCTTCATGCCGATTGTCACGGCTCTTTTCGGCATGGCTTTAAAGTACCCACCCATGTCGTAAATAGCATTTAACACAATAGTCTCGATGGCTATATCAATAACACGCGTGGGAAGCTGCGCAAATTCGGCGGCACTCATATCCTCAATGGGTTCATTAAACGCCAAATGCCCATTCACTCCGACGCCGCCGAAGCAAACATCAACCCCGCCCGCGTTTTCTATAAATTTACTCGTGGCTTCGAGGTTTTGCGGATCAGGAAAATGACGGTTTTCTTTTGGAACGTTAAGCTCAGGCTTTATTTTATTATAGAACATGTCATCCATTTTACGAATGAAGCTGAGCGGGTTCTGGTAAGATATGTAGCGGTCATTTTCATCTAAATACTCGTCCATGTTTATAACAAATGTGTTATTAAGCGAGAGGTTGGTCGAGTTAATCATGTCGACCAGATACTCATATTGCCCGACAGGGCCTACCGGCAGAATCAGTACGGTTCTTCTGCCTTTATCGTTGTTCTCTTTTATGACGGTATAAATGCTTAATGCCATGCTAACGAAAAGCTTATCCACTGTTTCGACTTCAACAAGCTTGATGCTGCTACCCTTTCCCAAATCGCTATGCTTTACTTTCAAAAAATCAAAACTCATTTTGTTTCCTCCCAGTTATATTTTATTGTTACTTTGTTTAGCGTATTCCTTTGGTGACAGACCGGTATATTGCTTAAACCGTCGCGTGAAGCTCGTTACATTGTAGTATCCTACCATGAGCGATATATCTGTTATATTAAGGTTCTCTGTCAGAAGCTCCTTCGCCTTTTCGATTCTGTAATAGTACACGCAGTCTGAAATATTCTGCTCGGTATGGTTCTTGAAATACTGGCTCAGATTGGTCATTGACATACCAAAGTGATCTGCCATCATCTGCACGCTGAAATCGCAGTTAGTAAAATTTGACTTAATATAATCTATCATTTTATTGATTTGCGTATCATGTTTGAACTCCTTAGAGGTCTTGATTAACTCGCAAATGTTATGACAAATGTTTTTAACATTATCGGCCAGCTCATCAATGCTGCTATACTCAGCTAAAAATGAATAGTTAGAAAAGCTTGTATTTACCGGCATTAGTGAGACATCGACACTTTTCGTGATTTGATATATAGCCGAGATTAGCTCGAAACAGAAGCCTCTTACCAAAAATAAGGACAGGTCACAGTTTTTTATATAGCTAAGTATACCGAATAAAATTTGCTCAACCTCGGATGTCATGCCTTGTTTTAGCTTTTTCTTTAGCTCCTCGAGTTCTTTATAAGGAAGCGTATCGATATCGTCTTTCTCGTCGGAAATGTCTTTGTACAAAATAATGCCTTCGCCTTTAATAATTTTATAATCCAACGCAGAGGTTGCATTCAAATAAGAAAGCGAAATGTTTTCGATTGTATCGCATAAAGTGCCTACCCCTAGAGTAGTCTCAATGCCTAACTCATTTAAAACAGCGGTTTGATATTGCTTGAAAACCGTATACAAATTATTTGAAGTTATGCTATTACTCCACACAATCACTATGTACTTGTTTTTCTCGAAAGTGTTTTTAAATTTGTTGTTGAAAAACCGAGTGCCAATATCTTCTAATGTAGAAACGTCCGGCATTTTTGGGTCGTTAACAAGCATGATGCACACTACAAACTTATCGTCCGCACAAAACTTAAATAACGACGCATACTGACTTTCAAAGCTCTCACGAGATGAGAAATGCCCCTTTAACAATAATGTCATGACATATTCGCTTGTAGCCTTTGCGGAGCCGGTTTTTAACGTGCTGTTCTCATAGCTTAGCGTTTCAATAGTTTCCTTAATAATATCGAGTGAGTTTTTATTATGCCCGCCTATCATGTTGTTCGTGTAATTTATTAAATTTTGGATAGGGCCGTAGTTCTTATTCATCGCCAGATATATTAGCAGCGCGGCTAACGAGCTGATAAAGCTGCAAAACAATAGCAAGTTCCAGCGTATCTTCGATATATTCCTTTCAACCCCGGTAATATTCGTAAGGCATACATATCCAAAGCCCGTCTCCAACGAAGTGTTTTTCACCAAATAATACTTCTGCCTCTGAAACATTATCGCCCTGTTAGTTGTATCATGAAAATCAGTATAGCTCGGCGTGCTATACTCACTGCTTCCGTCACGTAAAGCGATAGAATCAAAAATAGGGAGTCCAAGCGTGTCATAAATAATAATATCACGCTCACCAAGCATGTTTGTGATGGCATTCGGATTAATGTAACAGAGCAGCGTGCCAAATTTTCTGGTTGGATATTTGGTCAGGGCGTGCATGAACAAAATAAACTTCTTCGCATTGCTATCTATACTATATTTGTAATCGTCAAGCGAGAAATACTTTTTGAAAACAATCTGCTCCATACTGTCAAGTTGGATGGACGGATTAGCTTTGGACAGTAAATACTCACTGAAAATATACATAGGCGCCGAACCGCTGTCCATGTACACAAACTGGTCATCATTAAAATGTAGAATTACCTTGTCAATAAAACTGTTAGCAGATTTTATTTTGTAGGCTTCTTTTATGGTAGCCTGAGCCGCTTCTACATTCGGTAAGTTGTTGGAAGGATTGATGCCTTCGTTCAAAGCAACCTCAATAGCAGTTTTATTTAGCTGGGCAAAATTTTCATCAATAGTTGATATCGTGGTTTCCAAGACATTTTTCAGTTCATTGCGGTAGGAGTTGTCTATCGTATCTATGTACTGATAATTAATAAACAAAACAAATAATACAAGCGGAACTAAAAAAATAAGCAAATAAAAAACAATGTAATTAATGAAAATTTTGCTTGGCGGTTTCACAACCATCACCTCTGGTGCATTGTATATCAAAAAAAATATTTTAGTCAATAGCGGGTAGGGTGAATCTCAATAAATGGCAGGTTTTGAAAAATTGAATGCCGCTCAAAATATGAAATTATTGAAATAAACATGATAAATGAAATCTTGTAAATTTACATTGTTACATTATTGGGCTATGCTCGTTAAAAATAACTACGGAGGGGGAATAAAAGTTTGAAACCCAAACGCTTTAGGATTAATAAACGGATATTAAAAAAAGTGTGGACGCGTGATTACCAGCTGCTGCTTCTATGTTTACCGGTAATTATATATGTTTTCATATTTGATTATATCCCTATGTACGGAGTTCAACTTGCTTTTAGAGAGTTTCAACCGGCGAAAGGTTTAGCCGGTGGCACATGGGTGGGCCTAAAGTATTTTGAAAGGTTTTTTTCATCGTACCAGTTCTGGTCGTTGATGAAAAACACCTTGGGGCTTAGCTTATATGGATTGCTTGCGGGCTTTCCATTACCCATAATCTTAGCCTTGACGCTGAACCGCGTTGGTAATCTAAAGTTTAAAAAGCTTATTCAAACGGTTACATATGCTCCTCATTTTATATCTGTAGTTGTCATGTGCGGCATGATAAGCATCATGCTCTCACCGAGAACTGGCATTATAAACATCATATTAAAAATGGTTGGGCTTGAGCCGGTGTTTTTTTTGGCGAGGACGGATTTGTTTAAAAGCATTATTGTTTGGACGGACGTGTGGCAGGGCATGGGTTGGGGGGCTATCATTTACATAGCGGCACTCTCTGCGGTAAGCCCCGAGCTATACGAAGCGGCTAAAATAGACGGAGCAAACAAATTCCAGCTCATGTGGCTTATTGATTTCCCGATGATATTCCCGACGATTTCGATCATGTTCATATTAAGAATGGGCAGTATTATGAATGTAGGAATGCAAAAGGTTTTTCTCCTGCAAAACCCATTAAACCTAGGCTCGTCAGAAATTATCGGTACATATGTTTACAAAATCGGTATGATTAATGCTCAGTACAGCTACTCTACCGCGATCGGCTTATTCAATACCATAATAAATATTATTCTTCTGCTGACAGTCAACTATCTTTCGGGAAAATTTAGCGAAACAAGCTTGTTTTAGAAAGGAGAGCTTATGAGATTTAAAAGTGGCGTTAGGCAAGGAGCCGATGATCTGATTTTTGATATTGTTTGCTACACTATATTGACTATTCTTGGGCTTATGGTTCTTTATCCTCTGTATTTTATAGTAATAAGTTCCTTTTCGGATCCGCTGCAGATATTCGCGGGAAAGGTAGTGTTTCTGCCAAAAGGGCTCAACATTGACGGATACATACGTATTTTTAATGACGACTCCATTTTAGTCGGGTATCGCAACTCAATTGTTTATACTATTTTAGGTACGATACTAAGCGTTTTCTTAACGATATCGGTTGCATACCCGCTGTCCAGAAAATACTTCTCCTGCCGTGGTATTATCATGACGTTTCTGTTGATAACGATGTACTTTAGCGGCGGCATGATACCGTCCTACCTGTTAATAAAGCAGCTGGGACTACTGGATACGTGGAGCGTATTCGTTATTGCTGGGGCAGTCAGTACCTATAACATCATTATAACTCGAAGCTTTATGACGGAAGGTGTTCCTTCGGAGCTTGAAGAAGCCGCGTCTATCGACGGATGCTCGCAGCTACAGTTTTTCATGACATTTGTCATTCCGCTTTCGAAAGCTGTTATCGCCGTGCTTGTGCTTTACTACGGAGTGGCGCAGTGGAACAACTTTATGAAGGCTTTGCTTTACATTAATGATTCCAAGAAGTTTCCGTTGCAACTGATTTTGCGTTCATTGCTGTTAAGCGCACAAGCTATGGCCGCAAAGAACCTTACCGAAGAAAACATGGCTATGGTGGAAAAAGCGCAAAACGAAGCGGAAGCTATGAAGTACGCGATAATAATCGTATCAAGCCTTCCGGTTTTAGTTATTTATCCATTTTTGCAAAAATACTTTGTGCAGGGCGCAATGATAGGTTCGGTGAAAGGCTGATTACGGCTTTTACATATACTACAAAAAAGGAGAATGAGCATGAAACGAAGACTTATTTCAGCATTAACGGTTGCTATGATAGCAACAACAACCCTTTCGGGATTTTACAATCAAAGCATGACGGCTACTACTTTCGCAGCTACCGCTGCCACTGCGGCAAGCGATAAGCCCATTACTTTCCCGCTTCCAGCGAAAAAAACCTTTAAGCTTGTAGGCATGTATTTCGAGGGTCAATCTCCCAAAATGTCCGAAAACGGATTCTTTAAGGATTTTGAAGCCCACACAAATGTAAAGATTGACTGGGTGGATATTCCAAACACATCCAAAATCGAGAAGGTTAACCTGATGTTGGCCGGTGCTGACCTTCCCGACGGGTTTTATGGCCAATGGACTGTTGAAGAAGGAAGCGTGAATACGTATAAGTCCCAAGGGTATTTCATGCAGCTGACCGATGACCTTCTAAATAAGTATGCGCCGGATTACATGAAATTTTTGTCGTACGATCCGGAATGGAAGAAGTCCGTTGCGTTCCCGGACGGTAAGGTCTACTCGTTATTTAAAGCGGAGATAAGCCCCTACAACTCAACTGTTAACGACACAATCGTTGTCAACAGGGATTGGCTCAACAAGCTAAACCTTAAAGCACCCACTACAACCGACGAGTTAAAGGCGCTTTTACTGGCTTTTAAGAAGGGCGGAGACTTAAACGGCGACGGTACGGCTAACGAAATACCGTTTTCATTTATGGCGTCCAAACCGCATCATCAGACTGCTCTTGCATCGTTCATGGGAATATTCGGAACACCGACGAGGCTTATACGCATGTAAACGTTGACGACAAGGGAAAAATCGTGTTCGCACCGCAAACAGAGGATTATAAGCGCGGTGTTTCGTATGTTCGCGATCTGTATGCAGCCGGCTTGGTAGATATTGAAGCTTTTACACATGATATTAATACCTTTAATGCCAAGCTTAAGGCGAAGGCTCCTACTGTCGGCGTGTTTATCGGCCCGGCCAACAACCAAATCAATGCCGCTATCGGCAGAGAAATCGGCAAAGAAGTCTACGTTACAATACCTCCCGTACAGGAATCAGGCTCGACTAAAAAACCTGTATGGCTGCCTCGTATTATGCCGGTTAACAAAAATATAAGCATGATAATAACAAAGGCTTGTAAGGATCCGAATACGCTTTTGGCATGGGCAAATGAGCAGTACAAACCCGAGTGGGCGCTGCAAGCGACGTACGGAAAAGTAGGGGTGCAGTTAGAGGATTTAGGAGGCGGTAAGTATAAGCCTTTCACATTTCCGGAAGATCCGGACAAACAAAAGGCTGCTACAGCCGCAAAAACTCAATATGTAGCCTATCCGAATACCTCGGGCGTTACGCCTAACATGTTTGTGATTGAACAAAACACAGCTATTTATGATGTAAGAATAATCAATAAAATGTATGAGCCGTACTTCCAGCTTCCGAAGAATAGCTTCCCATCTGTTCTTTCTACGCCGGAGGAAGCCGACGAGCTTGCCGCGCTGTCGACGGACATAATAGAATATGTACGCCAAATGCAAGCAAAGTGGATTTGCGAGGGCGGTATAGAAAAGGATTGGGACGGATATTTGAAAAAACTTAATGACATGAAACTCAGCAAGTACATTAGCATCAATCAAGCTCAGCTGGACAGATATAATAAAAAGTAGTATCAAATCAAAAAGGGCTATCACAAAACCAGCTTTGGTTTGTGATAGCTCTTAAATTTTAAGGAGAGGAAATTTGATATGGTGAGATTTATTAGTGACCTGAAAGCGACTCATCCGCGTCTGTTGGCAACCGAGCAAGACTTTGCGCGGATTCGGGATTTTATTAGCTGCAATGACGTATTTAAAACATGGTGGGCTGATATTAAGAAACAAGCGGACGAATTACCGGCTACAGGCGTTGAACGGGGCGACCCTGATGTAGGCTATCTTTGGTCGGCGAGAGAGTTGAAAAGAAGGGTTATGCTGCTTAGTCTGGTTTATCAGATAAGCGGTGATACCGCATACGCCGAAAAAGCTTACGAACAAATGATGTTTGTCTGTCAAGACGGGGTAAACGGATTTTATGATTGGGATCCGGAGCACTTTTTGGATACGTCGGAAACCATGATAACCATTGCATACGGATATGACTGGCTTTACGATTTTTTGACGGAAGAGCAGCGAAGCAATATAAAAGGCGCATTGATAGAAAGAGGTCTTATGCCGGCCAAAGCTACATATGAGTGGTACTTCGACCAAAAAGAAGAGCCGCCCTATAAGCTTAAACCGTTTATCAGAAACGGCTGGGTTAACACTAACAATAACTGGGGCTGTGTTTGTAACAGCTCGATAGCGGTAGCCGCTTTGTGCTTGGCAGACGAGGAGCCGGAGTTATGTGAGTATTGCCTTCAATCCGCTTTACGGTCTATAACACCGGCGCTTGCGCCGTTTTCCCCCGAAGGTAGCTATGTTGAAGGACGCGCTTACTGGGGGTACGCTACGCGGTATTTATTTGAGATGCTGGGCAGTCTTGAAACTGCTCTCGGTACGACGTTTGGCTTGCATGAATATCCGGGCTTGAAGAATACATGGCAGTACCCGTTTCATTTAACAGGAAGCTCCGGCTACGTGTTCAACTTCAGCGACAGCGGATTAGAAAGAAACTCAACAGTGCCCGAAATGTTCTATTTTGCTAATAAATACGGCATTGTAGGACTCGGTAATGAACGCTATCGAGCGCTCATCGGGAAGGAAGCTATTGCAAACTCACTGTTTTTACAGGTGAAACCGAGCCATGATGATTGCAGACTGGCTGTAAATAATTCTAAGCAAAAGGTAACGGTTAAGGACTTAATCTGGTGCAAATCCTTGGAATATTTAGAATGCGACACGCAACCAGCAATCGAGCGCGATAAACACTACAAGGTAGACGCGCTCGTTACGATGAGGTCGGAGATTGGTAACGGAAACGGATTGTTTGTCGGTATTAAAGCGGGCGATAACGCAATTAATCATGGCGATTTGGATTCCGGTACGTTTGTTCTGGATGCGCTCGGCGAACGCTGGGTGTGCGATTTGGGGTCTGATCTTTATTCACTTCCCGGATACTTTGAAGATGACCCAAGAGGTTGCCGCCGCTGGGAGTATTATCGCAAGAGAGCGGAAGGCCATAACACATTAGTTATTAATCCCGACATGCTGCCTGACCAGGTTGAAAAATCATACACAAGCTTCTGTGATGTACAGATTAATACAGATGAACCGTACGCTGTTTGTGATTTAACTAAGGCTTATGAGCGAAACGGCGCTGAAAAGGTTATGCGAAGCGTAAAGCTTACAAATAACAGAACAGTATGTGTATTGCAAGATAAGATTGTGACTGCTAAAGCCTCCGATATATGGTGGTTCGTACATACTCAGGCGCAAGTTGAGCTTTCAGATGACAGAAGAAGCGCCATTCTATCGATTGGCGATAAGAAAATAAGTGTGCAGCTCGAAGCTTCAAGCTGCGGAAGCTTTACAGTCATGGACGCGAAGCCTTTAGAAGGTTGTCCAAATCCACCAGGTCAAGATAAAAATGAAGGATATAGAAAACTGGCGATACATCTGAGCCATGTCTCAAGTGCTTCGATATGCGTTTCATTCAACACTCAACAAGCAAAAACCGAGCTTTGAGGCGATTGAAATGCTTAATAAAAATGGGGTATTGCAAAACTTCTATAAAAAGTTTTGCAATACCCCATTAGTTTTATTATTTAAGTATGTGCTACTTAAGCGTTACAGTAGCGCCAACCTCAGCGAGCTTAGCCTTAATGGATTCGCCTTCCTCTTTGTTAACGCCTTCCTTAAGAATCTTAGGAGCGCCGTCAACGAGGTCTTTAGCTTCCTTGAGGCCAAGGCCGGTGATTTCTCTAACAACCTTGATAACCTTGATTTTTTCTGCGCCGCAGTTAGTGAGTTCAACGTTGAACTCAGTCTTTTCTTCAGCAGCGTCTGCAGCGGCCGGACCTGCTACAGCTACAACACCGGCAGCGGCTGATACGCCGAACGTTTCCTCGGCTTGCTTAACCAGATCGTTTAATTCGAGAACGGTAAGCTCCTTTATAGCCGCGATGATTTCTTCAATAGATAATTTTGCCATGTTTGGCACCTCCGATTAGTTTTATTATTCTTTATCTGCAATAGCTTGAACAACCCTGGCGAACGAAGCCATAGGCGACTTGAACGAACCGAGCAGCTTCGAAAGAAGCTCTTCGCGCGGCGGGATATCGGCGATAGCCTTTATACCGACCGCATCGTAAACGACGTTGTCGACGACACCGGCTTTAAACTCAAGCTTCGGCATAGCCTTAGATTCTTTGCTGATGACCTTGGCGGCGGCTACCGGATCCTCGTAGCTTATAGCTACGGCTGTCGGGCCTGCCAGAAAGCCTTCAAGTCCTTCAAACGGCGTACCTTTGATGGCAAAGTTTATCATAGAGTTCTTATAAACCTTGTAATCAACCGATGCCTTACGCAGACTTTTTCTGAGGGCTGTGTCGTTTTCAACGGTAAGACCTCTCGCGTCTACAAGTACGACGGATTTCGCCTTTTGAAGTTTGTCTTTTATTTCATTTACAACGATTTCCTTTTGTTCGATTTTCGGCACTTTTTTACCTCCATTTCTGTAAAAATATATATTTGATTCGCCCGTTATAACTCACGACGTGTTAGCATACGTATATAAAAACTCCATGCCAAAAGACATGGAGTTCACATTGTTATGTTAAACCTCGGCAGGGTTTATGACGGACGTCACCTGCTGTCTTAGGCGGAGCATTCTATTCAGATAGTTTTTGCGGGTTTAATTTCACGCCGGGGCCCATAGTAGAGGAGATCGAAACACTCCTTAAATACTGTCCCTTAGCAGCGGACGGTTTGGCTTTGATAACGGCGCTGATAAGCGTCTGGAAGTTTTCGGTCAGTTTTTCTGAACCGAAGGAAACCTTACCGAGCGGTACGTGAATAATATTTGTTTTATCAAGACGGTATTCGATTTTACCGGCTTTGATTTCAGAGATGGCTTTGGCTACGTCCATCGTAACCGTACCGGCTTTCGGGTTAGGCATAAGACCCTTGGGGCCGAGTACACGACCGAGACGTCCGACAACGCCCATCATATCGGGAGTCGCTACGACTACATCGAACTCAAACCAGTTTTCGTTCTGAATTTTCGTAATAAGTTCCTCAGCGCCTACGTAATCTGCGCCACCGGCTTCGGCCTCGTTGGCCTTTTCGCCTTTGGCGAATACTAATACGCGCACGGTTTTACCGGTACCGTGAGGCAATACAACCGCACCGCGAACCTGCTGATCCGCATGTCTGGAGTCTACGCCCAAACGGATATGTGCTTCTACTGTTTCGTCAAACTTTGCATAAGAGGCTTTTTGAACCAAGTCAATGGCTTCGGGCAAATCGTACTGGGTTTCTCTGTTGACAAGCTTAGCCTTGTCGATATATTTCTTTCCGCGTTTCATGAAAAATCCTCCTTGTGGTAATATCGGGAGCGTTCCCTTCCACTGTATTATACTGCTGGATTTGCGTGATTAGTCCTTAACAACAACGCCCATGCTGCGAGCCGTACCTGCTATCATGCTGGTTGCCGCGTCTAAGCTTGCTGCGTTTAAGTCGGGCATTTTTTGCTCGGCTATTTTTTTGACTTCGTCGCGAGTGATTGTTGCGACCTTAGTTTTGTTCGGCACGCCCGAACCTGATTCGATTTTGCAGGCCTTCTTAAGAAGAACGGCGGCCGGCGGAGTTTTTGTGATAAAAGTATAGCTCTTATCCTGATAGATAGTGATGACTACCGGGATGATAAGCCCTACGTCCGCTTTGGTTCTTTCGTTAAATTCCTTGCAAAATCCCATAATATTTACGCCATGCTGACCCAGCGCGGGGCCTACCGGCGGAGCCGGGGTAGCTTTGCCGGCGCTGATTTGCAGTTTTACGTAACCTGTAACCTTCTTTGCCATTACGGCACCTCCATAAAATAATTAACTAGCCTTATCTATTTGATTAAAATCAAGCTCTACAGGGGTTTCTCTGCCAAAAACGGAAATCTTGACGATAACGGTATGTTTGCCGTCGTTAACCTCTTTGATCAGACCAATAGAACCCTCGAACGGACCCGAGATAACCTTGACTGCGTCGCCTGTTTTGTAATCGAAGAGTACCTCGGTCTTCTCGATACCCATGTTAACGACCTCGTCGTCGGTGAGGGGAACGGGTTTGGAACCGGGGCCTACGAAGCTTGTTACGCCGCGCGTATTTCTTACGACGTACCACGTATCGTCATTCATGATCATTTTTAACAGGACATAGCCGGGGTAAACTTTTCGTTGAACAGTTTTTCTCTGGCCGTTTTTGACTTCAACCGATTCCTGAACGGGTACGGCTATTTCGTGAATAAAATCGTGCATACCGCGGTTGTCGACAATTTTTTCGATGTTGGCTTTAACTTTATTTTCGTAACCCGCATAGGTATGGACAACATACCATCTGGATTGGTCGTCCGACATATTACCATCCTTTTTAAAATATTAACTAAAAAACAACACGATCTGCTGAAATGCCAAAGCAAAGCCGCTGTCCAGAAGCGTAATGTACACGCCGAACATCACAGATACAATAATAACTATAATTGTTTGTTTAACCAAATCGCTTTTGGGAGGCCATACGATTTTTTTAAACTCTGATTTGAACTCGTTGAACTTGTCAGAGCAGCGCTGTTTTAAAGAAGGTATAAAGTCCCGTTTGGCGTCGTTATTAGTGTTTTTCTCGTCCATAGTCACACTTCCTTCGTTCGGTTATTTCGTTTCCCTGTGAGCGGTGTGCTTGTTGCAGAATCTGCAATACTTTTTAATTTCCATTCTGTCGGGATTGTTCTTCTTTTCCTTTGTAGTGTTGTAGTTGCGTTGTTTACAATCCGTACAAGCCAGTATAATCTTTGTTCTCAAAATTCCCACCTCGCTTATTCATATCAATTTTTGCGCACAAAAAAAAGACTTACAAAGACGTCTATCAAGGACGCATTTTATCATACCGGTGACAAGACGTCAAGAAAATTTTTAAGGAATTTTCGAGCGTGTTAATCGCGTCTTATTAATAATGAAAGGAAAATATCTTGGCAAAATTATTGAAAATAATGTTGACTTTATACGGAAATCCATGTATATTATTAAAAGAAATTTTCACATCAAATTAATCCTTTCGCAGTAAAAACACCTTAAGTTGTTATGTTATCGGGGAGTGGCTCAGTTTGGTAGAGCGCTTGGTTCGGGACCAAGAGGCCGTCGGTTCAAATC
>CAZJLW010000053.1:0-20084 GCA_964546895.1 uncultured Eubacteriales bacterium | reverse complement strand
TGGACGTAATATTTTTGTCAAATCTGACAAGACCGTTTGGGCGTTCGAAAACATTACACCACGCGGCGACGCAATAGCGGGATTCGCCGGACAGAGTTCCAGAATCCCAGTCAAAATCGCGGACGGCTTCATCGAAGCCAAATGCGGTTACGATTTCGCCGCCGCCCTCAAGGAAGACAAATCGCTGTGGGTATGGGGTTCGAATGAAAAAAATGCATTGGGCTACGAGGGCGTCTCGACGCTCACCCCTCGCAAAATCGCGGACGATGTCATAAGCTTCGACTGCACGGGGCGCGGCGGGTTGTTTGTAAAATCGGACGGCACGTTATGGGGCTTTGGCGGCGATACTGTGACGTTCGGGCTTTTGCCGAGCGAAGCGGCGGCACTTTCGCAGGCTGAGCTTACCGCACTGCCGCGTCAGCTGTACGCGCACGAGTTAAGATAAACGTACAGGAGGAATGCTGTATGAAAAAAATATTACGAATCGTGTCAGCGTTTTTTGTTACGCTTGCGCTATGCACGACGGGCGTACAGGCCGAAGCTACGGCAACGAAAGCTAAGCCGGTAGCGGCGGTCACTGACGTGGCTGTTTTCATCGACGGCCTTCCGATTAAATCCTACGACATACTTGGCAAAACGTATGTACAGGCGTGGGATTTGCCGTACTACGGATTTTACGTGAAGCGAAACGGCGGCATCACGAGCATACAGTGGACTGACAAGCCCGAGCGCGTGCCGCTGCCGAAGGACGACATAAACATAATGCGTAGCAAGGTTGAAGAGGGCAAGAAGCTGTTCGATGTGACAGCGGACACAGTGAGCCTAGGCGGCGACAATGCCCCGGCGTATTCTGTCGGAGATGACGTCACGCTGGTTGATGTAAGTCTTTTTGATAGGTTCGGCTGGGTTTTCGTGGACGAGGAAAAGCGCGAAATTCGTATCGAGATACTGCGATGCGAGTTGAGTAAGGCTTTCGACGCGGCTAAGAAGCAGGAGCTGGACATGACCACCAAAGACACGCCGAAAAATATGCGCATCAAATACGAAGGTGAAGTCAAGGACAAAAAACCCAACGGCATAGGCAAGCTGACTACGACATGGGGCGAAAAAGACGCTGAGATGGTTGAGATTGGTTATTTCAAGGACGGGAAGAAAGACGGAAGGTCCTACAAGTCCGGTACGGTTCCGTTTTACTATGGCGATACTCTGGCAGGTGTTACATATATAGAAGAATACGGTTCATACACAAATGATGAGCAAGACGGACTTTTCGTTACGGTTGGACAAGACAACATCTCCGGCACATATATTCGTAACGCGATCAACTATAAAAACGGCCAGATGCATGGACTTGCACAGAGGGGACAGCCTGATGATGCATATTTTTACAGCTTTTATGTTCTTGACGAGCAGATTTATGACTTAAGCAGGGAAATACAGTCCAAAATACAGCCGGGAGTTAAGTTTAAAGAGACATGGATAAACGACTTTGATGCATTCGCACTTACGGAAGATAACAAGCTGTACATGTGGAGTGGCGATAACTCAACCGATCCGAAGCTTATTGCACCGTTTTATACAAGGTACAACGTAAAATCGGCATTCCGGCAAACAATCGGCGACTACCCGATGCCAAGCCCGTTCGTATTGGCCCAGGATAACAAGCTGTACATCATGAATGAATTACTCGTCGATAAGAACGACACGCTAATGCTCGACAACGTAGTTGCCGCGTCCCCGTACTTTTATTTAGACAACAAAGGGCAGCTGTTCACGGGGACATGGAACAAAAGCGGGCGCTCGTTCACGATGCTTTCGAATAATGTAGCGTCGTTTTCCGGCGTATTATCACCGGTGTTAATCAAAAACGACAGCTCGCTGTGGGTTCCGGAAAGACATTCGATGTTTTATTCCTTCATTCAGTACAATCAACAGTCTGCTGTGACGCAAGACTCTTTGAGATTTTACAAGGTTGCTGACAACTGCATAAGTGCATACATAAACCTTATGCGTGTCATTTTTGTCAAACGGGACAAAACCGTTTGGGCGTTCGATAACGTCCTAAACTCCAGTAACTACGTGAAGGAATTCGCCGGTCAAGCCGCCCAAGCTCCGGTCAAAATAGCGGACGGCTTCATCGAAGCCAAATGCGGCTACGACTTCGCGGCTGCCCGCAAAGAAGACAACTCACTGTGGGTATGGGGTTCGAACAACGGTAACGCGCTGGGTTACCAAGGCTTATCGACGCTCACTCCCCGCAAAATCGCAGACGATGTCATAAGCTTCGATTGCACGGCGCTCGGTGGTCTGTTCGTAAAATCGGACGGCACGTTATGGGGCTTCGGAAGCAGTCCCCTGACGGTCGGGCTTTTGCCGAGCGAAGCGGCGGCGCTCTCGCAGGCTGAGCTTACCGCACTGCCGCGTCAGCTGTACGCGCACGAGTTAAGATAGTAAAAAAATTAACCACGGATTTTCAAGGATTGGCACGGATAAAAGATCACAAATCTTTTTAATCCGTGTAAACCCGCGGAAATCCGTGGTTAATTATTTCTTTCACAAAATCCCTATTTATTATAATGCGACTTAACGGTAAGAAACGCTCGCTTCGGGCGTCTGTACTCATCGACGATGCCCTTATTATTAAACCCGCGCGGACGCCCAAGTATAACATCCGGGCAAACCCTGATATCGCAATACTGCCATATGTAAGTACCGGCGATGTTTCCGTCGTTCTCGAACAGCGACAGCGTGTAGTCCAGGTACTCGCTCTGGAAGTTTTCGCTCCATATCTGGTTCTCGAAGTTCGTAACACCCGGCACGCCGCCCGCGCCGAACTCCGATATAATCAGCGGCTTATCGCTTATGCCTTCATTGCTCAGCTTCGCCCGGAATTCCGCAAGGAACTCCTTCCAGTATTCCTTCGAACTGTGGTACCAGCCGAAATATTTGTTAACGCATACAACATCAGCCAGCGACAGGCAGATGTCCTCCATCGCCCGGTGCGTCGCGAACGTTACGAGCCGTGAGCTGTCCATCGACCGTATTTGCCCGGCGAATTTCTCGCTTATAATACGAGCCGCTTCCGTACCGGTCTCTATCTCGTTATGCAGCCCCCAGAAAATTATCGACGGGTGGTTTATGTCGCGCGCCACCATTTCGCGGTGCATCATGAGGCCGCGCTCGAGAATTTTTGCTTCCTTTAGCGGCTCCTCCGGGAAGCCCCACATCGGGATTTCCTCCCAGAACAGGACGCCCTGTTTATCGCACATATCCAAGAACACGCGCGCGTTCGGGTAGTGCGAGCCGCGCACGGCGTTGCAGCCGAGTTCCTTAATAATAGCCAAATCCTTAGCCATAATACTAAACGGGAGGTTGAACCCGAAGTCAGGATGCTCCTCGTGGCGGTTTACGCCCTTGATCGTAATCGCTTGGCCGTTTAGCAAAATTTTCCCACCGGAAGTCGCGACTGTACGAAAGCCCGTCATTTCGCATAGACCGTCGTCATCCGTCTCGACGTCGAAGCGGTACAAGCTCGGGCTTTCCGGACTCCACAGCTTTACTCCCGGGACGCTTACCGTTACGACAGCTTTATTCTCGTCCGCTTGAGCAACAGGCGCTTCGCCGACCTTCTTCCCGTCCATATAAACAGCCAGTGTCCCCGTCGGACTGCCGTTCGGCGCGGTTATGCCTACTTCAACGCTTATTTGTGCGTCGGCTGTATCCACCGTCATATTTGTGAGGTTGTATTTGATATTCATGTATTCGACGCGTGTGCGCTTATGTACACTCATGAAGACGCCGCGAGTAAAGCCGCCGTGGTGAAAAAAGTCCACGCGCGACAGCGGAATTGTATCGATTGTCGAGTGCGTATTATCGACGCGTAGACAAAGCAGGTGCCTGCCGGGTTTTTCAACAACAGCAGTGAAGCCCGTGAAGCCACCGTAATGCTGCGCGATCTGCTCACCGTCAACAAAAACATCGGCGAAGCCCGTCACCCCGTCGAACTCCAGCACGGCAAAGCCGCCCGCTTCGATTTCGACATCAATATAGCGGTAGTACCACGCGACGCCCTCGTAATTATAGTATCCGTGACAGCAAGTCCACAGCGACGGCACGAGCATATCCACGGCGTCCGCCGGTATTGCATCCTTCCAGCCGGAATCAAGCCCGGTGTTTTCCGCGTCGATCTTAAATTTCCAAGCGCCCTCCAGCGATACGCAGCGGCGTTTCTTGTTCTCCTCGAATAATCTCCGCATTTCGCAACCTCTCCTTGAGTATTAGAATTTTTCATTGTTGCAAGATTATTATAACTCAAACAATTATTTTCGCAACACGTGTAACACTAATCCCGTCCCGTTCATAAGTTGCTATATCAAATATAATGCAGGGGGCTGGCTATGCAGTATTACTACGGAGAACGGAACCTGTTACGGGCGCTGGACGAGGCTGAGTTTTGGAAGCATCAGGAAATCGAACATACAACGGTTATTCAAAAAATAGTACCGAACCTGGAACAAAAATACATGCAGGAGCTGATGCAGTTTCAGAACGAGTTAAGCAAAACGCACGCCGAGCTGGTGAAGCTTATCGAAAGCGCGGTACGTTCGAAGGGCGCGTTCAGTAACGCGAAAAAGCTTGACATGGTGGACGTCATTAAGAAGTCGTTGGTCGAAAGCCAGAAATTCGTAGAGTTCATGCAGGAGCTTATCGAATACAGCGAAGCCGTTAAGCCCAACGAGTTTGCAAAAACAGTGCTTCACCACCAAATCAGAGAATCACAGTATTTCATCGGCATTGACGAGCTGATACTGGGCTAGACCATTAAAAAAGCCACAGCTATTCGCGGCAGAACCGGATACACACCGTACCCGCCGCGAAAACCTGTGGCTAAAATTTTGTCAACCCAAATGCTGAAGCAATCCTGACATCATTTGGTCAATCGATTCCAAGCTCTCGGCAAGCACAAGCTTAATGCCGAGCTGCTCGCAAATATTTTCCAATATGTGCCAGACAATAGCGCTTGCTACATATACCGCCTTCGGCTTTCCGTTGCTATAAATAAAATCGGCCATCGCGCCAAAAACCGCGGCGATATAATCCCCGTCCGGTTCAATAAGCTCGTACTTGATAACCATCCCGTTGCTTCTGTCCGCCAGCACAAGCAGCAGCGGAAAATAAGGCCGGTCAAACTTTTTATCACTGATCGAAGTGGGCATAAGAACAAGCCCTAATTCAAGCTCGGCTTTGATTTTTTTCTTTGCCTTAAGCGCGTCGAACTGACTGCCGTCCGACATTTTGACAGACGGAAACTTGCTGGACGGCATATTGACAGGCAGCGCCTCCGTTACCCAAGCCTGCTTATCCTCGCTGAAATACCTCGTTAGCGATTGTCCTCCCTCAAAATCAACTTCCAAGCCACCTTTGAGATGTTCCTTAAGCGCTTCGAGGAGATGCTCGTAGTATTCTGTAAGCAGCAACACCTCGTCCTTATTCATGCGGCACGGGGCGAAGCGCGCCTTAAAGCTCTGAAAATACATCCACCTATTTTTGCCCCTGAATTTGTAACCAAGCGCCTTAATAGTTTCGTAATCTGCTTTTTCTACCTCGTCGCGATCTCCGAGGTACATCGTCAACGAATCCTGACGAATCATCATATCTGTCGGTTCTTCTATTCCACTCTTCGTAAAATCAAGCATCGCTCCGAATGAATCGTCACCCATATAGCACACTATGCCGTAGCATTCCTCGGCGTAGCCCAGTATCGAAAAGTAATAAGGCTCGTCCTTACCGCGCAGCTTTATCGTTACAATATCCGTGTCGTACATCTCTTCCCACGGGTGCATAACCGTGATATCAAGCGCTACCTCGTACAGCTGCCTCCACTGCTCTAATGTGGCCTCTTCCCTCATGAAATCATCCCCCCTGTTCATATATTTTTGATTTCCTCGGGGCTTATGCCCGTGTATTCTGATATTGTTTCTATTGGCATGTTTTTTGATTTGAATGCTTTTATTAGTTCAGCGATGGCTTCAGCTTTGCCTGAGGCTTTGCCGAGTTCAATGCCTTTACTCATTCCCTCTGCAATGCCTTTACTCATTCCCTCTGCGATGCCTTTACTCATTCCCTCTGCAATACCCTGCCTCAACCCTTCTGCGATACCCATTTCCTTAGCAGTCATCATGCCAGTAATATAGGCCTCTCTATTACGCCGCTCAAATTCATATTTATACCAAGCGTCATCATCGCTCTGTATTTTTTCATAAGCTTTATCAAATGCATTAATAACCTTACTCATGGCTGACAGCTCCTTTCGTTTCTCTTTGTCCTCATAATTAATAAAATACTCAAGCCATAATTCCAGCGGGGATGGTTTGGCGGCTTTAACAAACTTAGGCAGCTCCACAAAAAACAGTGTCAAGTCACCTGAAATAATACGATGCGAGCCATGAAGCATAAGGCTCGCCACATTATAATAATCAGACGTAACACTATCATCAAAAACCGAGAAGTCGGTAATATTAATCATTACAACAGGCTTAAGATTAAGATAATTTTCCCCAACCTCAAGCTGTCGCTCAATCATGCGTGATACATAGACCAAATTCCTTTTTATCATGTGCAGGTCATAATAAAGTTGAACCTCTATTATGTACTTGCACCCTTCGCTATCAGTGACGAGCAAATCTATACGTATAAGCTTCGAATCAACACTATCGCCGAAATCCGAATCTTCCGCCCGCACCTCGTTTATTTTCGTAATAGCCGGACGCTTGCCGTCGATTATTGCGTTTATCAATCCCCTAAGCGCTTCCTCCAACTCGGGATTGGTTTCGCAGTTTGCGAAAATCCCCAGAAACACCGTATTGGACAAAGGCTTCATATATTTTTCGCGTTTCATCTGAAAATCGCTCCCCTTTGAATTATATCAATATTTTTTCAATAACACAAAAATTTTAATAATCTTTTTGACTACGCCAACATACACTATAGTGCGTCTCAACATAAGGAGGGAAATATATGGTACAAATAAGCGAAGTAAACATTATAAGCGTCGACAAAAATGATGAATCGTGGGCTATAGAGGGCGAGATATTATTCGATGAAGATTTGACGACGGCTTTTTCGGTTAACTATATACCGGAGGATGACGAGTTCGACGGCATGGAAATAGAAATCAATCCCGGCGGCTACGACAAACGGCGGCTTAAGGAAATGATTCTGGAAGCGGCAGAGGACTACGACGATTAACTACGCGCCGACTACCGCATCGCAAGTTTAACCGGACTAAACTTCAAATAATCCGCGGACGTCAGCATATAGCGCGTCCCGTCCCAGACGCCGATGCGCGACGCGCCGAACGACGCCTCTGTATGCAGGTGGCCGTAAAGAACCGTCGACACGTTGTACTGCCGTATAAGCTCCGTAAAACCGGACGGTTCCCTTCTGTTATTAGTCGGGGGGAAGTGCAGCATGACGATAATGTCGGTCGCGCCTTGGCGCGCCGCGCAGTCGAGTGAGCATTTGAGCCTGCCAAGCTCCCGGTTGTAAATTTTTAGGTCGTGCTTGGTGAACATCGTATCGTTCGGGCAGAGCCAGCCGCGTGTCCCGCAAATAAAAAAATCGCCGACACGTCGGCAATCATTTTTGAGGAAGAACATGTTGTCATACATCGTGTTCAGCTTCGTCGTGGATTTCCAGTAGTAATCGTGGTTGCCTTGTACGAGGATTTTTTTGCCGGGCAGGTCGTTCACGAACGCCAAATCGGGGTATGAATCGGTTAAATCCATACCCCACGAAACATCGCCGCAAATCAAAACCAAATCGTCGTCCTTTACCAGCCTTTCGAAGTTCTGTTTTATAACTAAGTCGTGATTTTTCCAGTTGTCGGAGAATACACTCATGGGCTTATCGTTCATAAAGCTCAAGTGTAAATCCGATATAGCGTAAATGTCCATCTGCACCTCATACGTATTGAACCTTGTACATGTCGGCCATAACTTTGAGCTGCTGGTTGAATTCCGCGAGGCGGTCGATATTACCGCTCTCGTACAGCTCAAAAAACTCGCGGTTAATCTCGTCGATCTTGTCGAGCTTCGCGCCGAAGTACAGGTTATTTATTCTTTGTAAAATCTGATCTACCAAGTCGTTGCGTTTCTGTATTACCTTCTGAACCTCCAGAATCTCACCGCGTATTTTGCTCATTTCTTTATCAAGCATAAACGCAGCCTCGGCCGATTTTATGAGACGACGCTGCAAGTCGTCCGGTATGTTGCCGTTATACTTATATTTGATGGAATGCTCTATCGTCGCCCAGAAATTCATAGCCATAGTACGTATCTGTAGCTCGACGCGCACATCCTTAGCGCCGCGCGATGTTATTACACTATACTGTATAAGCATGTGATAACTGCGGTAACCGCTCGGCTTCGTGTGGTTTATGTAATCGCGTTCCTCTTTTATTCTGATGTCGACGCCGTCGCGCTGCCGCATAAGTGCAATAACGCGCTCGATATCCTCGACAAACTTGCAAATAATACGCACACCGGCTATGTCCTCGATTTTTTCTTCTATTTCGCCGGGGGCGATGTTTTTACGGTTCGCCTTGTCTAAAATACTGCCGATGCGCTTGACGCGCCCCTCGACGTATTCTATCGGCGAATGCTGCTCCAGCAGCTTAAACTCCTTCTCCATTCCGCGAAACTTCAAAACCAGCTCGTCTACCGCTTTAGTGTAAGGCATCAAAAATTCGTCCCAGTTAACTATTTCCATAACAACCACCTATGATCTTTTTGAATATCATTTTGAAATTTTGCAATAAATTATACGGCTATTCTATCAAATGTATTCATTTTATTCAACAAATATTAGAAAATTTATAATACTTTTTTATGCAAAATGCAACGGCAATCGCAAATTACAGTCCGAGTCCGGCCTTGTCAATTTTGGAATACTCGATATGCCGCAGAAAGGGATACGGATTAATCCAGAAGTTGCTGCCGAACAGGCGTTTGTCGGGCGAAATTCCGACGTGCAGATGCACGGGGTAGTTCGGTGTACCAGCCGATTTCTTGCCGTTACCGGAATCGCCCATCAGCCCGAGGTACTGCCCGGGGTTAACGCGCGCGCCTTTCGCAAGGCCGTCCGCCGTGCTATCCAGATGCCCGTAAAAGTAATAATTGCCCGAGTCCGCCCTTACTCCGGCGTAGTAGCCGTAGACGTCGTCCCAGCCGAGTTCCTTAATATACCCGGCAGTCATGCTGACGACGGGGACGATGCCGCGCAGGTTCTCGCGGTTAATGATGTCCGTGCCGTTGCTGTTTTTGCTGTCGCTGTTTTTTAAGCCGAAGCTGTCGCCGTAAATGTAAGACACCGACTCGTCTCCCTCTGTCGACGCGACGATCGGAAAGTATTTTATGTCGCTTATTATGCTCTGTAGGAGCTCCTCGTATCGCCGGATATTTTTTCTTTCGTACTTTTTTTTAAGCTCGGCGTAGTCCATGAAGTATTTCTGCTCGATCTCTTCCAGCACGGGAT
Source organism: uncultured Eubacteriales bacterium (assembly GCA_964546895.1). Taxonomy (GTDB): domain Bacteria; phylum Bacillota; class Clostridia; order Lachnospirales; family CAZJLW01; genus CAZJLW01. Next base: position 10,550 of record CAZJLW010000053.1, on the reverse strand, counting down.
TGACGTATTTCACCGGGAAGAAATTGTTCTCAAGCGCGTAAAGTGTCAGTACGTTTACATAATTCAAGCGGTATTTATCGGAAAGCACTTTCAAATCCTCCATCGCTCGTACGGAGATTTTGAACTGCGCTACGTTTTCCTTCGGTATTTTTACGGAGGTGCCGCGGATTATCAGCCGGGCGGTCAGTACCGTGACGATAATCACGACGGCGGCCAGCGCATATATCGCCATATCCTCGCTATGGCGTTTGCGCCGTCCCCGGTATGCGGACGTATACCTGCCGCGCGTTCTTATAAAAATACCCCCTTTTTGCAATACTATTCTCCAAAAAGGGGGATTATGTTGCGGATAAGCTGAAAAAAACTTGCATTTTGATAGTAAATAATATAACATTTTTTCAAAATATGTTAAGGACAGAACATGATGCTAAAAACCTATTACGCCGGTTTCTTCGCCAGCTACGAAAGCAAATATAGCATGTGCTGCGGTCGGCTGCTGCCGTGCCTTAGCCCCGCGCAATTCAGAAACAAAAAGTCTGAAGCGGTCGTCCTTTACGAAACCAACGACCGGGCAAGCGATTGCGCGAAAAAACCCGAACCGTCAGCTCGGCTTGTTTATACGCTTAACCCGACTTACGAAATGGATTTGTTTAAGCTCAACACATTCAGCCGGCTTGTTTACTACGAAGCCGGTTATTTGAAAAGCAGTGACGATCACAGCTGTTATTTTGTTATTTTATCAAAGCGGTTCCCATTTGATATCGGTCGGATTTTAAAAGACATGCTTAGCTTATTTCTATAATACTGAGAAGAAAATGGAGTGATTAAACTGTCATATAAGCTAATTATCGTTGACGATGAGCAGATGATGCGTGACGGTCTCAGCAAAACGATACAATGGGAGGAACTTGGCTTCGTAGTAGACGCGATGTTCTCGGACGGTGATGCGGCTATCAGTTATCTGAAGGGAAACATTGCTGATGTGGTGCTTACCGATATAAAAATGCCGCATACATCGGGCTTGGATATCGCGCAATTTATTTATGAAAACAAACTGTCCTCGGTCGTGGTGCTTCTGAGCGGCCATAGGGATTTTGAGTACGCGCAAACCGCAATTCACTGCAACGTAAAGTATTATCTGCTCAAACCGATCTCAGTACAGGGTATAAACGATATTTTTACGCAAATTAAAAACGAACTGGATAATCAGACACAGAACGAAGAAAAAGTTCAACAGCAGAAGCAGCGGTATAACACACTCGTAAACTATCAAATGGAACAGTTTATAACTGATATTGTTCTGGGGACATTGCAAAATGAGAGCTTATTTTATAAACGGCTGGACAGGCTGGGGTTTAAGCATACGGACATTCGCAGACGCGGCTGGATCGTTGAAATCAGCTCCGTTAAGAACGAAACTATGGAGGCATTCATAGAGGTGTACGGAAGAAACGAGCTGACGGAACAGCTTGTGACGCTGCTCAAAACACAAAGCCCGCATATGGATTTTTATAGTATTAAAAATTCACAAAATACATTGTTTGGAGTATTCCTGTTTGATACCGACGGCATAAGCGTTCAGGACTTCCCTGCTACACTCAGTGAGAGTATACGCACAATTCTTGGTATCGAGGTAATCATATCGGTACTTCGGCAGTATGAATCACTTCTGGACATGGCAAAGTACCGTCAGGAGTTTTCGCGCGACCAATCTGATAATGATGAGAACGGAAGGAGCTATTACAGTTATTTGCGTGAGCAGAAAAAACTGCTGTTCACCTATATAGACAACAACGACGCCGAATGTGCGGTAAATCTGTTCCGCTCATTTATTTTACAGTGCAACATCAGTGGAATTGACGAAGCCAAAAACCAGATTGCCCATTTTTTCTCCATCACATATGAGGCATTGTGCAAGGAAACTCCGTCTCTTTCCAAAAAAATTTCTGATGTGCTGATGTTTTCGGAGCTTTACATGCTGGCAGATATTGAGGATATTATTTATTGGGGTGTTTACAGGCTGAGCCACATGGTTCATCAGCTCCACGCAGCGCGTAAAAATGAGCATACAGCCGATCAGCCGGACTCCGTTGTAAAAATAAAGCAGTACATCGAAAAAAACTACTCAAAGGACATTTCACTTAATGACATGGCCGAGATGACGTATCTTAACCCGGTCTATCTCAGCAGAATCTTTAAGGAGAAAACCGGGAGTACCTTTATCGATTATCTTACCGCGGTACGTATCGAGGCTTCGCTTGTTTTTTTGGATAATCCGCAGCATTACATATACGAAATTTGCAGCATGGTTGGGTATCAAAGCCTAAAGCATTTCTACAAGGTGTTTCGCAGGTTAAAGGGCTGCTCTCCTACGGAGTACCGCAGGAGAAAGGGCATACGTTAGCCGCACTTTAAAAAGGGGGAGGCTATGTTTAAGCATTTGTCCAGCGACCGTTTCAAACGGATATTTCTGCGCAATCTGTCAATCATCTGGCTTGCGGTTGTTCTTCCTTTGATTGCGGTTGGGGTATCGGTATACAGCTACAGCAGCTCCAGTGTTATCGGTGAGATAGATGCCGCCAACAGACGCGGCTTGGAAAAAACCAAAAACATTACGGAGCAGATTATTAAGCAGTCTTATTCTACGCTTTTGAGCTTCTGCATGTCGGACGATATAAAGCAGCTGTTGAAGCTGCAAAGGCCGATTTTTGCGGACTTCGAGTTTTACTCATTAAGCACGAAAATCAGAAGCAGTATGCAAATCGGTATTCGGCAGAATCTTGATATATCGATTGACTTTTTCAGCAAGGAGCTGGATCACACCATCTCCACTATTTACGGCGGGCAGCTCGCCCAATACTATGACGACCGTGAATTGATAGATTTCTATAACAATAACAGCTTCAAGACTACCGCTCTGACTTACCGCACTCTGAACAAAAGCACACCCGTCTTGACATTTTACCGCAATCTTTCCGCAGACAACCCTGGGAAGCAAGGTTTTATGGCTTTAACAGTCGATTTGCGCAATCTTATGAACTACATAAGCCCGCTGGGCGATAACTCCGACACCCTAATAATTAACCGTAATAATGTAATACTCGCTGACAGCAAAATACGATTTGCGGGTCAGGATATAGACAGCGTATTTGAGGACAGCGAGCTTGTGCAGACCGTATCGCAAACCGATACCGGTGTCTGTATGATTAATTTTCAAGGCAATACTACCCGTCTTACATGGGACTATTCAGCCGGCAGTGAGCTTAAATACATTCAGCTGGTGCCCTTTAGCAGTTACCGCGATAAAACAAATAACCTTCTGCAATTTTTGCTGTGCGCAATACTCATCGCTTCCGTCATATCTTTATGCGTGGCGTTTGCAATCTCGCTGCGTCTGTTCAAGCCTATGGCTGACATATTATCGATAATAGAAAATCCCAATACATACAACGCAATAAATGACTATAACGGTGAAATAAAATATATCCTCATGAACACATTAAATTCCTTTCAAAAAAACATTCTGCTTGAGGACGAGATGCTAAAAAGAATCACCGTTCTGCGCAACACCAGAGTGAAAGCGCTTCAAGAGCAGATTTCACCGCATTTTCTGTACAATACACTTCAGGCGATATATTGGCTGGCGGTAGAAGAGATGGGTACATCACATGGCAAAACTACTGACGCGCTTATGACCATATCCCAGATTATACGCACCGGCTTGGAGAACAGTAACAATCTGACTACTGTTATACAGGAGGTGGAATACACACAAAAGTATTTACAGATCCTGCTTCTGCGTTACGGCGACAAAATACAGTGTACGTTTGATGTGGATGCAAGCGCCGAGAAGGTATATATACCGCTCATAAGCATACAGCCGATAGTTGAAAACGCGGTATCTCACGGCATAAATTCCGCGAAGGATAAGCTGCTTATAGCAGTAAAAGCGGAATGCACTAAGCACGAGCTTATAGTATCCGTTGACGATAACGGAGCCGGTATGACCGACTGCGCAATCGCGGATTATACGGAACGGTTTCAGACCGAGTTCGTCTACGTAAACAACCATATAGGGCTTGTCAATCTTAATCAGCGCCTAAAGCTGATTTACGGCGAAGATATCCGGCTGTATCTTTCGCACAGCGAATACGGCGGGCTTCGCGTGCAGTTTGCCGTGCCGCTTGAGGTAAATACAGCCTCGGGTTAATTTTGGGATACTATGTAGTAGAATTTGAGGTATTTTTATTTTTTTTTAACATGGTATTATGTGAGTGTGCAAGAAGTCAACAAAATTTCAGAACGGGAGGGAATGTCCATACACAGCAAAAACAGTTTTATGAAGTATTTTAAACAGAACTATTGGCTCTATTTGTTTTTAGTGCCGGGTATGATTTTTCTGCTGATTTTTAAGTACATACCTATGGTGGGCATTGTCATTGCGTTTAAGGATTTTAACATTACCAAAGGTGTGTTTGGCAGTCCGTGGGCGGGACTAAAGCATTTTTCATACCTGTTTCAATCAAATGATTTTTACAGAGTATTCCGCAATTCCATTTTAATAAGCGTCTATAGGTTGGCGTGGGGTTTTCCCGTGCCAATAATTCTCGCGCTGCTGCTCAACGAAATGCGTTCGCAGGCATATAAACGCACGCTGCAAACGGTGTTGTACCTTCCGCATTTTATCTCATGGGTAGTTGTGGTGGGCATGGTTTATAACATGCTCTCGCCCAGTACGGGTATCGTTAACTTCTTTATATCAAAGGCTGGAGGCAAGCCCATAGCGTTTTTGACCGGCGCAAAGTATTTCCGCACCATTTTGGTAGTCACGGACATATGGAAGGGAGCCGGATGGGGTACGATTGTCTACATGGCTGCTATGGCGGGGATTGACCCGTCGCTATACGAAGCCGCAATCATTGACGGAGCTTCACGTATTCAGCGTATATTCTATGTCACGCTGCCCTGTATTTCCGCTACCATTATTGTACTGCTGATTCTACGCACAGGTTCAATACTTAATAACGGCTTTGAGCAGATATATCTGTTATCCAATGCACTGGTAAATGACGTTGCCGAGGTGTTTGAAACTTATACTTATAAGGTAGGACTTAGGGAGGGGCGTTTCAGTTTTGCGGCAGCGGTCGGAATATTCCAGTCGGCCGTGGGCTGTATTATCCTTTATGTTAACAACTATCTGGCAAAAAAGATCGGCGGTGAGGGCTTGTGGTAGACAATAAACCCGGCAGACAGATTATGTCCTTTGACGACACCCTAGTAAATATTTTCGCTTACATAGTAGTTACACTCGTGGCATTGACCATGCTCTACCCAGTTTTAAATGTCATTTCGGTGTCAATGTCAACTTACAATTCCTACGCGCGTACGCCGTGGATGGTGTTTCCGTATGACTTTGATTTCGGCGCGTTTAAAGTGGTATTTGGCAGTAAGCTGATAATGCGCAGCTATCTCAACACGATTATTATTACATCAACAGGTACAATACTTACGCTTGTCATAACAATACTTACATCTTACCCGCTTTCTCGCGACGGTTTTAAGGGTAAGGCGATATTTATGTCGGTTATTATCTTCACCATGATGTTTAACGGAGGACTGATACCCAACTTTCTGCTGATAAGAACATTGGGTATGTACGACAAGCTTTCCGCACAGATTATTCCGGGTATACTGGCGCCGTTTAATGTTATTTTGGTGATTAACTTTTTCAGGGCGCTGCCTGATAGCCTTATCGAAGCGGCGAAGGTTGACGGCGCTTCTGATCCATACATACTCGCAAAGATTGTAGTGCCGCTTTCCGCTCCTATAATCGCGACTATCGCGCTGTTTGCGGCGGTCGGTTATTGGAACAGCTATTTCAGCGCGATCATCTACACCCGCCGTCAGGCGTTATGGCCGGTGCAGCTTGTTCTTCGCGAAATCATCATGGCGGCAAACACGGCATTTATAAATGCCGACGGCAACATGGCCGAGGCAAATATGAAAAACATCCCGCTGGATTCATTGCGATATGCGGCGCTTATCGTCGTTATGCTGCCTATCATGTGTATTTATCCCTTCATGCAAAAATATTTTGCCAAGGGCGTTATGCTCGGAGCGGTGAAGGGGTAGTCGGAAGCTATGTGGAACGGTTATTCTATGGGAACGCCCATGATAACATAAAAATTTTGAGATGGAGGGATAATATGAAGAAGAGAATTTTTTCCGGAGTATTGTGTTGCGCTATGGTTGTTACTGCGTTAACGGGTTTTTCCGCTTCACCCGCGTCGGTCAGTGCGGCCGCGGCAAAAGCACCGGCCAACAAAGAGCTGTACAGCTTCACGATGATAGGCAATATGCAGCCCGAGATGAAGGATTATGACGTGGCATATTTTAAAGGACTGGAACAGGCACTGAATCTCAAAATCACTGTCGAGCTTCCGCCTGCTACGAGCTATGTGGAGCGTTTGCAGCTTATGATGGCAAGCGGTGAGTATGCCGACACGATATTGTTCCCCAACCATACCGATCCTGTATATGTGGATTCGGTCAAGGGCGGTATTATCATTGCGCTTAACAAATATTTGGATAACTCGCCGAACCTTAAAAAGTATTCTTATCAGGTTTCATGGGATACTTTAAAAACAATGAAGGATGATAAAATCTACGCTATCCCAAGAACATCGATTGCGCGTGCGGACGGTTATTTGATCCGTCAAGACTGGCTTGATACAGTAGGGCTGTCCATTGAGGAAGGAAAGCCCGTTACTCTGGCAAAGCTTGAGGAAATATTTACGGCATTTTCAAAAAAAGATCCGGATAAAAACGGAGCCAACGATACGTACGGCTTCACGAGCAATTCCGACTCCAACGGAAATATCGACGTGCTGTTCCCGTGGGCATTCGGGCTTACGGGCTGGCATGAATATAACGGCGAGTACATGGACCTTAAGTATTCCAAAACCGACGGCAGCTTCAAGCGCGCGCTTGAATATTCCAACAAGCTCTGGAAGGCCGGAGTTATCGACCCCGACTGGCCGACAATCAAACGCGATGTTTCTATAGAGCGTTTCAAAAAGGGCATCGCGGGTTCACTGGGTGAGTTTTCCGGATGGCTTACCGATACTGAAAAGCAAGCTCAGTCACTTAATCCTAAAGCAAAGCTTTCCTATATCACGGCGGTTATCGCAAAGGAGGGCGACAAGCCGGCAGGCGGTACTTTCTCCACAGGCTTCTGGGGTGAATGGGGTATTACGACCGCCGCAAAAAAACCGGAACGTATAGTTGAGATGTTCGATTACATTCTCTCGGATAACTATTGGGACGACACCAACTACGGCCCGAAGGGTATAATGTGGAACGAAAAAGACGGCGTTAAGGTCGCTACCGACAAGTTCTCCACCAGCACCGTGGGCAGAGCAATACTGCGCCGTAACAACGCTCCCGAATTCTTCGTAAGCTTGGCACAGTCGGCAGCAGACCGCGTTAGAATCGAAAAGCTTATCGGCATTTGTATTGACCAGATGGTTTTCCCGCTTGACAAGGGCTACAGAACTGCCACCAAGGACGATCCGAAGTTTATTGATTACGAGAAGGATATGGGCGTTAAGATTTCCAAGATTATCGTCGGCGACCTGCCTGTCAGCGAATGGGATAAGGTTCTCGACGGCTGGTACAAAGCCGGCGGCGAAAAGCACATCAAGGAAATGCAGGACTATATCAAGGCTCAAAAATAATTTGTCATAACAATGCTTAACTGATACCGTAGATGAGATTAGCCGGAGCCGCGAAAGCCCGCGGTCTCATCTACGGTTTTTTTTACATTAAAATACAGAGGGGAGTTTTATTATGTTTAAAACAATTCATCATGATGTGGATTTTTGTGTAGTCGGCGGGGGCTTGTCGGGTTTGTGCGCGGCTGTGGCAGCGGCGCGAAACGGTATCAAGGTGGCACTCGTGCAGGATCGCCCCATGCTTGGCGGCAACGCGTCCTCGGAGGTGAGGATGTGGGTATGCGGCGCGCGCGGCGACAACAACCGTGAAACAGGTATTGTAGAGGAGATATTGTTGGAAAATTACTATAGGAACCCTTGCAAAAACTATAGCATATGGGATAGTATACTCTATGAAAAGGCGCGGCTGGAGCCGAACATTACGCTGTTGCTCAACTGCAGCGCTCAAGACGGCGTTATGAACGGGGACAGCTTGCAGTCTGTAAAATGCTGGCAGCTCACTACACAGCTCTATCACGAGATTACGGCAAAAATTTTTGCCGACTGCTCAGGCGACAGCATATTAGCGCCAATTACAGACGCACCTTACAGAATGGGACGGGAGGCGAGAGATGAGTTTGATGAAGACATTGCCCCCGCTGTCGCCGACGACAAGACAATGGGCATGAGCTGTCTCATTCAATCACGCGAGACTGCCTCTGAAAAAAAGTATATCCCGCCGACATGGGCGGAGAAATATACGAAGTCGGATTTGCCGTACCGTACGCCTAACATAACCAAAGGCGGAGAGAATTTTTGGTATTTGGAACTTGGCGGAATGCAAAACACCATTGAACAGACAGAGGAAATACGAGACGAGCTGCAAAGAGTTGCTTACGGCATATGGGATTATGTCAAAAACAGTGACGATACAAAAGATATGACAAAAAACTATGATTTGGAATGGATTGGGATGCTACCCGGAAAACGTGAATCTAGACGTTATATCGGGGACTACATCATGACGCAGAACGATGTGCGAAACGAGGGACGGTTTGAGGATATAGTCGCGTACGGCGGCTGGAGCATGGACGATCACCATCCCGGAGGGTTCAGAACCTCCGAAAAACCAACGATATATCACCCGGCACCGTCACCATACGGTATTCCGTACCGTGCCATGTATTCCAAAACGGTAAGCAATCTTATGTTTGCCGGACGCAATATAAGCGTAACCCATTCGGCTATGAGTTCGACTAGGGTTATGGCAACATGCGGCGTTATCGGTCAGGCGGTGGGAACGGCGGCGGCTATCGCGGTTTTGAATAACCTGACGCCACGTGGGGTATATGAAAACAAGCTGCACGAGCTGAAGCAAACACTGATGTACGACGACTGCTATCTGCCGTTTAACAAACGCGATATTTCAGAAACCGCAAAGAACGCCACACTAACAGTCAGCTGTAATACCGACCAAGCGGAAAATCTGCGAAATGGTATAGACCGAATTATCGGTGAGCATGATAACGGTTGGTACGGTCAAAAAGACGGCTGGGCAAAATATAACCTAAAAGCCGCCGAGCATGTAGAAGCTGTCCGCTTAATATTTGACAGTGATTTAAACCGTGCTACGCTTCCTGAGAAGGAGTCAAAGCTCAACCGCCCCATGTTCAGTAATTATCATCTGGACGATGAAGCGTCCTATGTTCCTAAGACTGTTATAAGGGATTTTGAGATTTTATACACAACGGAATCGGGAGAGCGGAAAAAAATAACGGTTACGGGCAATTATCAGCGTATGTGTATACTGCCTATCGGTGAAACGGTATCGGAGATAACATTTGTACCAAAATCCACACACGGAAGCGAACTGTATCATTTATTTGCGTTTGATTTTTAGAATAGGAGAATGAACATGTACATAGCTTCAAACGAACGCTACACCCAAATGAAATACAACCGCTGCGGTAACAGCGGCGTTATGCTCCCCGCCGTATCGCTGGGGCTGTGGCATAACTTCGGCGACGTCACACTTTACGAAAACAGCCGCGAAATGGTACGCACCGCCTTTGACGCAGGCATTACGCATTTCGACCTCGCCAACAACTACGGCCCGCCGCCGGGCTCCGCCGAGACGAACTTCGGGCGAATACTGAAACAGGACTTCGCCGCTTACCGCGACGAGCTGATTATTTCGACTAAGGCCGGTTACACAATGTGGGACGGCCCTTACGGTGACTGGGGTTCGAAGAAATATTTGGTGGCAAGCCTCGACCAGAGCTTGAAGCGTCTCGGGTTAGAGTATGTAGATATTTTTTACCACCACCGCCCCGATCCGAACACCCCGCTTGAGGAGACTATGGCGGCGCTCGAGCTTATTGTGCGGCAAGGTAAGGCGTTGTATGTCGGGATTTCTAATTACGGCGCGGAGGAAGCGAAGCGCGCGATAGATATGTTGAGTGGTATGGGCGTACATTGCTTGATTCATCAGCCGAAGTATTCGATGCTGCAACGGAAACCCGAGGAGGGCTTGCTGCAAACGCTTAAGGCTGAGGGCGTGGGCTGTATTGCATTTTCGCCGCTTGCGGGCGGGCGGTTGACTGATAGGTATTTGCACGGGATACCAGGGGATTCCAGAGCGGCCGGGAGTAGCAAATTCCTTAAGGAAACGGATATTACTGCGGAGTTTGTTGCGCAGGCGGCTAAGCTTAATGCTGTTGCGGAGAAGCGCGGGCAGACGCTTGCGCAGATGGCGCTGGCTTGGGTGTTGAAGGATAGGTTGGTCACGTCTGTGCTGATCGGGGCTAGTAAGTCGTCGCAGATTATTGATTGTGTCGG
>CAZJLW010000052.1:12633-21086 GCA_964546895.1 uncultured Eubacteriales bacterium | reverse complement strand
GTCCAATATATGACAAAACCTTAAGCTTGGCTTTTCATTATTCCATTCTTACAGATGTACATACCCAAGATTAACGAGTGTATTTAAATACTCAAATAATTTATCTATCTTAAATTTTTCTCCTTTTATTTGAAGCACCTTATTTATCAATTCCTCACCTTGTAGCTTTGTCTTGATGTGAACATAGTCAATAGTTGCCAATGCTTCCAAATCAGTTGGAGACAGTCCTCCGAACCGTTTCATTACAGTCTCAATAATTTCTTCATCCTCATTGCTAATCGATTCAGAACCAAAGTCATCATTAACAGAAATAACATGGGTATTACCTTTAATATCTATCTTAACCTCATGATTAGCAGTCAGATAGTAAATCTCTTCGTCCAGTTCTACGCTATAAGGACCATAAAAATGAAGACAGTAATCCAAGTCCATGTCTAACCCGGAACGCTCAATGAAATACATTAGCTTTTGAACGACTTTCTTTCCGGCACCCTCTTTTTTAGTTTCGCATATTCGCCTTAGGGCTTTATTAAAGCTTGCTTGTCTCATTTTTTTGCCTCCTTGGTTTCTTTTGGTTCCGCTTTTGAAGCAATGGCTTATATTTGGGGTCAACATAAAGCCTCTTAATACATATCGGCTCAAGTCCTTTTACAATATACGATTCCATATATAATTCTCTATTTTCACCGCTATCCATCATAACTACAATAGAACCTTTTTCACCGCTTTCATTTTGTTTAGGAGGCTTATATGCATTTATTTTAGACTCGCTAACATAATATTCGTTAGATTCATAACTTATTTTTAAGTATTTAAGAATATCGGTCGTGTGTTCTTTGAACAATGTATTTCTGTTTGGATCGGTATGTGTCGGGGAATGCTCGGCTACATGATATATGACTCTTTTATATATTTTCTCGCACTCTGGGATACTTACATTTTTTCTAATCAACTCAAATGCACTAATATCGTCAAAAAGCATATACTCGTTTACATCTATAGGGTATTCGCAATTTTCCAAGCATTTTTTCAGCGCAGATTCAAGCATCCAATCCAAGTATGCCCTTGTTTTATGGAAGTAAACCTGAATGAACATCCAATATCTAGCGACTAAAAAACCTTCAAACGCATGTATCCCGCTCTCTTGAATGGCTAATGAATAATTGCCATCTTCTTCACAAATAGTTAAACAAGACAGCAGTCTGTCGATATCATACTTTCCATAACTTACACCGCAATAGTATGAATCCCTTAGTAAATAATCCATTTTATCGCAGTCCAACTCGCTATCCATAAGGCTATTAATCAAGAATAGCCCCTTATCCATATGTAACGAGATTTCATTACCGTTGTAAACTTCGCAAATCAAGTCGGCAGTTATATCGAAACTGCTTCCGTATTTTTTCTTATATGCTATACCAATATTTACAATTATATTCTTTATTTCAGTATTTTTAATAATTTGCTCTGTAAAAAATTCATGCTTTACACGCTTACCCTTATCCCCTGCTTTCGGCATAAGCCCCTCCCCGGCATGTGAAAACGGCGGATGCCCCAAGTCATGGGTTAAAGCTACCAAGCGTAGAATTTGTATGTACCAATCACATTTAACATCGGAAAATAATTTCTTTACTTCCTCTTTTTTACCATCCTCAGTTTTTAAGAAATTTTGGACGGCAGACTCAAATGCTCTTGTTGCGACATCCAACACACCTAAGGAATGGCTGAACCTTGTATGCTCGGCTCCCGGATAGACATAACATGTCAGTGCAAGCTGCTTTATTCTTCTAAGACGCTGAAAAGGCTCCGAGTTTATAATTTCCATCTCAAATTTATTTACTTTTATAAAGCCATGAATAGGATCTCTAATTCTTTCGGTTCTTTCCAACAACATATGTCACACCCTATTCCGTCTAGTATATAAACATAAGCGGTAAACAGCGTTAACTCCGCCATTTACCGCCTGTAAGTCGTACGACCTTTCCCACTACTTCTGTTCCATCATACTCTTAACCTTCATCAACCTAGTCAAATTCCCGCGCTCATTCTCATCAAGCTTCATCTTAATATACTTAATAGTCTCCCTAAGCTCAGGAATCGTCATATACTCCAGCGCATTAACGCGCCGTCTGGTCTTCTCAATCTCATCGGCCATAAGATTACAGCTCTTCTCGACCTCGCCCAGTTCCAGCAGCTTCGGCAATATCTTATGCAGCTTGTCAATCGAGCTGTCCAACTCAGCCGTAGTAGTGAAAAAACCATAAGGGTAAATATCACTGTCGCCCTCGCCCTGCCCCTCGCGTTTAAAGCTCATGACGGGAACATTAACGCTCATGATATTCTTTGTCGTTATGTCCAGAAAAACCTTCTCCTTCGGGAACATGACGGCCTCTTCCAAATACTCCGGCGAGCTTAACGCGCTGGCCATAAGGAAATCTTTGAACGAACCCGAAAGTTCATTCTCAACTTCCTTTCTCAGCCTATTATTATAGCGTACGAGATCAATGAACTTGCGCATTAACTCGTCCTGCTTATCCTTCAGGAGCTTGTGACCTTTGACGGCCGTAGACAGCCGTTTCTTGAGTGACGACAGCTCCATGCGGTTGGGGTTTACATTAAGCCTCACGTGTCATCAACCCCTATCTGTTTGCTCTTTCGGTAAATACTTCGTGATGTATTCTTCTCTGATACGTTTCAGCTCGGTGCGCGGCAGAATCGAAAGCAACTCCCAGCCGGTGTTCAGCGTCTCTTCAATCGTACGATTTCCCTCAAATCCCTGCGACACATACTTCCTCTCAAAAGCTTCGGCGAACTTCGCGAACTGCTTATCAGCATCAGACAATGCGGACTCGCCCAAAATTACGGCAAGCTCCTTCGCGCTCTTGCCCTGCGCGTAAGCGGAGAACAGCTGGTTCATCGTGTCGGCGTGATCCTCGCGCGTACGTCCCTTACCGATACCCTTATCCTTCAGACGCGACAGCGACGGCAAAACATCAATCGGCGGTGTAACGCCCTTGCGGTTCAGCTCGCGCGACAGAATAATCTGCCCCTCCGTAATATAACCGGTCAAGTCGGGAATCGGGTGCGTCTTGTCGTCCTCGGGCATCGTCAGTATCGGTATCTGCGTTATCGAGCCTGTACGTCCCTTAATTTTACCGGCACGTTCGTACAGCATGGCAAGGTCGGTATATAGGTAGCCGGGATAACCGCGGCGGCCCGGTACTTCCTTACGCGCTGCCGAAACCTCACGTAACGCTTCGCAGTAGTTCGTGATATCCGTCATGATGACGAGTATATGCATACCTTTTTCGTACGCCAAGTATTCGGCTGTAGTCAGCGCCATACGCGGCGTCGAAATACGCTCGATAGCTGGGTCGTTTGCTAGATTCATGAAAAGCACGGCGCGGTCGATAGCGCCCGTGCGTGTGAAGTCGTCGATGAAGAACTGCGCTTCCTCAAACGTGATGCCGATAGCGGCGAACACGACGGCGAAGTTCGACGAGCCGCCCAGAACCTTGGACTGTCTCGCGATTTGCGCGGCCAGCTCCTGATGCGGGAGACCCGAAGCAGAGAACACAGGGAGCTTCTGACCTCTAACGAGCGTGTTCAAGCCGTCGATTGCCGAAATACCCGTCTGAATAAATTCCTCCGGGTAATCGCGCGAAACCGGGTTAAGCGGCATACCGTTGATGTCGAGCTTTTGGTCGGGGATAATGTTCGGTCCGCCGTCCTTGACGCGTCCCATGCCGTCAAAAATACGCCCGAGCATATCTGTAGAAACACCAAGCTCAAGCGGTCTACCCAAGAATTTCGCCTTACTGCCCTGCAAATTAATACCCTGCGGACTTTCGAACAGCTGAACGACAGCTTTGTTGCCGTTGATTTCCAGTACCTTGCCGCGGCGTATGTCGCCGCTTTGGATTTCGATTTCGACGAGTTCGTCGAACTTTACGCCCTCGACGTTATCGACGAGCATAAGCGGCCCTACGACCTCGGCTACGGTTTTATATTCCTTAAGCACTCTGTACTCCCTCCTCTCTTATAAGTTTATCTGCTTGTTCCGTAATTTCCTTTCTGATTGCGTCCATCTGGGCGATATCGGCTTCGGCGATGTATTTCGCACGGGCGATACGCTCGCGTACGGGCAGCGCCAAAATCTTTTTCAGATAAACGCCGTGAGACAGTGCGCGCTTCGCTTCGTCGTCGAAGAACAGCACCAAGTCCAGCATTTTGTACTGCTTGCCGGATGACGCATACGTGTCAACCTCGTGGAACGCGTTTTGCTGTAGGTAGTCCTCACGCAGAGACTTCGCGACTTCAAGCTTAAGCTGGTCGCCCTCAGACAGCGAATCGAATCCGACGAGACGCACGATTTCCTGAAGCTCCGCTTCCTCCTGCAACAGCACCATCGCGCGCGAACGCAGTGGAACGAACTGCTCGTTTATGTTCTCGTTAATCCAGTTCGTAACCTTCGGCAGATACAGCGAATAAGACGTAAGCCAGTTAATAGCCGGGAAGTGCCGCCTGTAAGCCAACGACGAATCCAAGCCCCAGAACACCTTAACGATACGCAGCGTAGCCTGAGTAACCGGCTCGGAAATGTCACCGCCGGGCGGCGAAACCGCGCCGATAGCCGTAAGGCTCGCGATACGCTTGTCGGAACCGAGACACTGAACCTTTCCGGCGCGCTCGTAGAACTCCGCCATACGCGAGCCTAGATACGCCGGGTAGCCTTCCTCACCGGGCATTTCTTCAAGACGACCGGAGATTTCGCGCAGCGCCTCCGCCCAGCGCGACGTCGAGTCGGCCATGAGCGCCACGTTGTAGCCCATATCGCGGAAGTATTCCGCTATTGTAATACCAGTGTAAATCGACGCTTCGCGCGCCGCAACGGGCATGTTGGATGTGTTTGCGATAAGCACGGTACGTTTCATGAGCGGCTCGCCGGTTTTCGGGTCCTTCAGCTCCGGGAACTCGTTCAGAACGTCCGTCATTTCGTTGCCGCGCTCGCCGCAGCCTACGTAAATAACTATTTCAACGTCCGCCCACTTTGCAAGACAGTGCTGCACGACCGTCTTGCCGCTGCCGAAAGGCCCGGGTACGCAAGCCGTACCGCCCTTCGTTACGGGGAAGAACGTGTCGATAATACGCTGACCTGTTACCATCGGCGCGTCGGGATTAAGTTTCGTCGCAGTCGGGCGGCCTTTACGCACCGGCCATTTCTGCATGAGTGTGATGGGCTTCTTGCCCGCCGCCGTCTCGACTTCCGCCACGACGTCCGTTACGGTGTAGTCGCCCTCTTTTATCGAAAGCAGCTTGCCGCTGACGCCCGGCGGTATCATTACGCGGTGCTCAACAATAACCGTCTCTTGAATTGTTCCGATTATGTCTCCAGCCGTTACGCTTTCGCCCGCTTTTTTCACGGGCTTGAAATGCCATTTCTTTTCGCGGTCGAGCGACGGAACCTCTACGCCCCTCGATATGAAATCGCCTACCTTGTCACGGATGACGTTAAGCGGGCGCTGTATTCCGTCGAACATCGCCTCGATAAGCCCAGGCCCAAGCTCAACGCTCAGCGGCTCGCCCGTCGTGTACACAGGCTCGCCGGGGCCGAGCATCGTCGTTTCCTCGTAGACCTGTATCGAGGCGCGGTCGCCCCTCATCTCGATTATCTCACCAATAAGCCTTCGGTCGGAAACCCTGACGACGTCGTATATATTAGCTTGTTCCATTCCCTCGGCGACTACCAAGGGGCCGGACACCTTTACTACTCTGCCACTGTTCAAGCTCTTACCTTCCTTCTTCTAAGATGTTTATTCCGACGGCTTTTTCGACGCGCGTCTGAATTTTTTGCAAGCCGATGCCGAGGCTGCCCTCGTTGCCCGGAATCAAAATAATCGCGGGCGTAATCTGCCTGTCGTAGCGCTCGATAGTCTCCGGCAAATCCTTCGCCAGCGTCTCCGTCAGAAATATAACGCCGTAATTGTCCCGCGCCATGCGGTCAACGGCCTTGCGCGCCTCGTCAACCTCGACGACGGGGTTCACGTCCAGTCCCAGCGCCTTGAAGCACAGCACCGTATCCTTGTCGCCGACAACGCCGATTTTATACATAAACATCACGCAGCCTTTCCTTTAGCGCCTGCTCGCCGATGTTGTTGATTTTGCCGACCATGAGTATGCGGATTTGGCGCACCTCCGACTCCTTCGCCAAAACATATGCGAACAGCGGCTCGGGACCCAGCGAAATGTACTTCGCCCGCTTCAAATAATCCATGAGGAAGTTGTCGCAGAGCTTCTCAAGCGCCGAAAAGCTACCCGTGCGCTCGAATTCGTCAAGCCCCTTCTTGGCCATGTCGCCGAAATACTTGTACGCGAAATCCGCCGCGATGTTCATAAACGTTTTGTCGTAGCTGTCTGTGTAGACGTCCTTTTTCGTAAGGCCGCCGTCTATGAGCGCGCGCTCCGCAAAACGTTTGGGCTTCTGCATTTTTTTGACGCGGAGCAGAGACTTCAGGTTATAAAAATCTATGTTATATTTCACGTAATCCGTAATGAACTTATTGCCGACGGCTTCGGCGCGCGTGAGCATGTCGCCGAACATGCAGCCGTCCAGCACGATGTCGAGCATCTGCGGGTCGCCGGTTTCGGCGAACGCCTTCTCGCCCGCTTCGAATGCCGCGACAAGTGCGGGCGCGCTTGCTATCGGCTTCGTTTTGCCCGTCTCGACCGCTTCCTTAAGCGCGTCTACGTCGACGAGCGCCGTCCGGATTAGTATGTCGTCCACTTCCTTGCCGGATTTTTTCAGGTATTTCGCTTTCAGCAGCGTTTTCAGGTTGTGATAGTCGTACCTGATTTGCAACAGGTTCAAAAAATCCGCCGTCGGGCTGATTTTCGCTATCATCTCGTACACCTGCGGAAGCTGCGCTTCCAGCACCGTCCCGTAATCCTCCGGCCGCTTCAACAGCGAAAAGTCGTAGTCCCCTTGCGACAACAGTTTCAGCGCGTCGTTCGCCGTCGGCGCATCAATTACCCGTTCTATATTGTCACGGCTTAACAGCCGCTTCTCGACGGCTCGTAAATAGCCCACCGATTTTGCAAAATCCTCGTTCATATATGCACCTCCTGACGTCCGGGGTTATTCCCGCTTACCATAACGCTTCGGCTATAAGCCGTTCGCAATCGTCGCGGTTGTAATCCAGCAGCGCTTCAAACGTGTTGTTTATTTCTACGTTTTTGCTTTTGGCGACGAAGCCGCTTTTTTCGAACGTCTGCACCGTCAGCCCGCCAAGCTTGCCCGCTGCCTTTAGCTTTTCGTTAACGGCGCTAAGGTCGGCGTTCTTGTACTTCTCGGACACGAAAATTACCTCGTCCCCGTTAAGCCCGGATTCCAGTATTCTACTCTCCAAGAATTTGAAAAACTCAGTCTCCGGCATGTTCTTAAGCACTTCGGCGGCCTGCGCCATGATTTTTGCGACGGCCTCCTGCTTTGCGCGGAGCTTCTCGTCACGCATTTTTAGCATCGCGTTCGAAACAATCTTCGACTTATAGCCCTCCGCTTCCACAGCCGCCTTTTCCAAAAATTCCTTCTTGGCCGCTTCCGCTTCCGCCGTTTTCTTGCTGAGCAGCTCTGTCGCGGTGGCCTCCGCGTTTTTAATTATCGCGGCCGCGTTCGCCTCGGCGTCGCTTTTTATTTTCGAGATTAAATTATCTAAACCAGACATGCTGTCATTCCTTTCGCGACTTACTTATATTGCAGATACAGCAGAATCGACGCAACGAAACCAAGCAGCGCGTAAGTTTCAACGATAGCCGCAAGAATAATACCCTTTGTGTTGTGCGACGGGTTTTTGGCAAGGATTTGCACGCCTGCTGCGGCAACCTTCGCCTGATATATAGCCGAACGCCAGCCTACGAACGTGATCGGCAGCGCCGCGAGGAACAGGTAGAAGCCTTGACCGAGTGTAGTAACCGTGGCGAGCTTTAAGATGATAAGCAGACCGAAAACAAAGCCGTAAAGTCCCTGCGTACCGGGAAGGAGCTGGAGAATGAGTGCCTGACCGAACTTGTCGGGTTCCTCGGTAATGAGACCTGCCGCTGTTTCGCCGACGAGTCCGCAACCACGAGCCGAGCCGGAGCCGGGAATGAATACTGCAAGCGCCGCACCGAGCGCGCCTAACAAAAGCCCACCGTTTTGAGTAAGAAATTCTAACATTTAAAGTTTCCTCCTTAAAAATTTGATTTACTTTAACCGAACGAACTCATTTTTAAATTTAAAGGGCGCAAACGGCTTGCCGCCGCCCTCGTAAAACTTGTTAAAGAACTCGACGTATTGAAGTCTGGCGCTGTGAACGTAAGCGCCGAGTGCGCCGAGCGCGAGGTTGAACACGTTGCCGCCCAAAATAATCAGGCTGCCGAAAATAACGCGCGCGATACCCGGGGGAATAACACCGGCC
>CAZJLW010000052.1:0-12533 GCA_964546895.1 uncultured Eubacteriales bacterium | reverse complement strand
AATAATCAGGCTGCCGAAAATAACGCGCGCGATACCCGGGGGAATAACACCGGCCATGAGCTTAAAGGCCATCGCGATATAAGCGCCGGAAAGCGCGAGCGCGAGAATACGAATGTACGAAACGAGGTCGCCGATGTAGCTTGTGAAGCCGTAAAGACCGAACAAGCCGGAGGCGAGCTTAGTGCCGAGGTTACTACCGGCGCGCCCCTGCGCGAAAACGACCACGATCATCGAGCCAAACATGACGTATTTGAATGTTGGCGCAAGCGACGCGGGCAAAACACCGGCGGCGGCCAGACCGAATCCGATAACCGAAACGAGCAACACGACCCACAGCAGCGCGTCGCAAAACGCATCAAGCGGCTTGCCGTCGCGGAAGAGGATGTACGCCTTCGTGAACAGACCGGTAAGTATTTGGATAAAGCCAAGCGTAATCGACATGACTATGATTGTGTTGATGTCGATGGACGAATCGAGAATCGCCTTGTATGTGCCGTCGGGCAGGCGTATCGGCGTGATGAACGTGTAGCCGAACCCGCCGCCGTAGAGGATACCGGCGATAATCGTAGGATAGCTCAGGCAGTGGAAGAACATGACGAACTTGCGCGTGCCTTCTTTTAAGTTGAAATATTTGAGTGCGACGAGAGTGCCGACGAGCATGATAATGCCGTAGACGAAATCGCCGAGCATCAGCCCGAAGAATATCGTATAGAAAATTGAAAGCAGCGGCGTCGGATCGAGCTTCGAGTATTGCGGAAGGCTGTACATTTCCGTAAGCCCCTCGTAAGCCGAAACGATTTTGTTGTTCTTAAGCTTGACGGGAACATCGGGTGAATCCTTGTCGAATTCCTCCGCGTCGAGATAGTAATCTCCGTCGGTAGCTTTTTGCAATGCGGCATTAAGGCGCTGCGTGTCCTCAGTCGCAACCCAGAAGCTCATAACGAGAACCTGCTCGGTTTTCACGAAGTTCTGCGCGGCGCGGGCGCGTTCGAGACGCGTCTCGAAGCTGTCGCAAAGTATTTTTAGCTTGTCGTAATGCTGCGCAAACCCGGCGAGTTCGTTCGTGACGGCTGTCAGCTCGCCGCCGAGTTTTGATGCGGTGCTGTTGTTTTCGGCGATTATGTCGCGCGGCACGCCTTTGAACGCAACGTTAGCTTTGATAAAGCCCGCGGTGCGCAGAAACGTCAGCGCGCCTTCGTAATCGTCGTTCGCAATGAGAATCAGTACGTTGAGTTCGTCCTTGACCGTGTTCAGGAACTCGACGTAGCTGTTTTTGAACGTCCGCTCGAATTCCTCACGGAAGTCAGTCGATGTATTGAGCGGGACAGTGCCTAGGGCGTATTTGACTTTTTTGAGTGCGTCTAGCGCTCCCGCTCCGCCGGTTACGGGTACGTCCAGCTTATCCCACGCCGACAGCTCTGCGTTTTGCGCGAGCAGGCGGTTTTTTTCTTGGACGATGAGCTTCTGGCGGTCGTCGTTGTCACGTACGGTTTCGTACAGCGTCGCGTAGTCGAACCGCTCAGCGAATTCGTCCACCTCGTCGTACGTCATCGTCACCGGCTCAGCCGTCAGCGCCTTCAAGCCCTTCGGCTTTTCAGTGTGCGGCTCAATTTTACTCAATATGAATTTTACCTTTGAAAGCTCGCTCTCCAACGCGGAAACGTCCTCCGCCGATGAGTCCTTTTTCAAAAACTCTGTCTTATCGGCTGTCACTTCCGTTTGCAGGCTGCCAAACTGCACGCCTTCAAGTTTTTGCAATTCCTTTAGCAGCTTATCCTTGTGGCGCGTTAAGGCTATCAGCGTGAACTTGTTCATTTTTACAATCGCCATTTAAGGACTCACTACCCTTTCAATAACCATATTTACTACCTGTTTAACCTTCTTGCCGTCAGGCTCCCGTATCTTTTTCATCTCTTGCTCGCTCGCTTTTAAAAGCGGCGCCACTTCGCCTTCCGCGTCGGCCTTCGCCTTGCTCATGTACGCCTCTTGCTCCTTCTGCGCGCTCTGCATTATCGCCTTCGCGCGTTCCGAAGCCTCGGATTCGGCACGCTTAATAATCGCTCGTGCCTTCGCCTCGGCCTCGGCTATTATGTCGATAGTTTTTTCTTCGGCCGTCTTGATTTTCTCCAACGCTTCCTTTGCCAAATTATCACCTCCCGTCAGGGTAAATGTGTCTTAATAAGATGTAAATTTTACAGATTTTTTCAACATTATTAATTTACCTTATTATGCCTATAACGTCAATAATGGAATGGATTATTTGAATCAAAAGATGGGAAAAAAGTTTGGCGGTGCGGGGAGTGAACGATTCTTGATAAAATTTCTAATGTATGGGAGAATAGAGGGAAATATATTTAGAATTGAACCATTAAAATAACGGGAGGTAAAACTGAGATGATAAAACCGGTTAATGTAAAACCAATGAGCAACTATACGCTTTGCGTAGCTTTTGAAAATGGTGAAAAACGTATTTTTGATGTTAAGCCATATTTTGAGTTCCCATATTTTCACCCGTTGAAGGATGAACGCATGTTTACGAAGGTTTTTGTCAAAGACGCGCATGTTCAGTGGGAAAACAATAGGGACATAGCCCCTCATGAGTTATATGAAAATTCTGTTCCTTTATCCTTATAATAAAAACGTTCAAAACTAAACATACGGGAGGTTTTACTATGGCAAGATTAATTAAGTTCGACGTTAAGGAAATGCCGAAGCTGCATGTAATCGGCAAGGAGCTGCGCTACAGCGAGGACGCGCACATGAAGGGCGACAACCGAATCCCCGCGTTTTGGGATACGTGCTTCGCAGACGGTACTTTCGCCGCGCTTGAACAGCAAGCGGAGTACATTTTTGATGATGCGTATATTGGCATTATGCTCGACTGGGACAAGGGCGACGGAAATTTTTCTTATGTGTGCGGAATGTTGTTTAAGGAAGGGGCTGCTGTGCCTGACGGATTTGTGAAGAAGGAATTGGCTGCTACTAAGGCGGCTGTTGGATGGATACAGGGGAAGGATACCGCTGACGTGTGCATGGCGGCACATAAGCTGACCGAGAAGGCTATTAGGGAAAACGGGTATAGCCATGAGGGTATGAAGTGGTGTATGGAATTGTATAACTGCCCGCGGTTTACTACGCCTGATGAGAACGGGGAGATTGTTTTGGATTATTATATACCGGTGCGGTGAATCGCGCACGGTGAATTATTCGAGACGGAGGTTCATACAAAATGGCAAGGATTGAGGGATTTAGAATCCGTAATTTCAAAGCTCTTCGCGCTGTAACTCTTGGTCGTCTCTGGAATGAAAAGGGCACTGGCGAATTGACACCCATGACGGTTGTAATAGGAAAAAACGGTGTCGGTAAGAGTACGTTGTTCGATGCGTTTGGATTTCTATCGGATTGTTTGAAGTTGGGGGTCGAGGAAGCTTGCGACGCCAAGGGACGCGGTGGGTTTGAGCGAATCGTGTCGCAGGGCGTTAATGAGCCGTTAACGTTTGAGATTTACTATCGTCAGGAGCATAATGCGCGTCCAATAACGTACGAGGTATCATTCGCGTTAGACGAACACGGACGTCCATACGTGCGAAGTGAGCGGCTGCGCCAACGAAGAAAAGGACAGGACAGGGGCAAGCCGTTTTCATTCTTAATCCTCGAAAACGGTCGCGGTGTAGTGTGGAAGGGCGAATATGAAGGCATACAGGAGAAAACGCAACAGCTTCTATTTCCGGATATTGATGACTTGATGCGAGAAGAGTCAAACGAAACCGAAACCGTCGAGTTGGCTGATAACCGCAAGCTTGGCATTGCGACCCTTGGAGCGTTGAAGCAGCACCCGAGGATTTCTGTTTTTAGACAGTTTATTGAAGGCTGGTATCTGTCGTATTTCGTTCCCGACGCCGCTCGAGGCTTGCCGCTGGCCGGGCCTCAGAAGCACTTGAACATACATGGCGACAACATAGGCAACGTCGTGCAGTATATGGAACGTGAACAGCCCGAGCAGTTTGCAAAGATTCTTGATAGCATAGCTAAAAAAATACCCGGCGTAGACAAAATTTCAACGGATCGCACCCTTGATAACCGGCTTGTGCTGAAGTTTAACGATAAAGGATTTGTCGAGCCTTTTCTTGCTCAGCAAATGTCAGACGGTACGCTAAAGGTGTTCATGTATCTGCTGTTGTTATCAGACTCAGCGCCGCCGCCGTTCATTTGCATTGAGGAGCCGGAAAACGGCTTGTACCATAAGCTACTGGAAACGCTTGCGCAGCAGTTCCGCGCCCACGCTATTGAAAGCAAGAGCAATTCGCAGATTTTTATCACAACTCATCAGCCGTATCTTGTTGACGCAATGGAGCCTAATGAAGTTTGGATTTTGGAAAAGGGCGAAGATGGATTTTCAACAGTGCGTCGGGCTAGTGAGTATCCTATAATCCGGAGTTTAGTAAACGAGGGATTGCCTCTCGGTGGGTTATGGTACAGTGATTACCTTGAAGGAGTGTGAGCCGATGCACTTCGAGTTTCTGATGGAAGATCAATCAAGCGGAGAAGCTATGAAAATTCTGGCTCCGAAGCTGCTACTTGGAGATGGAATATCTTTCAGGGTGCATACGTACAAAGGCATCGGCCATATCCCAAAAAATCTAAAGCCTGATAACGACCCGAAGAAGAGGCTGCTTCTTAGTCAGTTGCCTAGGATTTTAAGCGGATATGGCAAGGTTCCGGATTGCGGATACATAGTTATAATCTGCGATTTAGATGATAGAGATAGGGAACAGTTTTTATCAGAGCTTTATGAAATATTGGAAGCTTGCAACCCAAAGCCGAAGGCTTATTTCTGCCTATCTGTCGAAGAGTTTGAAGCTTGGTATCTTGGGGATATTGAGGCAGTACGCAAGGCATATCCACTAGCCAAAGGCGGAATATTAAATCGTTACGTAAATGATTCAGTATGCGGTACTTGGGAGGTTCTCGCCGATGCCGTTTACAAAGGCGGGCATCAAGCTTTGTCTAAAAAAGGATGGCAAAAAGTCGGCGAAGAAAAGTCCAAATGGGCTAAAGCGATAAGCCCGCATATGAATGTCGATGGTAATGCTTCGCCGAGTTTTCAAAGTTTTTATTCGCTGGTTCGTGGGTTAGTTTAAAAGAGCATTCCCTGACAAGCGAAAAAACCGTTAATCGGTTTTAATAAACTCATCATTAAAACCGGAGGTTTGATACAATGCACGCATGGGAATCTATTCAAAAAGCAGTGGACTACATCGAGGATAACATCTCGAAAAACATGACTATCGAGGAACTGGCCGAAGTGGGGTCTCTTTCGCCGTTTTACTTTCAGCGGCTTTTTGCACGGCTAGTAAAAAAGCCGGTCAAAAACTACATAAAGCTGCGCCGGTTGGCAAGGGCTTGTGAAATGTTGCCGGACAAGAGCAGACGCATTTTGGACATCGCGCTGGATTGCGGGTTTAACAGTCACGAGGGCTTTACAAAAGTGTTTCTTTCGTCTTATGCCATTACACCGGACGAATATCGGACGAATCCCGTCCGCCTTAATCAGTTTGCGAAGCCGGAGCTTCTGCTGAATTACACTATGGTCGACGAGGGCGTCCCGCTAATCACGGAGAATATTGTAATCGAGATTACACGCAGAGAGCTGGCGGAACCCGAAAGGTACATCGGATTTTCCGGCAAGGTGGCAGTATCGCAAGCCCCTGTCGGCGAAAATACCGGCATTGATGTACCCGGGCAGCTTTGGGACGCGTTTCATGCGAAGAAAGCAGGCATGGACGGCATTCTGCCGGACGGTATCGAGCTTGGCGCATCTATCATGGGCGAGGATGCGGACGGGACGTTTACGTATTTCGTCGGGGCTTCGGCTGAGCCGGACGCTCTCGCACACGGTGACTGCGTTGTTTGGGAGTTGCCCGCCGCCGAATATGTGGTGTGTTATTTCGAAGCCGAAAATTTTGCCGAGCTTACGACTTCGGCAATGGGCAAGGCAATGAACTATTTATTCGGCACGTGGCTCAAGAACCGCGGGCTGGCAACTCAGCCGTTTTTAGCCGAGAAGTATTACAAATCCACGCCTGATACAACTTCGATGGAAATATGGGTCAGCAGATAGGAGGCGACGTATGGAGTGGAGTGAATTGTATAGTGCAGATAACAAGCCGACATTCGAGGACATCGCGCAGTATATCAGTAGCGGCTTGTGGCCGGAACTTAATACGTATTTGCAGCAGACTTACAGCACCGTGCCGAAGCTGAGCTACAGCAGCTGTGCATGGCAACCCGGTTGGAATGTCAAGTACCAGAAAAGCGGTAAGTCGTTATGTACGCTGTACCCGATGCAAGGCTTCTTTATCGCCCTTGTTGTCATCGGCGAGCGCGAGAGGGCGGAGACGGAGTTGTCGCTTCCGCTTTTTTCTGAATATTTTCGGCGGCTGTATGAGCAGACTGTGGGCGGTAACGGTCAGAAATGGCTGATGATTCATGTTACCAGCGGTGAAGTGCTGGATGATGTGAAGAGGTGCGTCGGTATTCGCAGGCAGGGGTGAGAATAAATACCTGCGCTATACTAAAATAAGGAAGGGCGATTGGCCTAGTGCACGAAAACGATTCGGGTTCAAATGAACAGCAGTCTCGTAAACGTAAAAAGCCCGTAATAGCGATTTGGGCTATTATGGGCTCTGTTTTGGTAGCATTTATTATTTTTATCGGAATAAATGAGACTATCTTGAAACAAGGTTCAACTCCACCTGAGCGTTTTTCAATTATATCGGTATCTGCCGGTAAACGCCACTCTATGGCACTTGATAGCAAAGGACAGGTTTGGGCTTGGGGAGATAATTACTTCAGGCAAATCGGCGATGGCACAATATCAACCTATTATGACCCCATTTACGAATTCGCTAACGAGAATGATGAGTATGCTGAACTCATTGATGGTTGTATAAAAAATATTGATAACGATGCATATTCACCAAAAATCATTATGCAAAATGTACAGTCAATATTTGCCCGTGAGGATTCAAGCTTTGCCATAACACGAGACGGAGCCTTATATGCTTGGGGAAGGAATGACTACGGCCAGCTCTTCGACGGCACATATTCAAATAAAACATCTCCTACATTTATTATGAATGACGTTTTAGATTTGGATTCGCATTATTATAGAACAATAATAACGAAGACGGATAAAACCCTTTGGCTCTCAGGGACAACATTCGGTAATGGTTGGGACAATGAAGCCGGTCGTTACGAGACTTATCCTTCTCCAACGCATATTTATGATAACGTTGAAAAGGCGGTTCTTGAAGGTGCAACTCCTAATAGCGGCATATTAATACTGACAACCGATAACCGACTCATTAATTATAAAGCTGACGCTCTTAATTCAAGCTCTTATAATTTTATTGAGATTCAAGAGTTGCGTGATATAGCAAGTATATCGGCGGCATCGCAGCAAGTATATGTATTACGTAAAAATGGCGACGTTTATGGTTGGGGGCCAAATGGCCCTACCGGCAAATTAGGAGCAAAATATAGCGAATTCTGGGTATACGAGCCGACATTTATTGCAGACAACATTAAAAAGATTCTCAGGGGGAATATGTTCATCAATAACGATGATGCCCTTTTGGGTTGGGGAGCTGTCTCAAAAACCGAAGACTATCGAAACCAGAAAGGTAGCGACGATGGCGGGTCTCTTTTAGGAGAACTAATTGTTTATGGCGAAACACATGTAAATATATTATCCAATGTATCTTTTGCCGATGGCATAGGTACGCATTTTATAGCACTTGATAATGACGGACAGGTATATACATGGGGAGAAAACCAGTACGGGCAGTTAGGAGACGGCGGTACAAATGCTCGAACAGTACCCAATGTAGTGGTGTTTTTAGAATGAGACGCGTTACGAATGGAGCGGTTAAATGAAAACGAAAAAGCAAGAAGCATTGGTTCAATCTTTTTTAGAAACGCTTGATGACGGGCTTAGACATGTTTATAGGGAAATCATAATGTACTTATCTGAGCTTGGCTATAATCCCAGCAAAGAGAAGTCCAGCATTTCGTTCAAGCATGACCTGCACAATAAGCAAATAGCTAAAATGGGCATGAGAAGTAGCAAAAAGTATTCACCCTTCTTCTCGTTGAGGTTTTCTGCTTGCAGAGGTTATTCGCAAAAATTTGGAGATATTGTAGCCGCGTACATTAATAAGTATCCTACTCGTGCCGCTCGTTGTGTGGGCGGTGGGTGTAATTATTGCGCCGGGGAGGCCGCTTCTCATGTTTATATGTGTACGGGCGCGGAAGGCGAGGGCAAAGCGCATTGCGGGGCTTATGCTATTGAAATACCGGATATTACTGTGGATGAGGTTGATGAGATTAAAAAGATTATCGGGGAAGAACATGGGTATTTGTTGAAATATGAATCCGGTAGATAGGTGGGTAGATGAAAAATATAATCACAATTCAACATACACAATCAATCCAGCATACAAATGGCATGATTGGCTCATGGAGAGACTGGGCTTTAACCGAGCTAGGGATAGAACAGGCAAAGCGAATCGGAGAACGCTTGTCTGTGGAAATAAAAAACGAGCGGTATGTTATGTATTCATCTGATTTATTGAGGGCAAAACATACGGCTGAAATTATAGCTGGGTTTTTAGGAATTAAGCCGGTGTTTACGGATGTTTTAAGGGAATTTAATCTGGGCGAAGCGGTCGGGAAATCAAAGGAATGGGCGCGAAACAATGCACTTTGTCCAGTTTGGGAAAAAACTATTGACTGGGCTAAGGGTATTGATGATAAACCGTTCATTGGAGCGGAGAGTAAACGGGAAGTTTGGAATCGTCTTTCGGGATTTTGCAATGAAATTTTGGCAAGTTCAGAAGATAATATTATTATTGTTTCGCATGACGGCACTTTGAGTGTGTTTTTTTCGCTGTTTCTTGGCTTAGATGTTGAGATGATGAGCAAATGTACTATAGCTGGGAAAACCGGCGGGGTGTCGTTTTTGTGCGAATGGTCGGATAATGGGCGTATTATTCGACGGTTGAATGATATGTCGTATGCGGGATTATAGCAATGTTATTGCACCGCTTGGCGTAACTGTTTTATTGAACCTTAGTGTTTTTGTTTTTAAATACTTATATGAAGGATTGGTATTATGCCAGAAATATCACGTTTCGAAGGATTAATAATTCGAATGCTATTCAACGATAGCAGTCAGCATCATAAACCGCATATCCATGTCGAGTGCGGAGAATACGAAGCATCAATAGGAATAGACGGAGAAGTCCTTGCAGGTTCATTGCCAAAAAAGAAGCTGATTATTTTACAAGCATGGCTAATACTCCATGAAGATGAATTATATAAAGCTTGGAATAATGCAGTACGTAACATGAATATTGATAAAATTGAGCCACTTCATTAAATAAAGGGGAAGTTCTTAATGTACGAAAAAGACGGCATTGTCTACGCCGACAATCAAACACCTCAAATCAAAGTAAAATCCGTAAAGGCGAACGATGATTATACCTTGTTGATTAGGTTTTCAAATGGAGAGCAACGAGTTTTTTCCGCAAGCAACTTGCTTGAGCAAGGTGTTTTCAAAGCACTAAAAGATATTAACTTTTTTAAACAAGCCTATATAGATTACGGTACGGTAGTTTGGGACAACCGGCTTGATATCTGCCCTGATTACTTATATAAACATAGTAACGAATTGCCCGTATAGAACGAGAAGCTGAAGGAGCTGAACCTCATGCCAAACTGCACTCTAATGAACATGTGCATGGTCTACAACGCCACCAATAACACCGTATTAGTACAAGACAAAATCAATTCGAAATGGGCGGGAATCACCTTTCCGGGCGGCCATGTAGATATGTCCGCAAGTATTTACGACTCAACAGTCCGCGAGGTAAAGGAAGAAACCGGACTGACAGTGTCTAGCCTAGAGCAAATCGGTCTGATACACATGAACAATCCCGAAAATGGCGACAGACGGTTAATTTTTCTTTACAGGACTTCGAATTTTGAAGGGGAGAATATTAGCGATACACATGAAGGCAAGGTTTATTGGGTACGAATTAGTGAGTTAGCAGATATGCGGCTTTCCCCAAATATGGGTGAGTATCTTAAAGTGTTTTTGAATGATAGTGTAAGTGAAGCATATGTTACACCCGACGGTAACGGGAAAAGTAATTTTACGTTCTTCCCGGAGGATGGCGTTGTGGCAGAAAAATAAGCATTGCCGTCTGGCGCTGAATATGCTGGTGGATTATGTGGATTATGTTTGTTGAGAGTGGCTTGGGTATGATGTGAGGGTTTTTATATAATCTTTACAGATGCTATAAACTTAAATCGGACACATCTAAGCACTGTAGGACAAGAAAACCATTTATTTATCTGCTATAACATTCTTCAGAGATGAGGGGGTAGAATGTACTGGATTAAAGAAATGCAAAACGCTATCGGTTATATTGAGAACAACCTGACCGAGGAACTTGGCATGGAGGAAATCGCTCGTAGTGCTAATTCTACAAGTGCCAATTTCCAACGGATTTTTGCTATAGTAACAGGCATGACGGTCGGAGATTATATCCGCTCACGAAGGTTGTCACTTGCCGGTAAAGAATTATCTTTGTCCGATGTAAAAGTGCTTGACATAGCAATAAAGTACGGTTATGAAACGGCAGAGAGCTTTACCAAAGCGTTTACTCGTTTTCATAATGCAACACCATCAGCTGTGAAACGAAGAGAAACCGTACCGAAAACTTTCGAACCCCTCTTAATCAATATTGATGTTAGAGGAGGATTTACCATGCAGAGAAAACTAATTCCCAATGTGCCAGAAATACCTTACGATGGTAATAATGCGGCTTTCTTCATTACACTGCTTGAAGCAACTCTCAAAGGACTTGGGGAGGATTGTGACAAGGCGAAACTTACAGCATTGAGCGGTGAGGGTAACCGTTTCTGTTGGACTGACGGTGAATGGATATTTGGCAATGAACTCACAGACAGTATCAATGAAACACCATTTGAAACGGAGAGCCGTGTTTTGTCCGCCATTGGTTGGAATGCAAAATACATTACCGTGCAGCGAGGTAAAGACGGTAGCTATATGAACACCGATGCTTTGCAAATTCGTAAGGATTTTGTTTCTGCTATCGACAGAGGTTTCCCTGTTTTGATGAGCCATATTTATCATGCCGATTATAATTTAAATGTGTACTTTGGCTATGAAGACGATGGACAAAAAGTTGTCGGATATAACTACAACAATGGATTTGAAGCAGGGGTTTCTCCTGCAACTGATGTCAGTGTTCCCATCACATGGGATAATTGGGAAGACAATGTAAGCAGATATATACTGTTACAAGGAAAAAAGGAAACAGCATCAGAACGAGAAACGGCACTTTCTACTTTTCGCTTTATAGTAGAACACGCACGGAAAACCACTGAAATTCGTGGTAAAAAAGTAGGACTTGCTGCTTTTGAATCTTACTTGCATCATTTGGAGAATGACGATTTTTCAGTGTTGACAGCCGAGGAAGTTAAAAACCGATTTTTCATCTATTGCGACGGACTTTGCCAGATTAATGCCCGTAATGAAGCCTTACCTTATTACAGACAACTTGCTGAGCAGTTTCCGGAGTGGAGAGATAGATTGGAAAAGGCGATTACCGCACTTTACGAATGTGCTTCTTATGGCGGTTTTTTGTGGAGTGTCGGATTTACTTTTGATGATGCAGGTTTTGAAAAATTCCGCTCACCCGAAGCAAGAAAAATTCTTGCCGATGCTGGACGAAAAGCTATGTTGAAGGATTTATTTGCTGTGGAGCAGTTTGAAGAAATCCTCGGTTAGAGCAATTTCCAGTTATGAGCAAACATTCCAATCCCCCACAACCAACATCATCTACTAAATAATCCAAATAATCTTCAAACCACAAGTAACTATACGTTCATTACAGAAAATAACTTTGCAACAGGAGGCAACTAATGAAGCTACAAGGTAAGGACATATACCTATCAACACTGGAACGCAAGGACTGCAAAACCTTATGGAATGACTTCGAGTACGACTTTGACAATCCATACGAGGAACTTAACATCGGGCAATCCGAAGAAAAAGCCGATGAATGGTTTGACGATATACAGAAGCAACAAGGCAATACGAATGTCCGGCTGGGGATTTTTTTAAACGACGGAACAGTAATAGGCGACGTTGCCCTGCAAAATATCGACCGTAAGAACCGAAAATGCTCAGTTGGAATGGCTTTTGCAAAAATCGCAAACCGTTCGAAAGGCTACGGCCAGCAAGCGGTTAATATAATGCTAAACTACGGATTTACATATTTAGGAATGGAGAGAATCACGGCAAACACACTCGAGCTTAACATAGGCGCGCAGAAATCGCTTGAAAAATGCGGGTTTGTTTTAGAAGGCAGAGAGCGCAAGGCTGTTTACTTAAACGGCAATAAGTACGACAGGCTGTGCTATGCAATCTTAAAAGAAGA
>CAZJLW010000051.1:14787-21123 GCA_964546895.1 uncultured Eubacteriales bacterium | reverse complement strand
TCATCCTGAGCCAGGATCAAACTCTCATGTTTAAATTTCGAGTTTGTCCAGTCAGCTTGCTGACTTTACTTGTTTTGTTGCTTTTATTTCATTGAATTGATGGGTTGTTGTTTTTTCGTAGTTATTTAGTTTTCAATGTTCGTGCAGTCTTTGTCGACCGCGAATGATATATTAGCAAATTTCCAGGAATGTGTCAAGCTATTTTACAGGTATTTTTTTTGTAAAATTGCAAGCCCCGTTTTATGGGCTTCCGTGACCTCTGTGTAGAGGCTTTTGTAAAAATCCGCGGCGGCTTGCTGTCGTTTTTTTGCAAGCTCCTGACCGCGCTTTGTAAAAAATAAATCGTATAGCTTTTCCAGTTTGAATTTATATTCGTGCATAAACGAATCGCGATTGTCGGTTACGGGGTCTGCTACGTTACCGTATTCGTCTGTGACGTAGACGGGTAGGCCGAGATGTCCTTCGTATGCGAAGGTTCGTGCGATGCCTATCGCTCCGGTTACGTCGAGCTTGTCCGCGTCGAATAGGATTTTCGCCTCGATTGATTGAGGGGGGTTGCCGCTTCTGAACCTGTGTGAGGCGATGGCATCGCGGACGCGGGCGGCGGAGGACTCGCTCCAGCCGGTCGAGGTGAGGTAGCTGTACGCCATTTTTGCGCCCTCGGCAGCGTGGCATAGCGACGGGTCTTTGAATTGCTTTTCCCGGCCGATATCGTGCAGGAGACAGGCTGTGATTAGTACGTTGTCGTCTACGTTAGGTTCGTAGGACGCTATGTCAAGCGCGCCGTAGAGGACGCGGTAGATGTGTTCTTTGTCGTGGGCGCTGTCGTTCATTAGAGTGAGCATGTGCTGCTCGATGGTTTTGTAGAGTTGGTGCGTCATTTTTGGTTCCCCCTTGGTGTTGGTTGTTTGGATTTACTGAGCATTATACACTGTGGGGAGGGGTCTTTGTGTTGCTTTTGAATATTTTTTCAATTATACTAAGCGAAATTAGAGTGCTGCCGGAAAGGATTCGTTATGAAAATTGAAAACAATATTATTAAGCATCATCTAAGGAATGTTTATTTCATCTGCGGCAACGCTTGCGCAGGAAAGACAACTATGTCGAAGCTGATTTCTGATAAATATGGGATTTATCGGTATGATTTCGATGATAAGGAAAACTATAAAAGTCACAGGGCGATTGCAGATGAGAAGCACCAGCCACACACTTGTGCGCATGGTGTGGATTTTCATAAGCAATGGATGCGTCCTATTGAAGAACAGGCGCAGTCAATGATGGGTTCGCTACGCGAGCAAAACGAGATGGCGCTGATTGATTTGATGAAGCTGTCTGAGAATCAAAAGGTTTTGGCGGATGTTCTTTATTCACCGGATTTGACAA
The DNA here is from genome assembly GCA_964546895.1 of uncultured Eubacteriales bacterium. Lineage (GTDB taxonomy): Bacteria > Bacillota > Clostridia > Lachnospirales > CAZJLW01 > CAZJLW01. Next base: position 19,740 of record CAZJLW010000051.1, on the reverse strand, counting down.
ATGAGATTATAGACTATGACCATATTGTTTTTCTGACGGTTGATAGGAGTTTGATTAGGAGTTCGTATTTTAAGAGACCTGATAAAGTCGGATTTTATAACTATGTTAAATCGCTGGAAATGGCAGATGTATATTTTGAGAATATTTTTCGTTCGTTGGAATTAACCAATGATATTGAACAGCGTGAGATGAAACAGAGCGGATTTTTAATGCTTGAGCGTACGGAAGATAGTACAGTGGAAGGTACTATGAAGGAGATTGTGAGGCATTTCAAATTTTAAATCTTTTCGGGAATGAAAGCAGCGGCTGAGTTTGTTATTACAAAAATTATAGAGTTAAAGGGTGGAAAATATGAAAACAGGATTGGTATCGGTAACTTTTAGGCAGCTTTCATGTGAAAGCATAATCGAGCTTGTAAAGCAAGCGGAGCTTGACGGGATAGAATGGGGCGGGGATGTTCATGTGCCTTGCGGAGATTTGGAACGCGCTCGTGTTGTCGGCGAAGCTACGCGCAATGCAGGGTTGGAAGTAGCTTGTTACGGCTCGTACTGCAGGCTAACTGATGAGGAAAAGGAAGATGGGATTTTTGAGGCGACAGTGCAGACCGCAAAGGCTTTGGGCGCGCCGTTAATACGGGTATGGGCGGGTAAGGAAGCCAGTGCGGGAGCAAGTGACGCAGCGTTTTTGACTGTGGCGGAAAATGCCGCTATTATTGCTAGGCTCGCGGCGAATGAAGGTATCGATATTGCTTATGAATACCACGCTAAGACGCTTACAGACAGCATCGAAGCGTCGTATCGTCTGCTTTCGCTTAATGTTGAAACGAAGGTTTATAGCCTTTGGCAGCCGCCCGTGGATACGAGCCGTGAGGACTGCTTGCAAAGTATAGAAAAAATCGCGCCGTATATACGCAATATACATGTTTATTCGTGGCGGGGTAGGGAACGTATGCCGCTTGAATGGGGATTGGAGAATTGGCAAAGGTATTTTGAAGTGATAAAGAAGCTTCCGGGGGAGCGTTATGCGTTGCTTGAATTTGTGGCTGGAGATGAACCTGCACAGTTTATGGAGGATGCAAGGACGCTTAAGAGTTGGCTTAGTTGAATAATGCTATAAATGAGAAATTAGAAAGTAGGTGAAGCATTGGTATTCCGAAAAACGATACCGGAGGATATTGAGCAAATCATTGCCACAGAGCGTAAGTACAAGGAATTCGTAGGGCAGTGGTCTTTTGAACAACACATAGCTTCTTTGTCAGAGGATGATACTGCTCACGTAGTATTTTACAACGAGCTGCGAGAATTCATAGGTTATGCAATAGTTAAAGGATTAACAAACCCGAATAAAAGCATTGAACTAATGCGTATTGCAATGAACCAACCGGGAAATGGTTACGGTACAGAGGCTATTAGGCTGTTACTAAACTGGTGCTTCAACGATTTAAAAGCACATAGGGTTTGGCTTGATGTACGCGAAGATAATTTAAGAGCGGAAAAAGCATATACTAATGTTGGTTTTACAAAAGAGGGATTACTGCGAGATGTTATATTGCTTGATGGAAAATATAAATCATTATTCGTTATGTCTATCCTCGAAAACGAGTACAAACAAAAATAATCCTAAACCACAGCCGCCAACCCTTGGCGGCTATTTTTCTGAGACTGACCATTTCCCCATCAGCGCCACGCTAACCACGCCGCCGCCGCACCCTACGCGTATAAACCTTCCGAGCCTTTACCTTGCTAAAAACATAAAACAGTAAAATCCCGCCAAAAATCACACCAACAGAAATAAAAAACCAAACAGAAGAATACAGCAGCTTCTCAAGCACATTACCGTCTGAAACAGCATAAGTCATAACCGCTTCGTCACTCCCGCTCAAATTAAAAAACGGGAACATAAAATACCCAATCACGACAGTAATCAAAGCGTGTACCAGCTTAGACCCAATATACACCAAAAAATTAACACCGGACTTACTTAAAAAGCTAGCCGTCTGCGCATGAATCGAAAACCCGCCGAACGAAATCAGAAACGCCGCCGTCAAAACCTGCGCTTTAGAAAAATCTGTCTTAACCAAACAGTTAATCCCGTTGGTAATCTCCATGAACCCCATAATCAAGCCCTTATAAACAGTACCGTTAATACCGCCCTTCGCCAGCTCTTTTTCAAATAAAGCATAAGTCGACGCGGCAATATTAGTCTTATCAAAAATCCGAGTAAGCACACAAAATAAAATAATAAACCCGCCAACAATAAAAACGGACTCCATAGCGTTCTTAACGCTATCTCCAAATATCTGCCCGAACGGCCGACCGTCCTTCTCACGCGCATCTCGCATACCACGCAGCGCGCGCCGCATTATACGCCCCTCAGAAAACACTTTCCGACTGCCTTCATATTTATAATACTTAAAAATCATACCGGTAATTATCGCCGACAAATAATGAACAGCCATGAGGAAATACCCGACCTGCGCGCTTTTAAACATGCCAAGCCCGACAGCGCCGAGTACAAACAGCGGCCCGGAATTATTAGCGAAGCTAAGCAGCCGCTGCCCCTCTGTCGTCGACACCTCGTTTTTCTCAAGCAGCGTGGCAGTAACCTTCGCGCCGATGGGATAGCCCGACGTCATACCGGTAACAAGCGCAAACCCGCCCGCGCCGGGTACGCCGAATACCCTGTACATAAGCGGAGACAGCAGCACGCCGATAAAGCTGATAGCACCGACACCGGCCAAAATGTTTGTGCCGATAACAAATGGCAGCAGCGACGGCAGCACCTCGTTAAACCACAGGCGCAAGCCTTCCTTGGACGCACCGATCATGTCGGTCGGGAACAAAATAATAAGGACGTTAAATAACGCGGCCAGTATTGTTATCAATATAGATGAGAGCTTTATTTCCTTCATAATCGCAGTCCCTTAGCCCCTACGGCATGTATTTTGATATATAACTTTATGCCGTCCCGGAAACGTTTATGCAGAAACAGCTTGACGAGCATTTCAGAAATGTTACAATAAAATTACCAAAATCTTAGGAATGTTCATTCCTTGCGCGGGGTGCCATACATATGAATGACAACAACAGAAGGCCAAGCCAAAACAAACCAAACACCGCAAACTCAAGCTCCAGAAGAACGACCTCCAGAAGAACGACATCCGTAGCCACGAAACCACCGAAGCGGCAATCACGGCAAAGACGCGGTTATTCCAGCATGTTCGTCATCATCATATTCTTTATGTTCGTCGTGGCGTACTTAACTCAATCCGTCATTTCGTTTATCAACAAGCCGAAAATCCCGTTCGTAACGATTCAAAACGGGAGCATCGACTTGCCGCAAATATACGACGCCGTAATAATCCGCGACGAGAAAACATACACCGCACCGGCGGCCGGGGCAGTCAGCTACAGCGTCGGCGAGCTTGACCGCGTAAAGGTAGGCACGGTCGTATGCAGCATACGCGATGAGAAGGCGGCCGCGGCTTTGGAGGACGATATTTCTAAGCTGGACGCGTCTATTTTTGATATGCAGAAGCGTCGTACAGACATATCGCTTTACAGCAAGGACATCGAGCGCTACAACGACCGCATAAAAAAATACGTCAACGACAACGTCTACAACTTCATTGAACCGGACATAAGCCGCCTATACGCGCTAAAAGAGAACATCACCCAGACAGTAAACATACGCAACCAAATGCTTCTAACAGAAAACCGCGGCAGCGTAAAATCGCTGGTCGACCAGAAAGCCATGTACGAAACTGAGCTGAGCAAAAACGTAGCGATACTGACGGCGGGAGAAAGCGGCATAGTCACGTCGCTTGTAGACGGCCTTGAGGAAACGTTTACTGTTGAGAATATGGTGAGCATATCGAAGGAAAAGACGCGTATGCAGGTCGATCCGAACAAGATGATTGGGAAAAAGAGCGTCGACAAAGACGACGGCGTGTTCAAAATAGTGCGCTCGAACCAGTGGTATGTTGCGGCGTATTTGCCGGAGAGCGCCGTGCTGACATACGTCGAGGACAAAGCCGTAACGATTTACATAAAACGCAACGACAGCTACGAGCCACTGAACGTTTTCGTGGACAAGCTCATAAAAAATAAGGACGACTATCTCGTCGTTTTCAGATGCCTGAAAAACATGACGGACTACATAGATTTGCGCACGGTCAAAATAAAAACCGTCGAAGGCGTGTATGTCGGCTACAAAATCCCGAATGCGGCTGTAGTTGACAAGACGTTTCTAAAAATCCCCAAAAGGTTCGTGACGGAAGGCGACAATCCCAAAATATTAAAACGCGGCGCCGAAAGCGACGAAACCGTATACATAGCCGTGCGTGACAGCGACGAGGATTATGTCTACGCCGTGCAGGATTTCGTAAATATCAAAGTAGGCGACACGATAGCGAACCCGCAGAGCAAATCCGAAACCGTACAAATAACGGATATCGTAAGCCTTAAAGGGGTATATATGATAAACAACGGAATAGCGGAGTTTAAGCGCATTACGTACGACGGCAAAATAGCCGAGGGCAACGGCTACACCGTCCTAAGCCCGGAGCTGAACAAAAATTTACGTATTTACGACCGTATCGTTTCGGACGCAAAAAATATCTCCGAAGGTCAGAAAATATATTAATAAGGAGTTAACAATGAATACTGTCCACTTGCGATACGCACTTGTGGTTGATAGAACTAGGTCAATAAGCAAAGCGGCCGAGGAGCTTTTTATGGGGCAGCCGAATCTGAGCCGCGCTATTAAAGAGCTGGAAGAATCCGTAGGCATCACGATATTCAAACGCACATCAAAAGGCATAGTCCCGACGCTGGAAGGCGAACGGTTTTTGCGGTACGCTGAAAGCGTCGTCGAGCAGCTCGACAGCTTGGAAAAGCTGTACCGCGAAGCCTCGACGGGCAAGCTTACGTTCAGCATTTCGGTACCGCGCGC
>CAZJLW010000051.1:8962-14687 GCA_964546895.1 uncultured Eubacteriales bacterium | reverse complement strand
TATTCCGTAATCATGTCGGCGCGGCACCCGCTCGCGGCGTCCGAGACCGTCGCGTACGAGGCCTTGTTCGGCTATATAGAAATCGCGCACGGCGATCCGTACGTACCGTACCTATCGCAAGCCGAGGTAACTCATGAGGCTCTTAGTGAAAAAATTAGCAAGCGGATATTGATATACGAACGCGGCAGTCAGTTTGAACTACTCTGCAACGTACCGACAACATACATGTGGGTATCAAAAATACCTCACGACATTCTGGAAAAATACAACCTAGTAGTAAAAAAATGTGCAGGGAATAATAAGCGGCATAAGGATTACCTGATATACAAGAGCAATTACAGGCTGAGTGAGGTAGACAACTGCTTCATAGACAAAGTCAAGCAGACGCAGAGCGAGCTGCGCTAAATTTCATACGCACGAATATAATAAAGGCATATCGATAAATATATATCGATATGCCTTTATTGCATTTCACAAACGCGCGCGACATTGTTAAAATAATAACAAATAAAAATTAAAACGAAGGAGCGAGATATCATGTCAAGATTTACACTACCCCGAGATATATACTACGGAAAAGGCAGCCTCGAAACCCTGAAAACACTTGAGGGCAAACGTGCAATCGTCGTCGTAGGCGGCGGCTCAATGAAGCGCTACGGCTTCCTTGATAAAACTGTGGCTTACTTAAAAGAAGCCGGGCTTGAAGTGCAGCTGTTCGAAAACGTAGAACCCGACCCGTCGGTAGAAACCGTCATGAAGGGCGCGGCGGCTATGCGAGATTTTCAGCCCGACTGGATCGTATCGATAGGCGGCGGTTCGCCAATCGACGCGGCTAAAGCCATGTGGGCGTTCTACGAATATCCCGAGACGACCTTTGAACAACTCACCATTCCGTTCAACTTCCCGAAGCTCAGGCAGAAGGCACGCTTTATTGCGATTCCGTCAACGTCCGGCACGGCGACGGAGGTTACGGCGTTCTCGGTAATAACGGACTACAGCAAGGGCATCAAGTATCCGCTCGCAGATTACAATATTACACCGGACATCGCGATATTAGACCCGACGCTGGCCGAGACAATGCCTCCTGCACTTACGGCTCACACCGGAATGGACGCGCTTACCCACGCAATCGAAGCATACGTTTCGACAATGCACAGCCCGTTTACCGACCCGCTCGCGCTTAAAGCAATTACGATGGTGTTTGAGTACCTCCACGCGTCGTTTAAGGGCGATGAAGAAGCCCGTGAGCAAATGCACTACGCACAGTGCCTTGCGGGTATGGCGTTCTCGAACGCGCTGCTCGGCATTACGCACTCGATGGCGCACAAAACCGGCGCCGCCTTCGAAACAGGACATATTCCGCACGGCTGTGCGAATGCAATCTACCTGCCGTACGTCATAAAATTTAACGCGAAGAACGCCGCCGCAAGATACGCCGACATCGCACGTGCCGTCGGTCTTACCGGAAGCGACGACGCCGAGCTTGTGAACAAACTCTGCGATAAGCTCGACGAGTTTAACAAAATGCTGAACATTCCGCTTTCGCTTAAGGGATTCGGAATAAATGAAGATGAGTTCAAGAAAAAGCTGTCCGCAATCGCGGCTAACGCCGTCGGCGACGCTTGCACGGGCAGTAACCCCCGCACTATTACGCCCGAGCAAATGGCAGAGCTGTTCGACTGCATTTATTACGGAAAGGCCGTCCGTGTATGACAGACGGCAAGCCGTTATCGTTGCAAACCCTAAAAAGGCTTCCGCTGTACTTAGGCTTTCTGAAAGCGATACCCGACCAGACGATATCCGCAACAGGTATCGCGGAAGCCATGAAGCTGGGCGACGTACAGGTGCGTAAGGACTTAGCGACTGTATCGTCGTCCGGCAAGCCAAAAACCGGCTACGTACGCACTGAGCTGATTCGGCAAATCGAAAGCTTTCTGGGCTACGACAACACCGAGAACGCCGTAATAATAGGCGCGGGCAGGCTGGGCATGGCGCTGCTTCAATACAAAGGCTTCGAAGCCTGCGGGCTTGATATCCTCTACGCCTTTGACATATCCGAAGCGGTTATTGACAACAAAAAAATATATCACGTGTCGAAGCTCCCCGAGCTTTGCGCGCGAAATCATATACACATAGGGATTATCACCGTTCCCGAGGAGGCCGCCCAAACCGTATGCGATTTGCTTATCGCAAACGGAGTAAAGGCCGTCTGGAATTTCGCCCCGGTTCATCTTCATGTGCCTGACGGCATTATCGTCCAGAACGAAAACATGGCGTCCTCACTGGCGTTATTGTCGCGCCATCTAAAGGAACAGCTGAATAACCCAAATAAGGAGTGACTTGAATTGAACATACAAAAAACAGCGCCGGTCATAGACACGGTGGAAAACCTTAACGAAGCCATAGCCGGTATGCGTGAGGCTCAGCAAATTTTTGCCGGGTACACACAGGAGCAGGTGGATAAGATTTTCCGCGAAGCGGCTATGGCGGCAAGCCAGAAAAGAATCGCACTCGCAAAAATGGCGGTCGAAGAAACCGGCATGGGAGTGGTCGAGGACAAGGTAATAAAAAACCAATACGCCTCGGAGTACATATACAACGCATATAAAGACGCCAAAACCTGCGGCGTAATCGAACGCGACGAAACCTTCGGCATTACAAAAATCGCCGAGCCGGTAGGCATTATAGCAGCAGTTATTCCGACGACGAACCCGACATCGACAACCATCTTCAAAACACTGCTCGCGTTGAAAACACGTAACGGCATCATAATCAGCCCCCACCCACGAGCGAAAAACGCGACGATCGCCGCGGCGAAGATTGTACTGGAAGCCGCAGTCAAGGCCGGTGCGCCGGAAGGCATTATCAACTGGATAAACACGCCGAGCTTGGAAATGTCCAACACCGTAATGAGAGAAGCCGACCTGATATTAGCAACCGGCGGCCCGGGAATGGTTAAGGCTGCGTATTCCTCCGGCAAGCCTGCCATCGGCGTAGGCGCGGGTAACACTCCGGCGATTATCGACGCGAGCGCAGATATTAAGCTCGCGGTTAACTCAATAATCCTGTCCAAGACATTCGACAACGGTATGATTTGCGCGTCTGAGCAGTCTGTTATTGTCGACAAGGGTATTTACGAGCAAGTTAAGGCCGAATTCACAAAACGCGGCTGCTACTTCCTGACCGACAGCGAAACGGAAAAGGTTCGCAAAACGATAATCATTAACGGTGCGCTTAACGCGAAGATAGTCGGGCAGACGGCTCACAAAATCGCAAGCATTGCGGGCGTGAACGTACCCGAGCATACGAAAATCTTAATCGGCGAAGTCGAGAGCGTAGACATATCCGAAGAGTTCGCCCACGAAAAGCTTTCGCCCGTGCTTGCGATGTACAAAGCGGATAGCTTCGACGAGGCGCTGGGTAAGGCAGAGCATCTCGTAGCCGACGGAGGTTATGGCCACACCGCTTCTGTATACTTAAGCGCGCTGACAGAAACGGACAAAATGCAACGCTTCGCGGCGCGCATGAAAACGTGCCGTATTCTTGTGAATACGCCTTCGTCTCACGGCGGTATCGGTGATTTATATAACTTTAGGCTTGCTCCGTCGCTGACGCTGGGCTGCGGCTCATGGGGCGGCAACTCCGTATCGGAAAACGTTGGAGTAAAGCATCTGCTTAATATAAAAACCGTCGCCGAAAGGAGAGAGAATATGCTGTGGTTCAGAACGCCCGAAAAGGTGTATATGAAAAAGGGTTGTCTGCCGATTGCGCTGGATGAACTTAAAAATGTTATGGGTAAGAAAAGGGCGTTTATCGTTACCGATACGTTCCTGTTTGAAAACGGATACACGAAGGGTATTACAGATAAGCTTGACCAGATGGGTATTGTACATGCGACGTTCTTCGACGTAGCGCCCGACCCGACGCTAGCCTGTGCGAAGGAAGGCGCGGCGGCTATGACGGCTTTTAAACCCGACTGCATTATCGCCTTAGGAGGCGGCTCGGCTATGGACGCGGCGAAAATCATGTGGGTAATGTATGAGCATCCGCAGGTTGACTTCATCGACATGGCGGCGCGGTTTATGGATATCCGCAAGAGGATTTACACGTTCCCGAAAATGGGCGAGAAGGCTTATTTTATCGCGATACCGACGTCCGCGGGTACGGGCAGCGAGGTTACGCCGTTCGCGGTTATTACCGACGAGCAGACAGGTATTAAGTATCCGCTCGCCGATTACGAGCTTATGCCCGACATGGCTGTTATCGACGCCGACCTTATGATGAATATGCCAAAAAGTCTGACAGCGGCTTCCGGCATTGACGCCGTTACACATGCGCTTGAAGCGTACGCTTCCATGCTCGCTACGGAATTTACTGACAGCCTTGCACTTGGCGCGCTTAAGACGATTTTTGAATACTTGCCGAAGGCTTACGAGAACGGTTCTAAAGACCCGGTCGCACGTGAAAAAATGGCAAACGCTTCTTCAATGGCCGGTATGGCGTTTGCAAATGCGTTTCTCGGTGTATGTCACTCTATGGCGCATAAGCTTGGCGCGTTCTTCCACTTGCCGCACGGCGTAGCCAACGCGCTGATGATAAGAGAAGTAATCCGCTTCAACATGAGCGAAGTGCCGGTGAAAATGGGCGCGTTCTCTCAATACGATCACCCGCACACTATGGCGCGTTACGCCGAGGTTGCCACGCACTTAGGGCTTACAGGTAAAACAGACGCGGATAAAGTCGAAGCGTTGATTAAGCTGATCGGCGAGCTGACGGCTAAAGTCGGTATCAAAAACACGATCAAGGAATACGGTATAGATGAAAAATATTTCCTCAACAGATTAGACGACATGACGGAACAGGCGTTTGATGACCAATGCACAGGCGCGAACCCGCGTTACCCGCTCATGAGCGAAATAAAGCAGATGTACTTGAACGCTTACTACGGAAAAGAAGGGGGAGAGCGGTAATGAAGCTTGACAGAGTGATAGCAGTCAGAACCGGAAAAACCATTTACCGGGACGGAAACTATGCCATCAAAGTATTTGACGAAAGCTACCCGAAGTCGGACGTGCTTAACGAAGCGCTTAATCAGGCGAGGGTTGAGGAAGCCGGGCTTCCAGTGCCGGGGCTTATAGAGGTAACGCGCTTCGACGGGAAATGGGGCATCGTCAACGAATACGTCAGCGGCAAAACGCTGGCGCAGCTAATGGAAGAAAACCCGGCGGACTTCGACGCGTATCTGGAGCGGTTCGTGAACATTCAGCTTTCCATACACGCGGCCAAGTCCCCGCTGCTTAACCGTCTCTACGATAAGATGAAGCGCAAAATCTCCGAGACTACGCTTGACGCAACGACACGCTATGATTTACATACAAGGCTTGAAAGTATGCCGCGCCACAATAAAATCTGCCACGGAGACTTCAACCCAGGCAACATCATCTGCGGGGACGACGGTAAGGATTACGTAATCGACTGGTCGCACGCCACTCAGGGCAACGCCAGCGCCGACGTCGCGAGAACGTATCTGCTGTTCTGGCTTGCCGGAAACATGGAGGCCGCTGAGAAGTACATGCACCTGTTCTGTAAAAAGAGCGACACCGCAAAGCAGTACGTTCAAAAGTGGATACCGATCGTCGCAGCGTCTCAGTCGGTCAAGAGCCACCCGGAGGAGCGGGAGTTCTTACTGCACTGGATAGATGTTGCGGATTATGAATAACACGAA
>CAZJLW010000051.1:4356-8862 GCA_964546895.1 uncultured Eubacteriales bacterium | reverse complement strand
TTTTGTTATGATGAAGGTTGCTGTTTGTATAGGAAGCTCGTGCCATCTGAAAGGCTCGCGGCAAGTCGTAGAGGAGCTGCAATATCTGGTTGCCGAAAACAACCTTAAGGACAAGGTAGAACTGTCCGGCAAATTCTGTATGGGGAACTGCACGAACGGGGTATGTGTAACGGTTGACGGCGAGCTGCATTCGCTGACGCGCGAAAAAACAAAAGATTTCTTTGCCGCGCAAATTCTCGCGAAGGCTTAGTCAGGGTGCGCGCGATGAACGAATATATACGTCTTAAAAAAAGTAACTGCAAAAACTGTCACAAATGTATTCGCCACTGTCCGGTCAAGTCCATACGGTTTTCGGCCGGACAGGCGCACGTCGTCACTGACGAGTGTATTCTCTGCGGGCAATGCTTCGTTAACTGCCCGCAGGAAGCGAAGCACGTCCGCAACGACGTGGAAAAAGCAAAGGTCATGCTAATGGAGGAAGAAACGGTTATCGCAAGCATCGCGCCGTCTTTTATTGCCAACTATAGCGGCGCGGGTATCGAAGCAATGCGCGCGGCGTTAAAGGCGCTGGGCTTTTATGACGCTGAGGAAACTGCAGTCGGCGCATCGCTCGTAAAAACCGAGTACGAACGGTTGCTGCGCGGGGACGAAAAAAAGGCGCTCATATCCTCATGCTGCCATACGGTCAATCTTTTGATACAGAAGTATTTTCCGGAGGCGCTGCCGTATTTAGCGCCTGTTATTTCGCCGATGCTTGCGCATTCGCAGGATATTAAGAAGCGCTACCCGAACGCTAAGACGGTTTTCATAGGCCCGTGTATTTCTAAGAAAGCCGAAGCGGAAATGTACGGCGGCGTTGTGGATTTGGTGCTGACGTTTGAGGAGCTTACGCAGTGGCTTGGCAGCGCTGGTGTTAGTATTGCGAAGGAAGCCGAAGCCGTCACGCCGAACTCTAAGGCGCGGCTGTTCCCGGTCACGGGCGGCATTATCAAGACTATGAATATTGACGAAAGTCATTATGATTTCCTGCCGGTGGACGGCGTTGAGAATTGCATAAACGTAATAAAAGAGGTTATCAGCGGCTCAATAAGCGGCTGTTTTATAGAGATGTCGGCGTGTACGGGCAGCTGTGTGGGCGGCCCCGTTATGGATATAAAACCCGAGCCGGTCAGCAGCTTCCTAAAGGTAAACCATTACGCCGGAAAGCTTGACTTCGAACTGCCGCAGCCCGGCGAAAAGGAGCTGCACAGACGGCACGGCTTTATCGGGCTGAATCGTAAGCAGCCCGGAAGACTTGACATAGATATGATTTTGGCGCAGATGGGCAAGACGCGACCGGAGGACGAGCTTAACTGCGGTACATGCGGCTACGATACGTGCCGTGACAAGGCCGCGGCGGTTTATCAGGGCAAGGCCGACGTGTCGATGTGTCTGCCGTTTATTAAGGAACGCGCGGAGTCTTTTTCGGACAATATAATAAAAAATACGCCGAACGCAATCATCGTTACGAACGAGAGGCTTGAGATACAGCAAATAAACGAGGCGGCCATGCGGCTGCTCGGCATCAGAAACCGTAGCGATGTCGTGGGCGATCAGGCGGTGCGGATTTTAGACGTCGAAAATTTTATAGAGGTACAGCAGGGCGGCAAGGTTGCGAACAAGCATATGTACCTCGCGGAATACAAAAAACACGTCGAGCAAACGATTGTCTACGATAAGGAATACCACATATTTATTTGCATAATGCGTGACGTAACGGACGTAGCGGTCGAGCGCGAGGAAAAGGAGCGGCTGAGCCGCGAAACCGCGAAGATTACGGACGAGGTAGTCGAGAAGCAGATGCGCGTCGTGCAGGAAATAGCCTATCTTCTTGGGGAAACCGCGGCGGAAACAAAGGTCGCGCTCACGAAGCTGAAGGAGACGCTAAAGCATGAATAAGCTCTGTTGTGAAATAGGATACATAAGCCTGAACAAATACGGCGAGCAGCTCTGCGGCGACCATGTGGATATGCTGACCGAGGACGACAACTCCGTAATAGCCGTGCTTGCGGATGGGCTTGGGAGCGGCGTGAAGGCGTGTATTTTGTCGACGCTTACGTCGAAGATTCTGTCCACGATGCTGGCGCAGAACGTGGACGTCGAGGACTGCATACGGACGGTTGCAGCGACGCTGCCGGTTTGCTCGGTGCGGGGGATAGCGTATTCAACGTTCACGGTTATAAAAATCGTGAAGGGTGAGCGCGCGGAGATAATCGAGTACGACAACCCGCACACCATTCTCATACGCAACGGTAAAAATGTCGAGCTGCAACGCGAAAGCATCGTCGTTGACGGCAAGGTCATACATAAATCGAACATTCCCGTTTACGCGGACGATATGTTTATCGCGGTGAGCGATGGCGCGGTACATGCCGGGGTAGGTAACAAGCTGAACTTCGGCTGGCAGCGGGGTGACATAATAGATTTCATAGAAACTATATACAACGCCGGGTTCACGGCGAAGACGCTTGCAACGATACTCGTAGAGGAATGCGGCAAGCTCTACGACGGCAAGCCCGGCGACGACACGACGGCGTGCGTCGTGCGAATCCGTAACCGCGAGCCGATGAACCTCATGATAGGCCCTCCCGTAGACCCGGACGACGTGTCAAAAATGATGGCGCTGTTCTTCGGCAAAATGGGCAAGCACATCGTATGCGGCGGCACGACAAGCAGCTTAGCTGCGAAATACCTGAACAAGGCCGTCGTGACTGACTTAAACTATTACGACGCGGATATACCGCCCGTCGCGAAAATAGAAGGCGTGGACTTGGTGACGGAGGGCGTAATCACAGTAAGCAAGGTGCTTGAATACGCGCAGAATTATTTGAAAGGCAACGAGCAGTATTCCGAGTGGAGCTACAAACGCGACGGCGCGTCGCTGATAGCGCGGTTACTGTTCGAGGAAGCTACCGATATCAACTTTTTTGTAGGCCGGGCGGTTAACCCGGCTCATCAGAATCCGAGCCTACCGATAGGCTTTAACATAAAAATGCGGCTCGTCGACGAGCTTGCGGAATGTCTTAAAAAGATGGGCAAGCGTATTAAGGTGAGTTATTTCTAGGAGGGAATGGGTAATATGCGGAAATTCGATACAAAGGTGCAGGAGTTAAAGTATACCGTTTTGCGTGAGGTGGGGCGGCTCGCATGGGCGGGTGAGCTTCTTGAACATATTACCGATATCCCGAAACTCATCATCAAAGGCAAAACACCCACAATGCGTTGTTGTGTATATAAGGAACGAGCTATTGTAGCTGAGCGTGTGAAGCTGGCATTGGGCGGCGATAAAAAGAACAGCAGCGTCATAGAGGTAATCGAAACCGCCTGTGACGAATGCCCGGTCGGTGGTTACGAAATAACCGACGCATGCCGGGGCTGTATCGCTCACCGCTGTGAGGAGTCATGCAGACGCGGCGCAATAAGCTTTGACATAAATCAGAAGGCATATATAGATAAATCAAAATGCGTAGAGTGCGGCTTGTGCGCGAAGGTTTGCCCGTACAGCGCGGTAACAAACCATAAGCGCCCGTGCGAAAACGCTTGCAAGCTTAACGCGATTAACATGAACGAGGATAAGACGGCGGCTATTGATAACGAGAAGTGCATCGCGTGCGGCGCGTGTGTTTATCAGTGTCCGTTCGGGGCGATTATTGATAAGTCATTCATCGTGAACGTGATTGACATGATTAAGATGAGCCGGAGCAATACGGAGTATAGGGTTTATGCCGTAGTTGCGCCGTCGATATCCAGTCAGTTTACATATGCAAAGCTCGGACAGGTAATAAGCGGTATTAAGGCTGTTGGGTTTCACCACGTGATAGAGGCGGCGCTTGGTGCGGATATGGTTGCGTTTGAAGAAGCTAAGGAGCTTGCGGAGAAGGGGTTTCTTACCAGCTCATGCTGTCCGGCGTTCGTCAGCTATGTGAAGCAGGAGTTCCCGCAGATGGCGCAGCATGTATCGCATAATCTGTCGCCGATGGCGACTATTTCGAAGTATATAAAACAGACCGATCCGAACGCGAAGGTCGTGTTCATCGGCCCTTGCACGGCGAAGAAACAGGAAGCGCAGCTTCCGGAGGTTAGCCCGTTTGTTGATTATGTGCTGACGTTTGAGGAGTTACAGGCGCTGTTTGACAGCAGGGATATTGAAATAACTACGCTGGATGAGGATGTTTTGGACAATGCGTCGTATTACGGAAGGATTTTTGCAAGAAGCGGCGGGCTTAGCGATGCGATAAAGCAGGGGCTTGCGGAACATGGAATAGATTTCGACTACAAGCCTGTGGCTTGCGACGGAATAGAAGCGTGCAGGGCGGCGCTGCTTAAGGCGTCGAAGAACGTGCTGGGCGGGAATTTTATAGAAGGCATGGCGTGTAGCGGCGGGTGCATCGGCGGCGCGGGTTGCCTGACACATGGCGCGAAGAATAAAACAGAGGTGGACAAATATGGTATGGAGGCTCATGAAAA
>CAZJLW010000051.1:0-4256 GCA_964546895.1 uncultured Eubacteriales bacterium | reverse complement strand
CTACAGCAGCCACACGGGTATCGCCTTGTCCTGTTCACTTAAAGTAAGCAAGCGGTTGTACATGCAGACAATCCCGCCGCTGCCGCGCTGTACCCCGGCAATCTTATCGAGCTTCGAAAAGCCATTCATTTCGCTTGGTTTCGGGTCGGCGTGTTTCTTGATTTCGATGGGGTACAGCACGTCGCCTTGCTGAATGAGCAGGTCAATTTCAACGCCGTCGTGGTCGCGGTAGAAATACAGCGGCGGGTGCTGGACACCTGAGTTGTAATAACTTTTGAGGGTCTCACTAATGACAAAGCTCTCGAAAAAAGCGCCGGCTTGTGCGCCGACAGACAATGTTTTGGCATTCGGCCAGCGGCATAGGTATGCTGCAAGACCAGTGTCCAGAAAGTAGAGCTTTGGCGTTTTTACCACACGCTTGAGTAGGTTGTTGTGGTAAGGCTGTAACAGGTAGACGATACCAGAAGCGCATAAAATGGATAACCACCGCTCTACCGTCGGTTGGCTCACACCAATATCACGAGAGAGAGACGCCATATTGAGCAGTTGTCCATTCATAGCTGCCGCGGCAGTGATAAACTGCAGAAACTTCATCTCATCGCCCACCTGTGTCAATTCGCGCACATCGCGCTCAATGTAGGTGCTGGTATAGTAGGCATAGTATTCAGAGGACACTCTGTCGAGGTTCGCAACCACCTCCGGCATACTGCCGCAGTAAATCATTTCCCAAATGTCTTGGTACTCTACGGGAGCAGATTGGTTCTTGCGCTCTGTGAAGTAGTCCTCTGTTGGCAGAAATGGCTGATCACACGCAGTATCTGTTCTCTCACGCAAGGATAACCCCAGCAGATTAAGGATCGCCACCCGCCCGGCTAAACTCTCACTGACATTTTTCATCATGTGGAACTGTTGAGAGCCGGACAGAAAAAACTGTCCCTTATCGCCCGATTCGTCTACCGACATCTTGATATACGGAAACAATTCCGGGGCGTACTGTGCTTCATCCACCACCACTGGCGGCGGGTTGTCCTTAAAAAAAGTACCTGCGTGCTGTTTCGCAGCCGCGCGCTGGAGGGGGTCATCTAATGTGATGTAACCAATGTCGGCCATAGTTTTGCGTAGCATGGTAGTCTTGCCCACTTGGCGCGAACCGGTCAACAAAACTGCACCGAAAGCTTTGCTTTGCCGTAAAAGTGTTCGCTCCATATGACGTTTGATGTACATAGCATCCATCACCACTATTCCGTAAATTATAACATGCAATATTATTATGCCCGCTGTTTTGATTATAGTCAAGTGAAAGTTACTGTCCGACAGGGAAGGAGTTCAATCCACGTCGGACAGTTTTTTTATGCAGTTTACTTCGCCAGTCCTACCAGATACTCGCCGATTTCATAAGCAAGCTTTAACGCTGTCGGCACTGTTTCGTCGGGTAGGGTGTTTATATAGTTGTGAACCTCGTAGCAGAAATCCCGGTTGTAATTTATTTTTTTAAGCGTGGGCATAACGCTGCTCCAGTCTATCGAACCCGTCATCGGCAGTACATGCATGAGGGTATTGTCGGTTTTGCTGTGGGTATCGGAAACATGCGTGGCGAGCAAATGCTTTCCGATGTGCATTAGCGACTGACACTGATCCTGCTCCATGATATCGGCGTGTTCGAAATCCCAGCATATGCCGAACCGCTCCGTGCCGAAGCCGCTTACGAAATCAACGAGTTCCTCCGGCGTCGCACAGAACTTGCGGCGCGGGTTTGTGCCGTAGTCGCACATGTTTTCGATGGCTATTGCGAAACCGTAGCGGCTTGTTTGCTCCAGGATATTGTTGTAATACTCTGTGTTTCTGCGCAGCGAAACCTTTGTGATTTCCATTGTGGAGTAGTCGGTTTCGGGGTGCTGAACACATGTGTGCGCACCGAGAATTGCTGCGCATTTGAACGAACGCGCCTGTAACGTCTCGTGGCGCAGGCGCTGTTCATCGCTCATGCCCGCGCGAAGGAAATCGTAGAAATACGCATGGCACTGACCGAACGTGACGCCGAGCTTTGCGGCGTGAGCGGCTACGCCGTCAATCCACCTCTCCCAGTCATCCGTCAGAAAAACAGAGCCGGGAAGCGACCAGTCATAGAAGTTCAAATCAAAAACGCGAAAGCCCGCTTCGGATGCGAGCGACAGCGTTTGTTCAAGAGACGCCCGCCCGCCGCCGGGACGCCCGTATAAAATATTTGTAGATGTAGCCAGAATCAAACGCTCGCCCCCTTAACAATTACCTGTTCGCTACCTGCGACTGTGGCGAAGCCGATACAAGCAGACCAGTTGTCGCGGGGGCCGCGGAAATATTCCTCGCCGAGCGCTTCGCCGATGTCAGCCGCTATGAACGACAGCGGTATGTATTGAATCAGCGGGTTAAGAAAACCGTAGGCGGTACGCGGTGTACGGAGCAGTGTAACGCCGGGAGTAGCCGCGGTTTGCGGTTCATAATCCGATACGCAAACTACTGGGCGACCCATTTCAGCGGCGACCTTCAGCAGCTCATTGTCGCGGCTATGGGTGTTATTGTCCGAGTTCGCGATAAGAAACGCAGCTGTACCCGATATATCTTTTACGAAATAATTCATATGGAACCAGTCCTCGGTGTTGACGGCGACTGCGTTACGCCCGGCCGTCTCCAGTTCTTTAGCTACGCCGATAAAAGCAGTGGCGCAGTCGTCACCCACGGCTATAAATTCATAGGCGTTACAGTTTTTAATGCTGTCGGCAATCCGCTGGGACTGTTCGCTCCATTTTTCAAGATGTTTTTCGATTAAATCGGCTGTTTGCGCAAAGGCGGTGTCGAAGCCTTCCGTCGGTCTACCTATGCGTTCAGCCACAGCCGCCGCCAGCTTATAAAGCCCCATGAGCGACGCGCAGTACGACCGCACTCCCGGCCCTGATACGAAGCTAGGCACACGGTACGACACGGCATGAGTTGCGTTGGAGAACAAATCAGACGTATCCTTGCCCGTAACGGCGACGGACACGCCGCCGAGGGCGGCGATACGCCGCGCCAGCTCTACCGCGCGAGAGACCGCGCCGGAGTTGCTGACGATAACGACCATCGCCGACCGCAACGCCTCATCGCTGTATACCCGTGACAAATCTATAACGGACACAGCTTCCGTATCAATACCCGTCAGCCGCCGGAAGGCTTCCCGCGTCCCAAGCGCCGCCGCGTACGAATCCCCGCAGCCCGTCAGAATAATTTTCTTCACGCCGCTGAAATCAAACCCGGCAGCGAACTT
Source organism: uncultured Eubacteriales bacterium (assembly GCA_964546895.1). Lineage (GTDB taxonomy): Bacteria > Bacillota > Clostridia > Lachnospirales > CAZJLW01 > CAZJLW01. The sequence goes on along the minus strand of CAZJLW010000051.1, from coordinate 976 downwards.
GCGCGCCGACGCTGTTATTTCTTCATTCAAATGCCGCATAAGCTCCAGCACACTGAAAATCTGCAATCTCATATTGCCCATTAAAATACCCCTCTCTAACAGCCGCAGAATTTTTGCACCGCTTCGATTACTCCCAAATAACACTCGCCTTCCGTAACATAATCGGCGGCGTCCTTCGCGCCCGGCTGCGCGTTCGCAACAGCCACGCCAATACCGGCGGCACTTAACATTTCCGTATCATTCAAATCATCGCCTATAGCCATGACCTCCGACATCTCCACTCCGAGCATCTCCGCCACATGCCGCACGGCGTTAGCCTTAGTAGCTTCGCGCGGCAGTATGTCTATAGCTTTATTAGAATAGCGCTTATAATAAAACTCCCACGGCAGCTCGCGGCACAGTGCTTCGATATGATCAAGACTACCGTCGCGAACCTTCGCAACGATATAAAGCTTATCAATCCTCGCCGTACGCCATTCGTCCTCCGTAAACCGACGCGTCTCATTATAGCGGTTAAATTTCTCCCGCTGTTCCAAAATAAAATCCGTAACCCCGTACGCAAAATCTGACCGATCCATACCGAACATCAGCGACATTCCCATTTCTTCAGCTTTTTCCGTGACAGCCCGCAGCGGCAACAGCGGTATCGTCTTGCGCAGCACCGCCTCGCCATTATGAATTATCGAGCAGCCGTTACAAGCTATATACGGAACATCAAGCCCCAACTGCCTCACATAATCCGTCAGGTGACAGTCCTGTCTGCCCGACGCCAGCGTGTATACAATACCATTCGCGTTAAGCCGCTCCTTCATCGCGACGACCTCGCCACGCAAAATCTCATCCTTTGGGACGATAGTTCCGTCCACATCAGTAACAACAAGCTTAATCATATTATCCCCTCCGACATATTAAAAAACCACGGCTAGTGATACACTCACTAAAATCCGTGGCTGGAAATTAATTCAAACTTATTTAT
>CAZJLW010000050.1:4825-21387 GCA_964546895.1 uncultured Eubacteriales bacterium | reverse complement strand
AAGTTTCATCGACAAAGCCAAACCCTACTTTTTCATGCCCCTCGTAAAGAAACTGAACATCTATGTACTTAATATGTGTCTCAACCTTGGAGTTTTCAACTTTTTTAGTTACATTTTTCATAACGCGTGCGTAGATTTTATCGCCGTCGATTTCGTACGTTCCGACTTCCTTCGGACTTTTTAAAAACTCTACAACCTTCTCAAACGCTTTGTTTATTTTGGCGAGATCGCCCACTCTGCAATAAATCATAAAAATACCCCTTTCATGAAATATATTCTTTACTTTTTCAGATTAACATATATTTGTATCTAGCTCAAGTAAAAAAGTAAATCATGTATACATGAGAATGGGGTGATTAAGCTATATCATTGATTTTATCATCTGATGAGTCATCTTTAGTGCGTGTATCTTCTTCTTTCTTTTCTTCAGGCGTTATTTCAGTATCTGCCGGTGCGTTTTGAGTTTGCTTGTTAATACGCGTTGATACATCGCCTATTTTTTCGCTCATTTTCGCAAGGCTGGATTCCATCTTGGCTAATGCCGCGCGTTTCCTCTTTGGATTAACGCCTCTGCCTTCGTCTGTTTTTATTTCTGATTTTTGAACCCTTACAGCGCCCTCAGTCTTTATCCTAGCGGAGTTTAGCTCCTTAACCTGCGATAAATCCGTAACCAGTGAAATAAACCCAGTTAGTTTTTCCTTTTCGATATCTTGTTCTGTTTTTCGCTGTGAGGAAGGGTTCTTCTTCTCAGAATTGGCTTTTTCAAGCTTCTTTTGATTTTCCTCGAACATTACTTTCGAAATCTGCTCGTCAATGTCTGTGAGCATTTCGTCATATTTTTCGAGCTTTTCTTTGATGGATTCAGTGTTGCCTTCTGCTTCAAGCGTTTTCTCTAAAAGACTGCTCCTGCTGTCGGCTATGCTTTGTTTTCGCTTGAGTAAGCCTTCGATAATTCCGGAGGCTTTGTTTTGTTTTGACAATAGCCTTCCCTGTTTGCTGATTTCGACTGTATCAGCATTCGCTCCGCTAAAAGAACCAGCTTGCATAGATTTGTTCTGTGAGGCTTTGCCGGCGTTTTGCTTAGCTTTGATCTGCATCGATTCCGAGTATCCGGTACTGCTTGTGATTCTCATAATATTCCCCCTAGGAAGTTTTTTTCACATACAATATCGGGCGTTAACGAGCATATATTATTGTTTTTGCGTGAACGGGAGTTTTTCCTGCGTGAACGTAGAATTATAAGCTTAGCGGTAGTAAAACCGTTATTCTAAACATGTCTACTCCTGTTTCGATTTGGGTCGTGCCTCCTAAGGCATGAACAGTAGCCTTAATATTTTTAATCCCATAACCTTGCCCTTCGTTGCGATAGTCGTTCTCGTATGAATTAATTATATCGATCACGAAAAAATCACCGCTTGGTCTTGCCTTAATATCAATCACTTTTTTTCTATTTGATACGTTGCTTGCTGCTTGGATTGCATTATCTACGCTGTTCATAAATATTGTGCATAGGTCGAAGTCACGTATTACTGCACCGCTTGGTATGATAACGTCGCACGAAACCTCAATCCCCAAATGCTTAGCAAGCGTTAGTTTTTCAGATAGCAATACATCAACAGCGAAGCTTCCGCTATTCACTGTAAAGGACAGCGTGTCTGAAGCCTCCGATATGTCGGATAAATAGCGCGTAGCTTGCTCGTTACTTTTTTTATCAAGCAGTCCGCGCAGAATGTTCAAATGATTGTTAAGATCGTGTCTAAACGCAGAAGTAAGCTCGTATCTTAGCTTCGCTTCTTCAATATATTTATTTTGCAAGGTAAGTTCAGCTAAAAGCCTGCTTTTCTCTTGCTCCTCACTAAAATAATGCATAAGCTTATTAAAGGAAAATAAGCTTGCAAAACATATCGCAATCGCAAACGCATTAAACAAAGACATGAACGATACACTATGAATGGAGTTAAAATTAGGGTTGCCCAGCGTCAACAGTTGATAATCTATAAGTAATCTCATAAGCAGTGTAAGCATGAGGATGGGAGATACTGTAAAAATCAAACAGCGGTTTTGTTCTTTTGTTGTGGTACTAAGCTCAACACTTCTTCTCAGTACGAGCAAGAGTATCGCCTCGACTGCTGAAAACAGTAAAGAAGAGGCATAGAATATGAAGCGCTCACTAAACAGTTCTGTTTTTTCAATTGCAAACAAAGCAGGGCTTAACACGTTCTCACTCCACACAATCGCAAAGACAATGAGTAGAGAAGCCATTACCGAAATTATGGCGGTCTGCTTTAAAATGAAACGTGTAATCGCATAAATGAAAACTACTTTAAAAAGAGCATCTACCGGTTGATACAGTATGGACGAATAAAAAAACCTAGAGTAGATAATGGATTTAAAAAAGAACAGAGCCGCGACCAAGCCAAAATAACTAAAGACTTGGATAATGCTAATTTTCTTCTTTTCGAATGAAGTAATAAACCAAAGCCAAACGGCGGCAGAAACAAGCGTAGAGACTAAATTTGTAAGCGTTCGAAGACTGAACTGCATTATCGCACCTCTTTTCGGTGGAAGGTGAGCAGTGCTTCTAAAAAATCGCTATGCTTTCTCTTTGAAATAAGCACCTGCTTATCGCCTTCCAAATATGCGGCACCGTTGTCATAGCGTTTTACATATTTTAAGTTGACTATATAACTGCGATGAGATCGAAAGAAGTTCTCATTCAGTTCGGCTTCCAAGCTATCAATTTTGCTGTTCCAGTTTTCTGAACCATGCCTTGTATGTATTATAACAGTGTGATTAAAAACCTCACAAAACAAGATGTCGTCAAACAAAAGCTTCTTTATCTCACCGCCGCGCTTCAAAACCAAAAAATCATTTTCGAAGTTTAACAACCTATCGCAAACTTTGTTTAACGCCGAATACAGCTTTTCATCAGACACTGGTTTTAATAAGTAGTGACTTGCGGAAACATCAAACGCGTTAAATACGTAGTCCTTATAGCTAGTAACAAAGATAATTTGGGTCTTCTGATTAGTTATTCTGAGCGTCTCTGCGGCTTCGAGTCCATTTATGCCGCTCATTTTTATGTCAAGAAAAATAATGTCATAATACGTCTTTGAGGAAAGCAATGCTTCTGCTGACAGGAATGACGCTATTTCAGCTTCAACATTTTTACATTTCATAAACTGTTGAATCCTATCTTTAAAATCCTGCATAAACAAAACTTCATCTTCGCACAATGCTATCTTTAGCATTTAACTCTCGCCTCCTTTTATATGAGCATTGAAAAAAGCCACGTCAGCAAGTGCGAAACCGCACTATGCTGTCGTGGCTTTTTTGTTTTGGGTTTTACGCAAATTCCTTAAGCGAAGTAAAAAGCTTGTCGGCTACAGCGTCGTCGTGAGAGTCAAGGCGCAGCGTCTTGGATAAATCCAAGCTGAAAATACCCATGATCGACTTAGCATCCACTACATAGCGTTCGGACGACAAATCAAAATCTCCATCAAAAGTAGAAATAATGTTTACAAATCTTTTTACCTTGTCAATCGAGTTAAGCGTAATATTCATTGATTTCATGATGCACACCTCCTTAAGGGTTCTGAATTTTTCTACTATCATTACTATAATAATCCTATGAGCTTAGTCATGTCAAATACTTTTATAGCTTTGGTTTAAAAACGTTAATTTGCATTTTATTATCGTTGACGATTTTGAAAATTTGTGCAGTATAAACAGCGTCGTTAAAGGCGTTGTGGAAGTGTTCGTCCGTTTCGAGATTGAGCAGTTGTACGGCTTTTTGTAGACCGATCATCATGCCGTGAGGTAGCTTTAGACGCATTGAAGCCCCTTGTTGAACATTTACATATTTTGCATATAAAAACCGCGGGTTTAGGTTGTAATATTTTATGTTGTTGAAAAAAATGTTTAAGTCCCCGGCTCCCCATAGGCAGAATACGAATTTTTCTGCCCCGAGAAAGTCCCGAAACGCCTCGTATGCCTCTGCGAACGTCACGGCGTCAATAAAATCCCGCTCACGAAAACCCGTTACCTTCACGACAAACGGGTGAAGCGCCGGGTATATGACGGGCTTTATGAACATATTAAAACTGCCGACTATGTTAAGCTCGTTGTCCATTTTGACGGCGCCGATTTGAATGATTTCAAACTGGCAGCCTTCGACGGGCGTGCTTTTACAGTTGTTGACGAAGTCGTACGGCTGATTAAATTCTAAATCAAGAGCTATATAATTCATTAAAAATCCGTGCCTTCCGCGAAGTGATTGGTGACAAACGTTACTATATCACATAAAAACGGTATTGGCAATCTTACAAACATGAGCCAATACCGAACGTACATTCTGTATTGCGCTATTGTTACAGTTATATTAAAATTGGGTTACAGGTGGAGCAAAGTGGTTTGTTTTGGTGGGCGAAGGGTGATTAATCGATGTTCAGGGGCGAGTATCAACACATAGTGGACGTCAAAAGCCGAATCATTATGCCTTCGAAATTCCGGGACAAGCTCGGCGACATGTTTATTATCACGAAGGGTCTCGACAAATGCTTGTTCGTTTACACGATGGACGAATGGGAAGCGTTTGAGGCGAAGGTTAAAAATCTGCCGATGACTGACGAAGGCGTGAGGCAGTTCGTAAGATTCTTCGTCGGCGGCGCGTGCGAATGCGAGCCGGATAATCAGGGCAGAATATTACTGCCGGCTAACCTTAAGGAATACGCCGCCATCGGTAAAAATATCGTCTCGGTCGGAGTATCGAACAGGATTGAAATCTGGGCGAAGGAAAGCTGGGACAGCTACAACGACGTTTCCAACCATATTGATAATGTGTTGGCGTCGAAAATGGCGCAGCTCGGTATTTAATGCCGTGAAGCGCTGCGGGATGTGTTTATGTGGAAGATTTTTCGTACAGGCATACGTCGGTTCTGCTGGACGAAGCCGTTTACGGACTTAATATAAAAGCGGACGGGCTATATGCCGACTGCACACTTGGCGGTGCTGGGCATAGCTCATGTATTTTGCGGAAGCTCTCGGACGTGGGGCGGCTCATTTGCATCGACCGAGACGAAGCCGCGATAAATAACGCGCGGACGGTTTTGGCGGATTACATGGATAGAACAACGCTTGTTCAGGCGAATTTTTCTGAAATAGATGAAATACTGACGGGGCTTCGGCTTGGAGCCGGAAGCATGGACGGGTTTCTGATGGACTTGGGAGTTTCGTCGCATCAGCTGGACGAAGCGGAGCGCGGGTTCTCATACATGCACGACGCGCGGCTGGACATGCGCATGGACAAAAGCGCGGAGCTTACGGCTTATGATGTTGTTAATGACTATAAGGAAGAAACTATTTTTGAGATAATAAAGGAATACGGCGAGGAACGCTGGGCTAAACGTATTGCGGCGTTTATCGCGCAGGCTAGAAAGCAGAAGCCTATCGAGACGACGTTCGAGCTGGTGGAAATAATAAAGAACGCGGTCCCGAGCGCGGCAAGACGCGACGGCCCACATCCGGCGAAGCGGACGTTTCAAGCGATACGGATAGAGGTAAACAACGAGCTATCGGATTTGGAGCGCGCTGTTAAAGATATGGTTAACTACTTGAAACCCGGCGGGCGTGTATGTGTTATCACGTTTCATTCGCTGGAGGACAGGATAATAAAGAACTGCTTCAGAACGCTGGAAAGCCCTTGCGACTGTCCGCGTGAGTTTCCGATATGCGTATGTGGCAAAAAGCCGCTCGTAAAAGTCGTTACGCGCAAGCCGATAGTGCCGAGCGACGACGAAATCGAACGCAATCCACGGGCGCGCAGCGCAAAGCTTCGCATCGCGGAGAAGATTTAACGCTATAAAATATTAACGAGGGGTGTTTTTATGGCCGCATACTACAACCAATACGCAAATGTTTCGGAAGCCTATGATTTCAGCGATATGCCTGAGACGACCTACGGGAATACCAATCGTCAGGTAAAACGGCGGGTCACAACACGCAAGGTCAGAAGAAAACGTATTGTGTTTCTCTATAAAAACGATAACGCGGTCAGCTTGTCGCTGTATGCGATAGCTACTGTGATGTTTATTTTTGTGCTGGCGCTGGGGGTAGTGTGTTCGTTCGCCACTATTACCGAGAAGCAAATGAAGGTGGCAAGTGCTAAAACCGAGCTGAAAAAAATGCGCGACGCAAATATTCAGCTGCGTACGGAAATTGCACAGTCGCTAAAGCTTGACGAGATTGAGTTTCTGGCTACGACTAAGCTTGGCATGACTAAGCCGCAGGCTTACCAGATAGTTCATATCAGCGTACCGAAGCAGAGCTACGTAATACAAAGCACCGTCGCAAAAAAATCAGCCGAAAAGGTGAATATGAATCTTATTTATAGTTATTTGAAGGACATCGTTAAGGTAAAACGAGGGGTGTCGGTTGCAAATGCAAGGTAAAAGCAAACGCAAAACGGAATATAGACCGGTAAAACGGCTGAGAATAGTTTTTTTGGGTGTGTCGTTCTGTTTGCTTTTAGCCGCATTATCGATAAGAATCGGCTATATTAAATACACATACGGGGCAAGCTGGGAAAAAAAAGCAATCACTTTACAGATAACCGGTAAGAACAACGTCGAAAGTGTTATCAATCCGAACCGCGGCAGTATTTTAGACCGCAACAGGCAGAGCCTTGCTGTTAGTTCGACTGTTTATAATGTAGTAATTGATGTGCGGCTGCTCGTGAACCGATCAGCTGAAGCACAGGAACGCACGCTTACTACGCTTAGTAATGTGTTGAGTTTGCCGCTTGCTGAGTTGCAGCACGCTGTTTCGATTAATCCTGAGACGGGCAAGCCCGTTAAAGATACTAACTATTACATAATAGCGCGGCAGGTTATGCCAAAAACCGTCGACGAAATAAAAGCGGGCAACGTCGTGGACGTAATATTCGTCGACGACACGAAAAGAAACTACATACACGGCAGCATGGCTGCGCAGGTGCTTGGTTTTGTCAGGGGAAATTCGCCTTGGGGTTTGGAAGCGACTTATAACAAGGATATGACCGGTGAGCCGGGCAGGTTATTCCGTATGTACGACAACGACAACAACGTCGTCACGGAGCAGATACCGCCGAAGCAAGGCTACAGCGTCGTGACGAATATAGATTTATCGATACAGCAGATAGCAGAAACGGCAGTAAAAAAAGCCGGTGACGAATACGAAACGATTAACACCGCCGTGCTGGTTATGAACCCGATGACGGGTGAAGTGCTGGCGATGGCGCAGTATCCGGATTTCGACTTAAATGATCCGATGAACCCGGAGCTTATTACTAACGCAAGGTTCCGGAGCGAACTCGACGCTTTGCCGAAAGAGAAACAACCGGATAAGTTTTATAGCGTATGGAAGAACTTTAATATAGCAAGTACATTTGAACCCGGGTCGATTTTTAAGCCTATTGTTGTCGCGGCGGCGCTGGAAGAAAACAAGATATCGCTGTCGTCGAAGTTTTTCTGCGGTGCGAAAATAAACGTTAACGGTACGGATATTCCGTGTTGGAATGCGAACGGACATGGAAGCCAGACGCTTACTGAAGCTATGGCTAACTCTTGTAACGTTGCGCTTATTCAGATAGTTCAGATGCTTGGGCGGGATTTGTTTTTTAAGTACCGCAACGATTTCGGCTATGGCGAGAAAACCGGTATCGACTTACCTGGTGAGGAAGAGGTTTCATCGCCCAGCGTAATGTACACACTTAACGCGCTCAGACCTGTTGAGCTTGCGACAAGCTCGATGGGGCAGGGCTTTAATAATACGCCGATACAGGCGATAAACAGCTTCGCTACGGTAATAAACGGCGGCAATCTTATGAAGCCGTATGTAGTATCGCAGGTAATAGATACGAGCGGTAACGTTGTGCGGCAGAACAGCCCGCAGGTACAGCGCAAGGTTATATCGAAGGAAACATCCGATATTATGCGCAGTATGCTGCAGCAGGTCGTAACGCCTACGGGTACCGGCCGAAGGGCAGTAATACAGGGCTATAACATCGGCGGCAAAACGGGTACTGGTCAGCAGGGTATACGTTCGGAAAATCGGTATACGCTAAGCTTTGTTGCGTATCTGCCAACGGAGAATCCTGAGATAATAGCGCTTGCTATTATTAACGAGCCTAAGACATATATGGAAGGCAGTACGTCGGCTGCGCCTATGCTGCGGCAGGTGTTGCTGGATATTATTAAATATAAAAATATAAAACCGTCGGGCGAGGTTTCGCCGAAGGACGACTTGACTATAGGTGAGACTTATGTGGCGCTGGAAAACTATGCTGGTAAAAATGTAGCAGATGCTACGAAAAGCTTGAATAAATATGAGTTTGATTATGAGATGGTAGGCAGCGGCGAGATTGTGAAAAGCCAGATACCGGCGGCGGGTGCTATGGTGTCCGCTTCGTCTAGGGTGTATCTGTATCTGGCTGAGGAAAATTCAGGGACGCTTGCTATCGTACCGAATACGGCAGGGCTGACGGTTGAGAGTGCTGTTGAAGCTATTGAGAAGGTTGGATTTAAGCCGAAGGTTTATGTTGAGCCACCGAAAGCCACACCGAAGCCGAAGGCTGCGCCGCAGGGCGAGCCTGTTACATGGAATGTCGCGGCGCAGGTTAGCGGTGGTGCGCAGAACGGCGGCAGTCAGTCGGGCGGAAGCGCGACGGCGAGTGGAAATGCGGCGACAGGAAGTTCAACGGCGGGAAGCGCCGAGCCGCAAAACGGCGCGGGTGCGGCTAAGCCGATCCAAACACCGATTCCGCCGCAGATTAACGTACCTTATGTTAAGGTTACGGGGCAGATGCCTCCGCCTGATATAAAAATCCCGAAGGGTTCTGAGATTAAGATTAAGATTAGTTCGCCGCAGTGATGCGGTTAATGAGATGTGAATTATAAAATAGCCCACCGATACCCATTTGTATTGCTTGCGCAGGAATGAAACTGATTTCGGCGCGTGATATTAAATGGGTTTTTTTTCTAGGCATGAACTTAAATGAAATGATTGGAGGATTGGGTTGATGTTAGAACGGTTTTTGTATGTGCAAGTACCGGATTTTACGGGTGATGTAGCGGATGATGTTTATAGGGTGTTAATAGGGAATAATAGGCAAAAGACATTTGAGCATGTTAAAGCGGTTGCTGAAATGAATGTTAAAATTGCAGAGATGTATAATCTTGATAAAGCTGTATGCGAAGCCAGCGGGTATCTTCATGATATAAGCGCGGTTATAGCGCCCAGCGATATGTTGGTGTACGCGCAGGAGAAGGGAATGTATATTGACGAAGCCGAAATGCGGTATCCGTTTATTCTGCACCAACGAATGTCGCGGTTGGTTGCGGAGCAGGATTTTAGAGTGGGCGATGAACGGATATTATCGGCTGTGGAATGCCATTCAACACTTAAGGTTGAACCTAGCGATTATGATATGGCTTTGTTTGTTGCTGATAAGTTGGCTTGGGATCAGGAGGGTAAGCCGCCGTTTTATGATGTTGTGTATGATGCGTTGCAAAAGTCTTTGGAAGAAGCGGCGCTTGTTTATATGAAGTATATTGTTGATAATAAAACGATTTTGTATCCTCATAGATGGTTTTTGGAGGGGATGGATTATTTGGCGGGCAGTGGAAAAAGCTGTCGGAATCGCAACTCTGTTGGGCTTGAGATAAAGTCTTAATCAATGTATTGATACGTTGCTAAAATTGTAGTACAATGTATATACTAACAAAAAAGGAGCGTGTTGCAAATGGCACAGACGACACTTAGTATCCGCATGGACGAGGACATCAAACGTCAATTTGATAAACTTTGTTCTGATTTCGGAATGAATACATCTGTAGCAATCAATGTTTTTGCAAAAGCGGTTATTCAAGCTCGTAAAATTCCGTTCGAGATTAAAGCGGATATCGACCCTTTCTATAGTGAATGTAATATGCGTTATTTAATGGAATCTATCGAACAGGGAAAACGTGGGGAAGTCGTTATCAAAACTATGGAAGAACTTGAGGCTATGGCGAATGAGTAGAGACATAACATTTTTCAAAAATGGCTTTGAAGACTATCTCTATTGGCAAGCACAAGATAAAAAGACACTAAAACGAATTAACCAGTTGATAGAAGACATTATTCGCAACGGAAACAAGGGTATCGGCAAGCCTGAACCGCTTGTAGGAAATTTATCGGGGTTTTGGAGTCGCCGAATTGATGATAAAAATAGATTGGTTTATACCGTTGATAATAATATCGTAAAAATAATTGCTTGCAGAGGTCATTATCAAGAATAGGAAAACAGCGTGATAGCTGAAATTATCACGCTGTTATTTTTTTACTCCGCATTTTTTATTGCACCAATTATGCATTATGAAATACCAAGTATGAATCCGATGTTGTAAAATATCTGCGTATCAATTATTTTAACGTTAGGGGAGGTGCGGACAGTGTTTGTAATCGGAATATGCGACGGGGATACGGCAGTCCGGGTTATGCTCTCTGACTTTATTAAGCGCTACAGAGAAGAGACCGGTCAGACCATTCAAGTGCTGGCATACGACAACGGTGAAAAGCTGCTCAAGCACTATCCCTTAGAAATGGACTTAATCTTTCTCGAAATACCGTTTACGAAAATGAACGGAATCGAGATAGCGAAGCGCATACGCGCCGTGGATTCGAAGGTGGGGATTGTGTTTTTGACGACCGTACTGAATCATGTATTGGAAGCGTATGAGGTGCGCGCTGATAATTATCTGATTAAGCCGCTTAAATATACACGGTTTTTGAAAGAGGTCGAGGAAGCTCGAAGCCGCAGAGGTCAGAACCGCTTCTTCATCGAGACCAACTCAACCGGTATTTACAAAATCTATACGAAATCCATACGCTACATCGAAACAGACGAACATAACACGCGTATTCATACCGAAACCGACTCTGTACTGAGCTATAAACGCATGAAGGAGCATGAGCAGGTGTTGTTTGAACCGTACTTCGTACGCTGCCATGCGGGTTATATTGTTAATCTTTTATTCTTTGAAAAGCTGGAGGCCAGCGATATCGTGCTTATTTCAAAGGATAAAATACCGGTGAGCCGTAACCGGCGCAGTGTCGTGCTAGAAAAAATGAATCATTTATTTGGCGGGGAGTGTCAGACGTGAACAAAATCAAAGAGAATATTTTGACGATAGGCTGGTCTTTTAAGCTTGCGATGAAAATTAATGCGGGGGTATTTCTGATATGGGGGACGCTCGGCATTATACTGGCTGTATTACCGGCGGTGGCGCTGTACTTCAACCGGCAAACGGTGTCGATACTGTCTACGTTTCTGCTGACGGGAGACGGAAGCTTCCGGGACGTACTGCCGTCTATTGTTGCTTTGGGCATCGTACTGACCGCGGCGGGGATTTCTAAACGTATTAACGGTAACTTCCTATATTTCTTCATGTACGACTCGTATTATTTTGGGCTGGAAGAACATCTCATGGACATCGTACAAAAAATCGAGATGAAAACCCTCATGGATAAAAAGTATCGCGAGGAACACTGGGATGTATCGAATAGGTGCGGGGCGCTTGCGGATTTTATGAGCTCGGGCTGCCTGTTTTTATCAAAAATGGCAGGGGCGATTTCGTTGTTAGTAATCGCGGCCGGTACGTCGTGGGTGATTTTTGCGATTTCCTCCGCGTATATAGCGGCGGTGCTTGCGCTTAATTTTTTAACGGCTGATAAGATTCGTTGGGATGGGCGACCTCATTCGGAAGCGTCGCGCCTTGCGAATTATTATCAAAGCTCCGTAATGCTGCCCGGTGTTGCAAAAGAACTGCGCGTGTATGATTTAAGCAAGGTAACTATAGAAAAATGGGACAGAGCCTATGACAAGGTGGATCGCATTGACAGGCGATACGTAAAGGTACGGCAGGCTGTGGCGTTTGTCAGTAGCGTCGGGTTTTACGTATTTATCGCAGCGATGATGGCGTACTGTATCTATCGTGTTGCGGACGGCGGCATGTCGGTCGATGTTTTTCTGATGCTGTACGCGATGGGACAAAGCATTAGTGAGGTAACTCAGGTGTTGTCGTCAAGCTTTCAAGAGACTGACCGAGGGCTTTATTTTCTTAATTTGCAGAGAAAATTTATACAGGCCGTACCGCAGACCGCCGAAGACTGGGACGAAGGCTTTGAGTCGACCGTGCAGGACGTCGTGTTCCGAGCCGAGGACGTCTGCTTCTCGTACGACGACCGCACCGAGGTGCTGCACAACCTCACTTTTGATGTGAAAAAGGGCGAAACGATTGCGCTGGTCGGCGTAAACGGAAGCGGTAAAACTACGCTTGTGAAGCTCTTGATAGGACTGTTCGCACCGACAAAGGGACGGCTTGAATTCCACGGTAAGCCGTACGACAAAAAAACCCGCGGCGCTGTAATACAAAGAGTGGGCATGTTTTTTCAGGATTTCTACATTTTTCATGCAACGCTTCGGGAGAACGTGGGCTTCGGGGATTTGAAGAATCTCGGCAATATTGAGCGCATACGGCTTGCGATGCAGAAGGGCGGCGCCGACAAGCTGCCGGAAAAGTTTCCGAAGGGGCTTGAACAGTGGCTGCTGCGCAAAGTAATAAAAGACGGGGCAATGCTGTCGGGCGGCGAGAAGCAGCGCGTGGCCGTGTCGCGGGCGCATATGAGTGATAAGGAAATATTAATCTTCGATGAACCGGCAGCCGCACTCGATCCTATCGCAGAGATGAAGCAGTTTCATGCCATCAGGGAGAAAATCGAGGGGCGTACTGCAATATTAATAAGCCATCGTGTTGGATTCGCGCGGCTGGCCGACCGTATTCTTGTTCTGGACGGGGGACGGCTTGTGGAAAACGGAACGCATGATGACTTAATGGCGGCTAACGGTATATATGCCGGATTTTTCAGAGAACAGGCTCAGTGGTACGAAACGGAGGGGGAGCGGAATGAGTAAGCTGCGTGCACTCATGAAGGCATTTACAATCAGCATAAAAATCAAGGGGCCGATCTCAATGACGATCAGTTTGCTTGGTTTCGCCGCGGCTTTTCTACCCGTGCTGTTGGCTGCGCGGTTGCGTACGCTAACCGACGCGCTGCAAGGCTTAGCGGGAGGCGGCGGAAACCCGAGCGGGGCGCTAACTGTCTTCGTGGGCATTGCCGGTATTTATGTGGTTCAGGTGATTTTTACAAATATACAGCAGTATACCAACGGCATCGACGAGGTGAAAATCGGGCGTTACATCAAGCACACGATCATGCGTTATAAATGCGAGGTGCGGTATAAATATATTGAAAACTATGACGACTTCCAAAAACGTCTTGCGTTCATTCAGGAATATGCCGGGTATCACATGGCTAAGTGTATCGGGAATATGATTACAGTTTTACAGCTTGTGATTGCTTTTTCGGCTGCCGCTTTTGCTCTGTGGGGCGTTAATCCGTATATTGTCATGATTCTGTTTGCGACCAGTATTCCGGCGGCGCTGCTTTCATACTTTCAGCAGGAGGAAACCTTACGCCACCGAGCCAAGTGGATGGAGGAGGGCGCGCTTGCTATTAACTATTTCCATTTGCTTAATGATGGCGGGCGCTCATGCGAAGGCTTGCAGGAGATCAGGCACTTCGCGCTGTATGATTACCTGAAAGCGCGTTGGCGCGCCATCGCCGATGAGTATATCGGTAAGAAGAATAAGGTTATGGCGAAGCATGTTAAGTTCAATACTGCCGCCGATTTTCTGCGCAGCGTGGTATATTTGGGGATTTTGCTGATAGCTGCGTGGTCTATTTATAAAAACCCTGCCGTTGGGCTTGGAGCTTTCACACTTGTGTTTACACTTTCAGGACAACTACAGAATACAACGGGGGAATGTCTCGTCGGTATTATGGTTTTGGCGCAGAATATACCGTATATGCAGGAGTTTTTTTATATGGACGGTATTGAGCGCGAGTCGTGTGCTGTTACGAGTGGCGGCAAAACAACCGGTGAAGTCTCGTTCGAAAATGTTTCGTTTGCGTATCCGAATACGGAGGTCGATGTGTTGAAGGACGTGTCCGTAAAGATTCGCGAAGGTGAGAAAATCGCTGTAGTAGGTGAGAACGGCAGCGGGAAGTCCACGTTCATAAGTCTTTTATGCGGAATGTTTGATCCGCGTGAGGGGCGGATATGCGTGGGCGGGGTGGATATTCAGGATAATCCGGCGTTGGCGCGTAATGAGGTGTCGGTGGTTTTTCAGGATTTCGCGCATTACGAAGCCAGTCTGCGCGAGAATATCACAGTGTCGGATAAAAACAGAAATGCAGATGACGAGGAAATCATGGAGCTTCTGAGGAAAATCAACGTTGATGATGTCATAACTGAGCAGAAAAACGGCTTGCATGAGTTGGTCGGCTCGTTTTCTGAGAAGGCTAACAATCTTTCAGGCGGGCAGTGGCAAAAGGTGTCCATCGCGCGCGCGGCTTACCGAAACATTGCCAAAATAATGATATTAGACGAACCTACATCGGCGCTTGATCCCGTCGCGGAAGCACAGCTCTACAGAAACTTCGCAGCGCTTACGGGAGATAAGACGACGATTCTTATTTCGCACCGACTGGGAATTACTGCTATTGTCGACCGTATTCTTGTGTTTAAGGACGGGCGGATAATCGAGGACGGCTCTCATAAGCAGCTCATGGCGCAGAACGGGCATTACGCGCAGATGTATAGGTCTCAGGCGCAGTGGTACGCGTAGTGTAAAATCCAGTCACGATAAACGCATGAACAATTGTCAAAAATTCATGCATTTGTCGTGCACTATAACCAAACATATGTTTACTTACTCCAACAACTCTGTTATACTTTTTTAATAAAAAAAGATGTTTAATAGATTTATTTCGAAACTATATGCACGGCACAGGGTTTCAAGATAAGTCTATTGTTCATAAAAGACAAAGGAGATGTAGACATGCAAGAAACAATGCAACAGATTAAGCATCGGCATATAGAGCTTCCAAAGGATAAGCGTGTTATTGCAATTAGTGATATTCACGGGCATTACAGTTTATTTCGTGAATTGCTGGAGAATATAAATTTTAGCAAGGACGACATTTTATTTTTAGTTGGCGATATAATTGAAAAAGGCCCCGAAAGCCTTAAAACTCTAAGATATATAATAGAGCTTTGCAAAAATTACACTGTGTATCCTGTTTTGGGAAATGTTGATGCTCACAGGACTATAAATATATTAGACGAAAGCGACGAAGCTAATAAGACTACAATAAAAATTATTAATTTGGGTAAGTCCTACTGGAATGGCTGTTTCTTTATGGATTTATGTAATGAATTGCAAATAGATATTAATTCAGAACCAGATATTATTGCTGCAAAAAAGCAAATCAAAGAGCATTTTAAAAGGGAATTGGATTTCTTTTTATCATTACCAACGCTAATTGAAACCGAGGATTTTATTTTTGTCCACGGCGGGCTGCCTACAAATGATATCAGCCGGTTAAATGATTATAGCTCCTTTGACTTAATGAAAAACGATAACTTTATAAACAAAGGCTTGCATTTTGATAAGTATTTGTTGGTTGGGCACTGGCCAACCATTTTATACAGCGAATATTTCCCAATGCTAAGCCCCTACATAAATACAACACAAAAAATAATCTCCATAGATGGTGGTTGTGGTATAAAACAAGCCGGACAGCTTAATGCATTTATTATATCGCCATGCCACACTGCAAAGGAAACATCATGGAAATCAGACTTTCTTACCACGCCAATAACAATCAACGGTTATGAACTTTCTTACAAATGTTATGATGAGTTGGCAATTGCATATGCCAAAAACCACCAAGAAGAAGCTGTTAATTCTAAATATATTAAGTGGATAGACAATGAAATTAAAATGATAGATAAGGGAGAAGAATTTTCCCGAGTTTTACACATCTCGAGTGGCAATGAAATTGAAATGCACAACAGCTTTATTTATGAAAGTAACTCCAGTATGCGTTGTAGTGATTTTACGGACTACAAACTAAAGGTCAGCCCGGGGGACAAGCTTTCTATTATCTCCCAAAATTCAAGAGGTTATTTTATAAAGAAAGACAGCGTTTTAGGTTGGTATTATGGTGAGATGGAAAATTAAGGTTTAATGCAGGTAAAAAAGTCATGCGTTTGTCGTGAAAATCCAGTGAATTTTTGTAGACAAAAATACTGCTGTGTATTAGAATACGTTTATAAAGCATAATATGAATAAACAAAGGCATTGAAAAGAAGAGTAGGTACTTCGGTCGCTCACAGAGAGATTCCGGTTGGTGAAAGGGATTAGCGCACGGCTTACCGAACATGGTCTTGGAGCCGCGCGGCCGAATTTGCAATTCGATTTAGGCAGCGACGTGTACGCACGTTACAGCGTCAGGGTATAACCGGAAGCTTGTCCGACGTACCCGCAGAGGTTTGCACCGCGAGGTGTAAATAAATTTGGGTGGTATCACGAGACTCTCGTCCCATATATTTTTATATGGCGACGGGGGTCTTTTTT
>CAZJLW010000050.1:0-4725 GCA_964546895.1 uncultured Eubacteriales bacterium | reverse complement strand
TATTATGAAGGTATTAATCGGAGGCGCGTGGGTCTACGCGAACGGAAGTATGCACATTGGGCATGTGGCGGCGCTGCTGCCGGGTGACGTGCTTGCACGCTATCACAGGCAAGTCGGGGACGAAGTTTGCTACGTGTCGGGGACGGACTGCCACGGCACGCCCGTCACAATCTGCGCGAAGAACAATAACAAAACGCCGCAGGAAGTAAGCGACAGTTATCACGCAGAGTTTTCGGAGGTGTTTGCGGCGCTGGGTTTTTCGTACGATGTGTACGGCAAGACATCATCTCAGGAACACAAATCATTTGTTAAGGACTTCCACAGGACGATGTACGAGCGGAAAAATCCACCGTCGATAATCGCCGAGAAGGAAACGAAAGAAGCGTACTGCGCTTCGTGCAAGCAGTTTTTGCCGGATAGGTTTGTTACGGGCAGATGCCCGAGCTGCGGCGAGACTGCCAGGGGGGATCAGTGCGAGGCTTGCGGGAATGTGCTGGAATCCGAGCAGCTGATTGACGCGACATGCGCCATATGCAAAAGCCCGGCTGAGTTTAAGCCGACTAAGCACTTGTTTATAAAAATGACGGAGCTGCAAGGGGAGTTGGCGGAGTATCTCGACCGCCACACCGACTGGCGCAAGAATGCGTATGAAATGACGAAGCGCTATATTAATGAAGGGCTGCGTGACAGGGCGATAACGCGGGATTTGGACTGGGGCATTGATGTTCCGTGCGAGGGATATGAAAACAAACGTATTTACGTTTGGGCTGAAAATGTGCTGGGGTATCTATCGATGAGCTATCAATACGTGGGCTTTAATGAAGAGAAGTTCCGTGAGCTATGGGGTGAGGGTGTAAAGCATTATTACGTCATGGGCAAGGACAACATTCCGTTTCACAGTGTTATTTTGCCGTCACTATTACTTGCGCACGGCGAAGGGCTGCGGTTGCCTGATGTTATCGTATCCAGTGAGTACATGATATTGGAGGGCAGGAAGATTTCGACTAGCAAAAATCATGCAATCTGGGCGAAGGATATCATCGGTGAGTATAACCCGGATTCCATACGGTATTACCTGCTTGCCAACGGTCCCGAAAAGCGCGATGCAGATTTTACGCGCCGCGAGTTTATTAACAGCAATAACGGCGAGCTGTTGGGCGCATACGGGAACCTGGTTAACCGTACGCTTGTATTTGTGAAAAAATATTTTGATAACAAAATCCCGGTCGGCAAGCCGGACGAGGTAATAGAGGCCGATATCGTAGGACTGTACAAAAAAACTGCCGAGCTGATACAGGCTTGCGAGTTCAAGTCCACGATTGAGACCGTGTTTCTGTTTATCCGCAGCATAAACAAATACTTCGATACGAAAGCGCCGTGGGTGAATCCGGAAGCTTCCGCAGATACGATTTACAACTGCTGTAACGCGATACAGAACATCGCGGTGCTGTTGTATCCGTTTCTGCCGTTCTCGTCCGAAAAGGTTTTGGCTTGGCTTAAAGCCGATAAAGAACGTGCGTACAAACCGGCGGCCGCGGGTACAGAAATCGGCACTACGGAGATTTTATTCGCGAGGTATTGACAAACTCTGAAAAAAACTATAAACTGTTCGAGGTATAAAGTAAAAATACTTTATAGTTCTGAACTGTGAGGTGTACTATGGCGTTTGATAATCTTACGACAAAATTGCAAGACGTTTTTAAGAAGCTTCGCAGTAAAGGCAAGCTGACGGAGGGCGACGTTAAAGAAGCGATGCGCGAGGTAAAGCTTGCGCTGCTTGAAGCTGACGTCAATTTCAAAATCGTCAAGGAATTCGTAAACAACGTCACGGAAAAGGCTATCGGCGGGAACATTCTCGAAGGGCTTAATCCGGGGCAGCAGGTTGTAAAAATCGTGCATGACGAGATGATAGACCTACTCGGTACGACGCAGAGTAAGCTTACGTTTTCGTCAAAGCCGCCGACGGTTTTCATGCTGATCGGGCTGCAAGGTGCCGGTAAGACGACTGCGGCGGGCAAGCTGGCCGGTCAGCTCAAAAGGCAGGGCAAACGACCGTTGCTTGTGGCGTGTGACGTTTACAGACCGGCGGCAGTTAAGCAGCTTCAAGTCGTGGGCGGTACGTATAACATACCGGTGTTTACAATTGAAGGCAGTACGGAGCCTGTAAAAATCGCGCGTGACGCGATAGCTCACGGCACGCAGAACGGTCACGACGTAATAATCGTCGATACAGCAGGGCGTCTCCACATCAACGAAGAAATGATGGAGGAAATAAAGGCCATAAAGGCCGAAGTCAGACCGCACGAGATTTTACTGCTGCTGGACGCGATGACGGGGCAAGACGCCGTTAACGTAGCCGAAAGCTTTAACGAGAAGGTCGGCGTAGACGGCATTATCATATCCAAGCTTGACGGAGACACCAGGGGCGGCGCGGCTCTTTCGGTGCGCTACGTTACGGGCAAGCCCATCAAGTACGTCGGTATGGGAGAAAAAATCGACGAGCTTGAACCGTTTTATCCGGATCGTATGGCGTCGCGTATACTTGGCATGGGCGATGTGTTGTCGCTAATCGACAAGGCGCAACAGGCGTTCGACGAGAAGGAAGCAATCGAGCTTGAACGCAAAATGCGCACGAACGACTTTAATCTGGACGATTTCTTGAATCAGATGCAGCAAATCAAAAAAATGGGGCCTCTGAAAAATATATTGGGCATGATACCGGGGCTTAGCCAGGTAAACATGAACGAAGTGGAAATCGACGAAAAGGTCATGACACATACCGAAGCGATAATTCAGTCCATGACGAAAGCCGAACGCAGGAACCCGTTGATACTAAACAGCTCGCGTAAGAAGCGTATCGCTAATGGAAGTGGGCGTTCGATTCAAGAGGTTAACCGGTTGTTAAAGCAGTTCGAGGATATGAAAAAGATGATGAAGCAGTTTACTAATATTCCCAAAGGAAAGCTCGGCAAAATGCCGTTTTTCAAATAAACTAACCCCCCAAGGAGGTGTAAGACATGGTAAAAATCAGACTTAAAAGAATGGGTGCAAAAAAGGCTCCGTTTTATAGAATAGTCGTAGCGGATTCAAAAACGCAAAGAGACGGTAAGACAATTGCCGAAATCGGTTTATACGATCCGACTAAGGAACCAGCATTTATAAGAATAGACGCTGAGGAAGCCAAGAAGTGGATCTCCACTGGCGCTCGTCCTACCGATACGGTACGCGCTCTGCTTAAAAAATCCGGCGTTTTATAAGAACGTGATCTGTTTTTCAGGCGTTTATTTGTGCCGCGTTGGCGGCATGTGTAAGGGGTGTTGTCGTAAATGAAAGAACTGTTAGAAATAATTGTACGTAATCTGGTCGACCATCCTGAAGCCATATCGATTAATGAAGTAAAGGACGGCGAAAGCTCCGTAGTGCTGGAGCTAAAAGTAGCGCCTGACGACATGGGCAAGGTAATCGGCAAACAAGGCCGCATTGCCAAGGCTATTCGTACGGTTGTTAAAGCCGCCGCGATTAATGAGGACAAAAAGGTAACGGTCGAAATTATGCAGTAAAAATAATATTTCAAATAAAAAAATCTGTCCGTACTATACACGGGCAGATTTTTTATTTGCATTCGGTTTAGTGCCGAATAATTTGTTTTCAAAAAATTTTAAAAAGCTTAACAAAAATTTCACGATGTGTACATTTTTTGTTCATAACCGTTAGTTATATTAATTTTACATAATTTGGCACGAGTAGGAGCTTGTTTGGAGAATCTTCCGAAACAGGCTCTTAAGCCGTAAAAATCATAAGGGGTGTTATTTTGAAGAAAATCAGCTACGTAAAGATCTGCCTGGATTTTGTCATGCTACTGTTTTTTGTCCTCATGTTCAAAATCGCAGGGCTTGGGCAAGCGTTCCATGAACTGGGCGGCTTTGCCGTTATTGCCGTTTTTGTCGTTCATTTTGTGTTAAATCACAAATGGGTTACGAACGTTACAAAAAATTTCTTCAGCAAAAAAGTTAACTTAAAAACAAAGGTAGGTTATGTTTTTGATATGCTTTTGGTCATTAGTGTTGTGCTGATGGGCATAAGTGGTCTGCTGATATCAAAAATTGTTTTTGTAAACATATTCACCTCTAATATGCATTTTTGGAAATCGTTTCACGTAGGCATTTCATACTTTGCTCTACTCATATCGGGTTTACATTTGGGATTGCACATAGACTGGATCGTTAACGTCAGTAAAAAGGTTTTTAACATAAATTCTGCAAACAAAGGCCTTTCTACCGCTCTTTTGGGCGTTTGCGCGGCGCTCGTTCTGTTCGGCTGCTACAGCATTGTCGAAAAGAATTTCCCCGGTAAGCTGTCTCTCATGACGGCGGCCTTCGGCTTAGAAATTATTCCGGCTGCCGCCGATTCCTGCGGCGGTGGTATGGCAGAGGCAGGACTTGCCGGAATCGAAGGATTCGAAGGCGGCATGGGCATGGGACGAGGTATGGGAAGAGGAATGGGGCGAGGAATGGGTCTCGAACCGGGGATGGAAGGCAAAGCTGACAGCTGCAGCGAAAGCGCCGAAATAAATATATTTACAGCCTTAAATACTCTCGTGTCATACTTATCAATGATGTGTGTGTTTGCGCTGTTTACATATGTACCGCTTAAGCTGGTTACAAGGATGAACAAGAGAAGTTTGGCTAATTAGAAGGGTTGAAAATAAAAAGCGTGGTTGTCTTT
>CAZJLW010000049.1:20373-21698 GCA_964546895.1 uncultured Eubacteriales bacterium | reverse complement strand
CATGGGAAAGTGATAATACACTGGTAGCTATTGTAAGCAATATCGGCATGGTTAGGGCAATGGGAGTAGGCACGGCTAAAATAACCGTCAAAACCGCAGACGGTAATAAAACAGCGTTTTGCGACGTAACGGTCAACCCTACGCCGGTCTACAGTATAACGATAGGCTCTATGACAAACGGTACGGTAACGGCCAGCCATACTACGGCAACACCCGGAACAGCGATAACCTTGACCGTTACACCGAATACGAACTATAAGCTAAAGGCCGGATCGCTGAAGGTTAACAACATAGCGCTAACAGAGGCGCAGGGAAATGTGTTTGGTATGCGCTCAGAAAACGTAACCATTACGGCAGTGTTTGAACCGATTGCGACTGTTCCGACTATTTCTGCGACGGCGTTGAATTTCTTCGGTACGCTGTCAGCCGGATACACCGCGCCGTTGTCGCAAACCGTTACAGTAACAAATGTCGGCGTAACCTCAGTCACGTTAAACCAGCCGACGTCGACGCATTTCGTTATCGGCGGCTTGTCCGCTTCGAATCTGCCCGCGGGCGGCACGGCAACGTTTACCGTTACGCCGAAAGTCGGGCTGGCCGTCGGAACATACAACGAAACCATAACAATCACCGGCAGTGACGGTGTTTCGGCAACCGTAAACGCGCAGTTCGGCGTTACGAATGCGCTGACATATATCGTCACCGTCGACAGCGCGGGAACAGGTGCGTCAGGCAGCGCGAACTATACGAGCGGCGCAACCGTAACAATATTGGCCGGAACACCTCCCGCCGGAAAACGGTTTAAAAACTGGACGACGACATCAAACGGCGTCGTGTTAGCCGACGCTAACAGTGCGACGACAACCTTTACAATGCCACCGAATGCGGTAACGATTATGGCGAATTTCGAGAACATACCGCCGACCGTAACAAACGTAGCGATAAATCCGAGCGTGGTAGCGGTGCAGAAGGGTTCGACCTATACGTTCAGCGCAATGGTTACGGGTACAAACAATCCAGGTCAAGCGGTAATATGGAATGTATTAGGTGGAATACCCGGAACAAGTATTGATACCCACGGCAACCTGACCGTAGCGGCGGGCGAAACCGCTGCAACAGTAACCGTAACGGCGACATCGGTCGTAGACAGTACAAGATACGGCTTGGCTGTAGTCAGTGTTACGACAATGGCACCTCCGGAGCCTACCGTGACGAGCGTGTCAGTAACCCCGTCGTCGATAACGCTATCCCAAAACGACACATGTATGTTCGATGCTTATGTCGTAGGAACAAACAGTCCTTCCCAAAGTGTTGACTGGAGTGTT
>CAZJLW010000049.1:16904-20273 GCA_964546895.1 uncultured Eubacteriales bacterium | reverse complement strand
ACGACAATGCAAAATACGACATCTGTAGTTAGCCTTACGGCTTCGGCGAATGGAACTGCTGCCGCTTCTAATGAATTGGTAACAGAACTGGTAACGCGGGCTTTGGCAACGGCTCAGAAAGACGGCACGAGCCCGCATATCGAAATAAATGTAGATACGAAAGCGGGTACGTCGTTTAGTTTAACGATAACGAAGCAGTCTCTTGTAGGTGTTGTAAATTCTGCCATGCAATCGGTTGTTATTTCGTCACCGTTCGGGACGATTACTTTTGATGAAAAGGCGCTTGCGGCGATGGCTGATACGGCGACAGGCGATATAACTATCTCGGCGACAAAGGTCGACAGTGCTGAGCTTCCTTCGTCAGTAAAGGATTTGATAGGGGATAGACCTGTTTATAACTTTACCGTGACATCAGGGTTGCGACAGATAAATACGTTTGGCGAGGGGACGGCGATAGTTTCGATACCGTATTCGCCTTCGCCGGGAGAGAAGCCGAATGCTATTATCATTTGCTACTTAAATGATAACGGTTCGTTTGAAATATTGAACCATAGCGACTTAAGTGTGAATAGAAACATTGTTTCGTTCGCGACGAAGCATTTCTCACGATTCGCCGTGGCTTATAAACCGGTTGGCTTCAACGATGTGAACGAATCCGCGTGGTACGCAAACGCCGTAGATTTTGTGTCGGCAAGAGGATTGTTCGCGGGTGTTAACGCCGATACGTTTGCTCCCGGCGATGCAATGACACGGGCTATGCTCGTTACGGTTCTTGCACGGTTGGACGGCGTGGATTTGTCCGGATATGGTGCGTCCGGTTTCTCGGATGTCAAACCGGAAGCATGGTACTCCAAGGCGGTAGCGTGGGCCTCCGGCAGAAAAATCGTAAGTGGGGTAGGCGACGGGCTTTTTGCTCCGGATAAAGCATTAAGTCGTGAAGAGACCGCGGTCATGCTTTACAATTATATGAAATACAAAGGCATTACTCTTAACATAATCGGCAGACGCGAGGCGTTCGCCGATAACGATAAAATTTCCGAATGGGCGCGCCCGGCAGTCAAAGAAATGGCAAGCCGCGGTATAATAGACGGCGTAGGCGGTGACATGTTCGCGCCGAAGGATACCGCAAACAGAGCCGCCTTGGCGCAGTTTATTTCAAGCTTGGTAAAGGCGTATGTTAATCGTTAGGTTGATAAAATAAAAAAAGCAAGGGCTTTGCGATGAACCATTCTCGCAAAATCCTTGCTTTTTTGTTTATCTTATAAAATTCGTCCGAACCCGCTGCTCGTTTTCAGGTAAGCAAATCCCGGCAGCTTCCCCGGCTTTAATACACTTAAGCAGCCAAGCCATATTACGTCCGAGCATACGCATCGTCTGCATACCTTCCAAATCCTGACGGACTTCGTCCGGAGTATTGCCGTGTACCATGTTCCAGTATTGGGACGAAACAACCGGCATATTCGCGATTGTCAAATATTTATTAAGCTGATCAAGGGCGGCAGTAGTACCGGCGCGGCGCGCCGAAACAACGCAAGCCCCGGGCTTGTAAGCGAAGCATTCTCCCGCGAAAAACAGCCTATCCAAAAAAGCCGCTAACGAGCCGTTAGCCGACGCGTAATAAACCGGCGAGCCGAAGACAAACCCGTCCGCCGTAGCGGCAAGCTCAAGCGCTTCGTTAACGCCGTCGTCGAAAAAGCATTTGCCCTTGGTTTTGGTGCAGCCGCGGCAACCGATACAGCCGCGTACAGGCTGGCTTCCTATGTGAAAAATTTCCGTTTCTATCCCGCCGTGGTTTAGCTCCTGCGCAACCTCGTTCAACGCGGTAAATGTACAGCCGTTTTTGTTGGGGCTGCCGTTTATAAGTAATACCTTCATAAAAACACATCCTTCCTCTTGTTGGTAATATTATCATATCGGGTATTGATTATCAAGATTCCTAAGGTTGACTTCACTGAATTTTTTATTGTATAATTTCCATAATAAAGGTATTTTTTCAGCGTCAGGTTCTACTCGGAGGGCTTCCCGCAATGGCTATTAACCGCAAAAAAAATTGCATATCATACATAACCGCGCTATCCGCCGCGTCGCTTATTTTCCTGAGCGGCTGCGGGGCGGGCGCGTGGCTGTTTCCGGTAGAGGAGGAGGTTCCGCCGCCGCCGGTGTTGCGTCCGTACGAGAAGACGGACTACAGCTTCGTAAAGGTTCAGCGCGGCGATCTTGTTAAGCGCAAGAACCTGTCTGTCAACTACATGCCTGCGCGTTACGAGGATTTAAAATTTACGCTGTCAGGCGTGCTGTATGACACGGTTTACGTAAACACCGGCGACAGTGTTAAGGCTGGGCAAATCGTAGCCGAGCTTGACAAAAAAAATCTGGAGACATCCCTTGACGAAACCGAAAACAACCTCCAAAAAACCCAGCTGTCGCTTAAGCATTTGAACGAGAACTACGAGCTTGATTCGAGCGCGGTTTTCCTAAAGGGTGTAAAGACGATGACGGCCGAGGAATACACGAGGCGTCGCGATACTTTTCTCAGCGAGCTGGAAGCGCTGACCGTTAAAGCGGAGGATTTGAAGCGACAGATTGGGCTGCGCATACTGCGCGCGTCAATGGACGGGACGGTTTCGTACTGCCGCACCGTGAAAAGCGGCGACCGTTCGAGCGAGGGCGAGACCATTATTACGGTTTCGGACAAATCGCTGTCCATATTTGTTTCGGATGATCAGGAGTACATAAAATATTTAAAAGTAGGCGACGCCGTTACAGTAACTGTTTCCGGCTCGGACGATTATGACGCGAAGGTCGTTTCGCCGGAATCTATCGGCATCAAAGTAAAAAGCGACGCCAAACCAACCGCATATATTACACTCAATGATTTATCGGTTAACCTAAAAGACGGAAGCTACGGCACTGTAACACTTGCCATAGCCGAGAGCAAGGACACGCTGTATCTACCGGATAAAGCAGTATCAACGGCCAACGGCAGGGGTTACGTTTACGTGCTGGCGGACGGCATCATGACCGCCAAGCCGGTCGAAGTCGGGCTGCAAACAGACGAATTCATAGAAATAACGAGCGGCCTTGCAGAAGGCGACGCGGTTATTTGGGGGAGATAGCCTTGAAGCGGTTAAAGTATATTTGTTTCGTCATGGCAGCTTGCACGGTTATTCTCGGTGGCTGCGCGGATAAAAAGGTCGAAGCCGTACCTGAACTGCTTGCGCCCGAGGGCGTGCGCATAGACACGGAGCGCGCGCGGCGCGGACGGATCGAGGATTCGTATCGATATAACGCATATGTTATGGCGCGTTCGGAAGGGGTATTTTTCAAGGACATACCTCTGCGACTGAAAAGCGTCAACGTAACGGCCGG
>CAZJLW010000049.1:14578-16804 GCA_964546895.1 uncultured Eubacteriales bacterium | reverse complement strand
GAGCTTAAGCTGCAATATAAAAAATTGGAAGCGCTAAAGGCGCAGCTCACCGACGCCGTTATAACCGCGCCGTTCGACGGCAAAATCAACTACATCGAGCCGGTAAGTATCGGCAGCCGCGTCGTGGCGTTTAAGCCGATTGTTTATGTTGCGAAGCCGGACGAACTATTCGTACAGTACACCGGCATAGATTATTTCAGCTATGCTGAGGGCGATTTGCTGGTTGGGAAAATAGGTACGGTCGAATACGAGCTGGAATATACGCCGATGCCCATCACCGAGCTTCTGCAATACGTGTTTTCGGGGCGTACGGCGCCAATTAGGTTTGTGTTTAAGAAGCCCGACGAAAACGTACAAGAGGGACAGTACGTTTCTATTATACAAATAAAAAATATGGCCGAAGACGCCGTTATCGTACCGGCGACTGCGGTTTTTATGAACCAGACCGACGGACATTACGTTTACGCCATAGAGGACGGCAAAAAGGTTGTCGTACCTGTTAAGCTGGGTATCCGCAACGACGCTTCTATGCAGATTACGGAAGGCGTGGACGAAGGGGATGAGATTTTTGTCAAGCAATAGGAATTTTGCGGGGCGGATATTGGCATGGCTGCTCGTGGCGGCGCTAATTTTGAGCGCGTGCGCGAAGAAGCCCGGCGAGACGGACGAGACGAGCGAAGCGGGGGAAACAGACGTAGCCGCCGAAGTATCGCTTACTGCGACTGGCGTCGAGGACTTAATCGACATAGACACAATCACGGCGCAGGAGGTTAACTATACGCTTGCCGATTGCATAGTGACTGACATCGTTAACACCGTATCGGCACAGGCTTCTGTTTTTGTTTCGCGGTGGGAGCCGGTGTATTTCCCCGAAAGCGGCGCGAAGATAAAGGACATATACATATTCGGCGAGACGTTCATAGAGAAGGGGCAGTTGCTGGCGGACGCGTACTTCGACGAGGACATACTTAACGCGTCGATAGAACAGGCAGAAATAAAATTCGCTGACAGCAAAAAAAATTTCGAGCAGGGCGTGAACAATTTCATAAAAGAAATTGACGGCTTGAACCGCACGTTGCAAGAACGGTTGTCAGCCTCTCCACGCCCGCCCGAAAGCGAGATAAAAATCCTTAACCTGAATATTTTAAAGAAGAAATCGGATTACGACTATTACGTATACGCGACGGAACGGAAGCTGTCCGAGCAAGCCGAGGAGATAGACCGCCTTAAGGCGATGAGTAACGGCTTGCAGATTTTCGCTCCGTATGACGGCTACGCCGGTAACGTTATAAAAACAACTAGCGCCGGTACGCTTTCCGACAAAAACGCGAAGCTCATGGATATAACCGACTTGTCAAACATAGCATTTCGCGTTACGACGGACATATCAAACTTCCGCAACAACATGGATGTGAAAATCGTTTTCCCAAACGAGGTAACATACGACGCAAAAATCGTCTCCGACCCGCGCGCGTCGGAGACGAAAGAGACGCAGGTGCAGTTCTTAGCCGTGCCGAACACGCAGGCGCAGTTCGACCGTCGGCTTTCGACGATGCGTTTCATTTCTGTAGAGGGTATCAAGCTCGAGCTAAAAGACGTAGTTGCCGTGCCGTATCAAGCCGTGCGCAACGAAGGCCCCGACCGTTACGTACTCATATTGGAGGACGGCACGGTCAAGAAGCGCTACGTTGTGCAGGGCGCTTACAACATGGATTACGCGCAGATAATAGACGGCGTAACGCCAGGGCAAAAAATTATTTTGAATTAAATCTGCTTCACAACAACATCGCGGCAATGCTTCGTGTATACGACGTATTTGCCGCTTTTTTCTGTGAAATCCGGCGGCGCGGCCTTAAACGGCGCGTACTTGTCGGTTTTTATGACGTCGTTGCCGCTGAACTCGAAATAGTCCGCTTCATCCACGCAGCAAATTACGTCGTCGAACGTCTCGAATGTGTTGCCACTCACGACGACACTGCCGTGATACGGAACGTGCTGTACATGCGAATCGGACTTTTTCCGCGGGCAGATTACGTTAATCAGCCCCGGAGCTAAAAGCGGCGCGGTGTAACCCGCGTTAATAAAACAGTTGCCGCATATAACGACGTCCGTCGTGCGCCCTGATTCGTACCATTTATTCAGATCGCCATTAATCATAACGGCTGCGTTGCCGCAGTAAAACTCGTTATGCTCGGCGATTATTTTTTTGCACGTTTGCAACAGAAT
>CAZJLW010000049.1:0-14478 GCA_964546895.1 uncultured Eubacteriales bacterium | reverse complement strand
GACTCGAAGCGGCAGTTCGTAAGCGTTACGCGCCCGGTGCAGTTGGTGAAGTGCGTCGCGTCGCAGTTGGTAGACACGAGACGTCCGCTGCCCTCGCGCGGCATGATTGTGAAGCCGTCAAACGTCACGTCGTTGCTGAGCTGCGCTACAGAAGCCATGCCCCCGGCTTGATGAACCGTCACGTCCTTGACCGTCACGCTATCACTTTCCGTAATAAAAATCCCCGGCGTGTAGCGGTAATCGTTCTTGATTATGACGTAGTTGCCGGGCTTGTGAACATAGCGGAACGTCCAGTAAAATTCAAGTATCCCGTCTGATATCTCCCGCGCTCTTACGCGCGCGCCGTTGAAGAAGTTATCCTTCGAAGCGTAGGCTTGCGCCTTAGTCGCCGGATCGAACTCCGTAAACTGGTGTATGTACGTCTCCTGAAAATCTCTCCCGCAAAAATGAACCGTCTCATTCTCGACGAAATACGGGTACTGTTTTTTGTCGATTTCCAGCCTCACCGTTTCGTTGTCGGCGAACAAAACCTTCCCCTGCGTAAAAAACGGACGCTCGTAGTCGACTGTGAAGTTTTTCAGCGTAACGTTTTGCGAGCGTTCGACGATGACCGGGACGATTCTCCCGACGAAAATAAACTCGCTGCCGTTGCCCTCTATGATGACGTTTTTTCTGTCGCATATATAAAGGAAGATAGATTTAAGGCTGTGGTCGTGGTTCGTTATGTACGTGTACTTCTCAAACAAATCTGTCTTTTGTATGACATAGGTCGCTTTCGGTATGCTTATTGTAACACCGTCGCGGTGGCTGTCGTCCGACAGAACTGTACTGATAGCTTGCTCAAGCGTCATGCCGCTGTTTAAATAATCCTGTATATCAACGTGCAAATGATACACTACCCTTCGTTCTTATTAAAACTCCTGCCGTTTAAATGTTCCATTAATGTAGTTCTTCCAAGAATGCGGCGCTTTGCCGACGTACGGGTACGACTCGAATATATCGCCGTTGCCAAGTATTCTTGGGTCGTTTGTTTCGTGGAGGAATGCGCTGAGCCGTCCCCAGAGCTTGGCTTTGACATCTGCGAAATGCTCGTCGCTAGCGAGGTTGTTCAGGCATTCCGGGTCGGCGACGATGTTGTACAGCTCCTCGCCGGGACGCTTGCCGAAAGCCCAGTCGAAATATTTATGTTCGCCCTGCTTGTCAAGCTCCAGCACAAGTGTTTTTGTCGGCGACGAGTCGCAGTTCGTGAAGCCTGTTTCAGGATTACCGGCAGGCCATCTTTCCGGTGCGAAGTTTCTTATGTACAAATACTGATAATCCCGAATGCAACGCACGGGGTAGCCGTAATCGTTTTCGCGACCCAGATCGTGCTTTTCACGGCCGAAATACGTAACCTCGCGCGACGGGTCGATCTGTCCGCTCTGCGGGGCGCGCAGTACGTTAAGAAAGCTCTTGCCCGTCATGGACGACGGCGCGTCAAGCCCGACCGCTTCCAAAAATGTCGGCGCCAAGTCGGTAAAGCTTACCAAATCATCGGTGACGCGTCCGGGCGCGATATTGTTTTTCCAGTAGGCGATCATCGGCAGGTGGAAGTCCTGCTCATACATCTGTCCCTTAACACGCGGGAACGGGCAGCCGTTGTCGGATGTTACGACGATTAGCGTGTTGTCCAGCTCTCCGGCTTCCTTCAGTACGTCTATGAGCTTACCGAGGTTTTTGTCGAACCATTCTATTTCATAGGCGTAGTCCAGCATATCGACGCGCACGCGTTCGTCGTCAGGCCAGTATGTCGGCACACTCTTGATTTCGTCGAGCGACTTGCCGCCGCGCAATCCTTCGCCGTAGCTGTATTTTCTGTGCGGCTCACGGCAGCCATACCAGAAATAGAACGGCGCGTCGGCCGGTTTCTCACTCAGGAAATCCTTGAAGTTGGACTCGTAATCGCAATCGCTGATGCATGAGCCTTCCGGAGGTGTCAGATGATACTTGTTATACTCGACACCTGCTGGGTTGCGTTTGAAGCCGCCGGTTAAGAAGTCGCCTGGTCCCCAGCCCTTGCCCGTAAAGCCGACGTGATAGCCGTTGTCCTCCATGACCTGCGGAAAAACCGGGAACTTCGCCGGGAAAAGGCTGAAATGGTTACATGCTTCCTCCAGCTCCCATGTAAATTTTCCGGTAAGGATCGACGCTCTGGACGGCGCGCATTTCGGGTTGGATGTAAAGGCGTTCTGGAACAGCAGGCCGTTTTCGGCAAGGTAGTCGCAGACGGGCGTTTTTACAAACGAATGCCCGTACGCGCCGAAATGTGAAGCGTCATCCGCAATCGCAAACAGAATATTAGGTCTCTTTGTCATAAAATATCCCTCTCTCATATTTTTTTGAACGTGTTTCTAAAATTAAGCGGAGTAATACCCATCATACGCTTGAATTTGCGTATGAAGTTGTTTACATCCACGTAACCAACAATAATAACTATCTCTTTCACCGTCAAATCCGTATCCGTAAGCAGCTCCTTAGCCTTGGCAAGCCGTATGCCGTCGAGATACGTGAACACTGTCTCCCCCGTTTGATCCTTGAAGTATCTGCTCAGGTACGACGGGCTTAGCTTGACGTGTTCGGCTATTTTTTCGAGCGTGATAGAACTGTCAGCGTAATTTTTTTCTAGGTAGGTAATAACGTTATCCTTTACGGACGTATTTTTACTTTCCTTTGCGGCAAGCAACCGTTCGCAGTATTGCGCCGCCAGTCCCAGTAGCGTCTCGCGGGCTTGCGCGATTGTCTCAAACGGCAGGTCGGTTGCGCGGTCTACATCGGACGAGATGTCGTCGCACAGACCGTCAGCAAGCGAAACAACGTGCTTTATTATGCGTAGGAACTTGTAGTATTCGTTTTTAACTGCCTCCGGCGTTATGCTTCCTGTTTTTTCAGGCAGTGCGAAGTCGATGAGCATAGTAAGCTTTGTCATACTCAGCTGCTTAAACGTGCTGATGATGTTGTCGTCGGACAGGAACTGCGCGTCCTTGAACTCGTTTACGCCGATCAGGTCATCGTAGCGGATTATACTCCCCCAGCCGTAAATCATTCTGTATTCCGAGGCGTACTTCGCTTGCTTGAACGAGGCTTGAATCTTGCCGAAGCCGGTTATTTCGCGCCCGATACCTGCTGTTATAGTCGCGCCGGATGATTCGGTTACACGCTCCTGAACACGTCTGACGTAAGTCGTTGCGTCGAAACTCGGTGCGTCAGCGCTAAGATTAAGAAGCGAAACGACATAGCCGGTGTCGAACGAGTTGACAGTGTATTGTACGAAGCCGTCAGGGCAGCAGTTGTCGAGTTCGGTTTTTGCGGCGTTTTTCACGGCGTTGATGCCTTCGCCTAGCTTGAATGTCCTATCGATCAGGAGACATATTACAATAAACCGCTCCGAGCAGAAGTTAAAGCCGCCGAGCTTGCGGAAGTCGTCCATCTCGCCTTTTAGCACGGACATTATAAGCTGGTCGCGGATAATGTGGCTCTGCGAGTGTATTTCGCCGAGCAGCCGCTTGTTTTCCGTGTTAGTCAGCTCGAATGCGTGGGAGATGTCCAGAAGCTCGTTGCCGAAGCGGGTTTGCTTCGGGAGGTTAGGGGAGTCTGAACCTCGGATTTTGTCGGCGACGTTTTTGATGGGGCGGTAGGCGCGGAATGCCAGCAACCCCGACAGGATAAGCCCGATTAGCGCCATGCCGGTTATGATAATATCCAATACCTGTCGGAATTTTAGTATTGACGTTTTAAACTCGCGTTGCTCAATGAATACGACATAGTCCCAATAGAAATATTCAGATTTGAGCTTAACGACTGTTAGTGGGGTTCCTTGGTTTATATTTACATCAAATACGCCGGTTTCGTTTTTATGCTTTGTAAACATTTCCAGAATATTTGATTCCTTAAGGTTACTCTTATCGTCGTTTACAGAAGACAGCAGAAGAGTACCGTCGTTTGAATATATAAAAACGTTAGTCTTATAGTTTTTATAACCGTTTTGCAAACGCGCTATCATCTCGGCTTTGTCCAAAATAAAAATAAGCGCCCCTTGTGCGAAGCCCTTGTTGTAAGGTAACGGGAAAACATAATATAGGTATTTTGACTTTGGTTTTGCCAGCATGGTTGGTAAATAACCCTGAGCGGCTGTTTCGAGTTCCTCGCCGGTTAGGTCGTGTGCAGAAGAGAAGTATTGTTTTTTTAGCGTACCGTCAGAAAGAAAAACCAAATCGGTTTCGTCGGTAAAATAATACAGCGCTATGTTGTTAACAATACCGTTGGTGGGGATGTATTTTGAGAGATGAGAAACAGCCTCGACTTTAGAATAATCGGACTCGAGTACGTAGTAGTGTGTCATGTTGTAGTCACGTGTTATTTTTATGGCGACTTGGCTTAAACCCAGCAGCTGACTGTCAAAGCTTTCCTTGACCTGACCGAGTTTTAATATATTTGATTCGTTGACCTCGTTGTTAAACATTCTAAAAATAACGCTGTAAACTAAAATAGAGGCTAATATACACAGGGAGAACACAACCAACGTAAAGTACGAAAAATATCGAAACAGAACGATGGATGGGTTATTAAACTTCCTGAATATATTAGCCTTCATTGGAAAAACCTCTCTAACCTTTGACGGAGCCTATCATGACGCCCTTGACGAAATACTTTTGAATAAAAGGATAAATAATCAGGGCGGGTAGACTTGATACTATTATTACACCGTACTTAACGACTTCGGCGTTATGAACCGCCTTGGCCGCTAGCTCGGTGTCGGCCAGCTCCATTGTGTTTAAGGCCGATGCGAGTATTACTATTTCGCGTAAAATAAGCTGCAGTGGAAATTTTTGGCGGGACTGGAAATAAATCATAGCTCGGAAGAAGCCGTTCCAGTGATCCACACCGTAGTACAAAGCCATAACAGAAATTATAGGCTTTGAAAGCGGCAATACAATATGCCTTAGGAATAGCAAGTTCGTACAACCGTCCAAAAAGGCGGCTTCTCTTAACTCGCCCGGGATACTGTTCTGAAAAAACGTACGCGTTATTATGATGTTTGTGACGCTTGCGCCGCCGGGAATGATAACAGCCCATATCGTATCAAGCATCCCGAGGTTTTTCACGAGCAGATAAGATGGAATCAAGCCGCCGCCGAAAAACATCGTAAACATATAAATCTTTGTAAGAATACCGCGCGCTTTAAAATCCCTGCGAGAAAGCGGATAGGCACATGTAATTGTAAGAAACAGATTAATGATTACGCCTATAGTTGTAATTATGATGCTATTTTTATAACCTGACCATATTTCCTTGTTTTTTAGTATTTGTTCGTATCCGCCCAGAGTAAAGCCAACAGGAAATATCCATACCTTGCCGCCCCATACAGCGTTGGGGTTCGAAAACGATGCACTCAAAACAAATAACAAAGGATACAGATACATAGCCAGGACAAACAGCAGTATTACTACGATAACTTTGTCCATTATGTAGTCAACTTTTGACAAGCGAATAGTTGAACCGGTTTTCATATGCTGGCCTCCTTACCACAAGCTGTTTTCACTGACTTTTCTTGATATGTAATTAACCGAAACAATCAAAGCCAGATTAACAAGGTTATTAAACAAACCGATGGCTGCGGAATAGCTGTATTCAGCGTTACGAAGACCAACACGGTAAACATAGGACGAAATAACATCCGACTTAGACATATTTAAGGCGTTTTGTAAAAGCAAGATTTTTTCGTAGCCTAAAGACATAATATGACCGACGCGCATTATCAACAAAATAACCATTGTCGGTATAATACCGGGCAAATCTACATTAATAATCTTTTGAAGCTTGTTAGCTCCATCAATATACGCAGCTTCGTACAATTCCGGATCGATAGACGACAGTGCCGCTATATAAATAACGCTGCCCCATCCGAGGTTTTGCCAAATGCCGCTAAACACAAATATTGATTGAAAATACTCCGGTACAGCTAAAAAATTAACCGGTTCGTTACCCAGCATACGCAGTATAACATTGACTACGCCGGAGTTTGGCGACAAGAAAATGATAATCATACCGCACAACGCTACTGTTGAAATAAAATGCGGTGCATATGTAACAAGCTGAACAAATTTTTTGAACCGCTGGCCCATCAGCTCGTTTAACATAAGCGCCAAAATAATAGGCATTGGGAAGCCGGCGATAAGCTGAAAAAAGCTTATCCCCAGCGTATTTTTGATAAGGTTGACGAAGGTATAGGAATTAAAGAACCGCTGAAAATTCTCAAATCCAACCCACTCACTACCCCATATTCCCATAACAGGAATAAAATCCTTAAAAGCTATTTGCACCCCGTACATTGGAACATAATGAAAAACTATAAAGTAAACGAATGCCGGAATACTTAGCAAATATAAATCATAATTAACTTTGAAATCCTTAATCCAAGGATTTTGTTTTTTAGGCATACAATACTCCTAACGAGTGTTATTTATTTTTAGTTGCTTGATCGTAGCCCTTTTGAACAATCTTAATCATGTTTTCAACGCCCATTTTCTTCAACGTATTCAAATAATCCGGCCATGTTGAATCTATATCCTTAGCACCGGTTACGAATTGCGCAATAGATTGGTTAACATAAGCGTTAATATCGGCTGTGTAGGTAGATAACTGTTTTTGATCCGCTCTCTCAAAATAAATAGTCGGCAATGATTTTACAGACTTATCTCCCATTTTGCCTTTTTTTTGCTCATTTAAATAGCGTTCTGCTTTAGAAGACGTTTTTTCCCATAAATCCGGAACTATACCGACATAGTTTCCGCCGGGCTGCATAGTAACACGGTTTCTTAAAGCTGCTTCGTCCTCGCCTTTTTTCAAAATCCAATCCCATGAACCATCGGCATTTATTTTGTAGTCAACAGTTTCAGTACCCATCCATGTTGTTATGCCGCCTTCTTCGCTATACAAATAATCTGCCCAGCGGAATGTTGCTTCGGGATACTTATTCTTTGAAGTTATGGCAAATCTACCGGGATTTACTCTTGTCTGCTTTGACCAATAATTGAACCCGTCAGCAGCAGTAAGATCTGATAGTGTTACATACTTGTAAAGTCTTTCTGCGCCTACATCATTAATAGGACCTGCCGATACGAAAGAACCGACCTTAGTTTCCGGATCATTCGTCTTTGTTCTGGCTTGCGCTTGATTCTGTGTGAAAACTTCGTTATCCAGGAGCTTTTCGTCGTATAACTTCTTGAAGTATTTTAAAGCGTCTTTAAAATTATCAGTTTGCGGAGAGTAAATAAGCTTGCCTGTGTCCGGATGTACGAACATATCGGTTTCCTGATCTAACAGCAATCCAAATCCGGCCATTAATAACTTTAAGCCGCGAGCGTTACTGTTATTACTGTTTAATACGAGCGGGATTTCGTCTGCTTTGCCGTTGCCGTTAGGATCCTTTTCCTTAAAGGCTTTATATACGTTATAAAGCTGGTTAACATTTTTGGGCATAGAAAGATTAAGCTTATCCATCCATTCCTTGTTAAGCCATACCGGTGTTTCAGGTGTATGAGCTGTTACAACAGGCAGTGTAGGTATTTTGCCGTCGGGCATTGTTATAGCTAATTTAAAATCCTCATCGTCTTTTAACAGCTTTTGAACATTGGGGCCGTAGCTGTCGATTAACGGCTTCAGGTTTACCAAATATCCCTGCTGAGTATAAGACATAATATCAAGCAGATTCATCGGCGTCTTAATAAACACGTCCGGCAAGTCGCCGCTGGCAAAAATAAGGTTAAACTTTTCCGCCCAGTTGGCGTTCGGAATCAAATAGAATTCAAACGAAATGTTTGTCTTCTTTTCCATAGTCTTAAAAAATTCGCTCTGGTTATAATCCGTCGGCAAACCCGGGAACGAAGCCGAAACTGCCTTCAGTTTGATTTTATCCTTTACGATAGGAAAACCCGTGCTGTTAAAGTTTGCAACAGGCTTCGCTGACGCGGCGGAGACGGTTACGCTGCCGACTGATGTTAAAACCATGCTGGACGCTAACAAAATACTAAGCAAGCGTTTCTTCATAATAAATAACCTCCCAATATTTTTGTGTTGAATATGAAAGAATTATATTTTTATACATTGCTTATGTAAATAATACTATTTTGTTAAAGATACGCAAGAATTTACTTTACAAGCTTTGGTGGGGCGTATTGTAAATAAAATATTATCGATGTAAAGAATTGCATATGCACTGATGGGCTTAAAACTATAGTAACGCACGCTATTTAGTGAATAATTGCCGTGAAAAATAATAGCATAAATTCTTGAATATTGACAATGGATTTTGTTGAACTTATAGTCTAACAGAGAACAGCCGGTAGTTAAGGCTCAATAATCAGGAGGTGCTTTTATGAGCTTCAAAGTAACATTCATCGGTGCGGGCAGCATTGGCTTCACTCGCGAGCTGCTAAAGGATATGCTATCAGTCCCGGAGTTTTCGAATATCGAGGTGGCATTCACGGACATCAACGAAGATAATCTGAACATGGCTCTGCAGCTATGCCAGCGTGATATCGACGCGAACAATCTGAACATAAAAATATTCGCGACGACGGACAGGCGCGAGGCTTTTAAAAATGCGCGCTACGTCATAAACTGCGTGCGCATCGGAATGCTGGAGGCGTTCGCGGTTGACGTGGATATTCCCATGAGCTACGGTGTTGACCAGTGCGTCGGCGATACATTGGGGCCGGGCGGTATTATGTACGGTCAACGTGGCGTAGCGGCTATGCTGGATTTCTGCAAGGACATACGCGAAGTAGCCGAGCCTGGCTGCATCATGCTGAACTACGCGAACCCGAACGCGATGGTAACATGGGCGTGTAATACATTTGGCGGCGTAAAAACGATCGGTCTGTGCCACGGGGTACAGAACGGGCATCGTCTCATAGCCGAGGCTTTCGGACTTAAGCGCGAGGACGTAGACATAATTTGTGCGGGCATCAATCATCAGACGTGGTACATAAAAATCTCGCATAACGGGAACGATTTGACGGGTAAGCTTCTCGACGCGTTTCTGGCTAATCCGGATTTCTGCGAACAGGAAAAGGTGCGTATTGATGTGTTGAAGCGATTCGGATATTTCAGCACGGAATCGAACGGGCATTTGAGCGAGTACCTAGCGTGGTATCGCAAGCGTCCCGATGAAATAAAGGAATGGATCAGCTTAAATCGCTGGATTAACGGAGAGTCGGGCGGGTATTTGCGGCACTGCACCGAGCGTCGCAATTGGTACGAGACGGATTTTCCGGAGTGGCTTGCGCAAAAGCCGCATACATACGGCGCGTCATCCAGAGGGCTTGAACACGGCTCATATATAATAGAAGGACTTGAAACGGGGA
Source organism: uncultured Eubacteriales bacterium (assembly GCA_964546895.1). Taxonomy (GTDB): domain Bacteria; phylum Bacillota; class Clostridia; order Lachnospirales; family CAZJLW01; genus CAZJLW01. Next base: position 5,074 of record CAZJLW010000049.1, on the reverse strand, counting down.
GGGTATATCGAGGACATTTCAACGTCATAAACAACGGCGTAATAACGAACCTTCCAAACGACTGCGTAATCGAAGCGCCCGGTTACGTCGACCGCAACGGTATAAACATGCCGGTAGTAGGCGACCTGCCGCTCGGCTGCGCCGCGATATGCAATCAGAGCATAAGTGTACAGCGTCTGTCGGTCATGGCGGCTGTAAAAGGCGACGAAACGCTGCTGAAACAGGCGATGATGCTGGATCCGCTGACGGGCGCTGTGCTTAACCCGCCAGAGATATTCCAGATGACGGACGATATGCTTATCGCCAGTGAGAAGTGGCTACCACAGTACAAAACAGCTATAGCAGCCGCGAAAAAAAGGCGCGAAACAGAGCCGCGCATAGCGATAAAAAATCACACGGGCGCGGCTCGGCTGAAAATGAAGACATTGGACGAAATAAGAGCCGACGACAAAGCGAAGGCTATGTTTAACAAAGCGGCTTACAGGAATTGAGGCATATAATGGATAAATCGTACGGCTTCCCGCCGGTTATAGACGACAACTCAAAAATTCTTATACTCGGCAGTCTGCCAAGCGATATTTCTATCAGTAAAAACGAGTATTACGGCTATTCGCGTAACCAGTTCTGGCGCATAATCTATGCGGTGTTCGACGCGGAGCCGCCCGAAGCTTACGCCGAGCGGAAGCAATTTCTGCTCGGCCACGGCCTTGCGCTGTGGGATGTGCTTTCGTGCGCCGAGCGCAAAGGCTCGCTCGACTCCGCTATACGTAATGAAACGCCGAACGATATTACAGGTTTGCTTGCGAGTTACCCGGGAATCAGGCTGATAATATTAAACGGCGGTAAAGCGGAACAGTCGTTTAATAAATACTTCGGCGCTACGGAAATAAAACGGATTCGCGTACCGTCAACAAGCCCCATAACAGGCAAAAACGTCAAGCGTCCGGAAGAAAAGCTGCTGCTTTGGAAAGCCGCCGTGACGGAGGGACTTTAAAATGCTTTCGCGAGCTGCTTAAAGCTGTCGAGTGATTTCAGAACCGTTTCGTGTGACTGGCAAAACGCTATGCGGAAATAGCCTGGGCAGGCGAACGATGAGCCGGGTACGACTAACAGCCGGAACTCCTTAGCCTTGGCACAGAACGCTTTATCGTCGGCGATGAAGCATTTCGGGAACATATAGAACGCGCCTTGTGGTTCGTTCATGACGTAGCCCATCGCGGTCAGCTCTTTATACAGCACCTCTTTGTTTTTTATGTAAACCGTCATGTCGCAAACTTCGTCGACACATTCTGCGGCGACCTTCTGGAACAGCGACGGCGCGTTAACGAAACCGAGTATACGGTTCGCTACATTAAGCGCTTGCGTTATGTTGTCAAAGTCGGCAAGCTCGCTCGGCGTAACGATATAGCCGATACGTTCGCCGGGTAGCGACAGGCTTTTGCTGTACGAGTACGCTACGAACGTGTTTTTGTAAATCGACGGGACGAACGGGACTTCTATGTTTCCGTAAACGATTTGTCGGTACGGCTCGTCAGATATTAAATAAATATCAGTGCCGAACTGCCGCTGCTTCTCTTCGAGAACAGCCGCAAGCGACGCAAGCTCATCTTTGCCGTATACAGCTCCCGTGGGGTTATTTGGGGAGTTGATTATTACGGCTTTTGTTTTGCCGTTTATTAGGTTTTCGATTGCTGATATGTTTAATCCGAAGCTACTTATGCCGTCTTTGTCAAACGTCGGAGCAACGATAACTGGTTTGCAATCGAAGTTTTTTATGTAGTTAATATATTCGCCGAAGAACGGGGCGAATACGATTACCTCGTCACCCGGATTCAGTATCGTCTTGAATATAACGTTCATCGCTCCGGCCGCGCCCGATGTCATTACGATGTTTTCGACGCCGTAGTTCGTACTGAATTTACGGTTCAGTGACTGCGCGGTTTTTTCACGCACGTCGGAGTAGCCACTGTTTGGCATGTAGCCGTGCAGAATTGTTTCGGGTACGTTGTTCAGCAGTTCTATCGCGGCTTTTTTAACCGATGCTGGTGGTGCAACAGACGGGTTGCCCAGCGAAAAATCGTACACATTCTCCGCGCCATAAGCCGCGGCCATTTTTATACCTTCCTCAAACATGGCGCGTATTACCGATCCGTTTTTTACGAGGTCCTTCATTTTTTCAGAAACCATTGTAATCACCTAATCTTTCATTAATATTTGGTAGGCAGGCGCATTATCAGCGCTTTTAAGTATTATATACACTTTGCTTTTCATTGACAAGAAATCTTGAAATTTGTATACTAAATTTCATAGACGAATGAGCGTGGTTTAGAGAAGGTGAAGAATGGACACAATAAAAAAGAAAGAGTACATATCGTTAAAACATGAGATTCTTAACGGAACTATTAAACTAAACACGGAACTACTACCAAACAACGACAGAGTATTTACTGTTATGTTTCATAATAATATCTTAACAGAAACTGTAATTCACGCAGTCACCGGAAACAATGTTAAATTCGAGGATATATCGGAAGAATTCCGAGCCAACCCCAAAAAGGCCTACTCAACCACAACAAGAACAGATATCCGCTCAAAAACAATACCCGGCGATGAGATATACTCGCTTGATTTACAAAGGCGATATTATAAAAAGCGGATAACTGCGAGGACTGTGTATTATGCATCACGAGAGATTTCGGCGCAGAACGTCAAAGACAGCAGATATGAAGGCTTAAAAAGCGTTACAGTGGTATTTTTATTAGATGTACCAAATGCGTATGACATGCCTGAAATCGGTGAGATTATGCATCGCTACTCACATGATTACAGGATATATTCAGACTTGATGAAAATTTATGAGGTAAATTTTAAAAAGATAACCGAGAAGAGTAACGTACCTGATGAGTTGCTGCAGTTAAAATATTTTTTTGAGATAGACTGCGACGAAAAGCTACGGCAATATGTAAGTACATACAAATCTGACTTTGCGGAATTGTTGGTTAGCGAGTATTTTTTTGCGACATCAGAAGATAGTATAGTGAAGCAGTTAGAGGAGGCTGATTACTTTATGTATAAATCCAGAGAAGAAGCGTATATCGACGGGAAAACTGAAGGCTTGGTCGAAGGCCGTATGGAAGGTATAGACAGGGGCAAAATTGAACTGCTTCACGATTTAGGCAAAACAAAGCAAGAAATTTTGCAAATCCTTAAAATGACAGAAGAACGGTACGAAACCGTGATGCGTAATTTTGAAAAAGCGGTATAAAGATGAATGAACAAATAAGCCTTGAGGGCGCGATCGAAAACATAATATTTTACAATGCTGAAAACGGCTACACCGTGTTTTCGTTAAGCGTGCAGGATGAGGACGACGACATAACGTGCGTCGGCTATACGGCACAGCTTAAGGCGGGTGAAGCCGTTAAAGTCACGGGCGTCTACAATTTTCACCCGACATACGGCAGACAGCTCGGCGTTGATAATCTGGAACGGCTAATACCGTCTACGATACAAGGCATAGAAAAATATTTGGGCTCGGGGCTTATAAAGGGCATAGGCGAACGTCTTGCGAAGCGCATCGTAAAAAAATTCGGTGCGGATACGTTTGAGGTGATCGAAAACTACCCGGAAAAGCTTTCGCTCGTAAAAGGTATTACGTACTCGAAAGCTTTGGAAGTTCAGGGAATTTTTACAGAGCAGACTGAGCTACGTAACATAACAATGTTCCTACAAGGCTACGGAATCTCGACGGCTTATGCGATGAGGATTTACAAAAAATACAGGCAAGGCTCAGTCGACATTATTAAAATGAATCCGTACGCCCTAGCTGACGATATTATCGGAATCGGCTTCAAAACAGCCGACACAATAGCCGAACGAGTCGGTATAGAAAAGAATTCTGTGTACAGAATAAAAGCCGGTATAAAATATATTTTGAACCTATCCGTTAACGAAGGTCATGTTTACCTGCCGAAAGCGGAACTACTCGCAAAAGCTGAGGAGCTACTAGAAATACCAACCGAGCTAATCGACCGGGCGCTATCCGAAATGCAGATTGAGCGAGCCATTATCACAGACAACGTCGAAAACGAAAATGTTATATATCTGAGCTACTACTATTACGCAGAGGGCTATGTAGCGAAAAAGTTGTTGGAGCTTTGCCAAAACGTATCCGACAAGCGTATAGATGTAGAAAAAGAAATACGCGAAGCTCAGACGACCTCGAACATACTCCTAGCAGAAAACCAGCGCGAAGCTGTGAGAGAAGCATTAGAAAGCGGTGTACTAGTAATAACCGGCGGTCCCGGTACGGGTAAAACCACGACGATTAACACAATAATCAGCATCTTAATAAAAGACGGCTACAAAATCGAGCTGGCTGCGCCGACAGGTCGTGCGGCGAAACGCATGACTGAAGCAACAGGGCTGGAAGCCAAGACAATTCACCGCCTGCTGGAAATTTCTTTTCTGGCGGAGGAATCGGGGCGGCAGGTTTTTAATAAAAACGAGGACAACCCTATCGAAGCCGACGTCGTTATCGTCGACGAAAGCTCGATGATCGATATTATGCTAATGTTCAGTCTTTTAAAGGCGGTAGCCGCCGGGACGCGTCTCATACTCGTGGGCGATGTCGACCAGCTGCCGTCCGTCGGAGCCGGTAACGTTTTGAAGGACATAATAAATTCCGACTTAATAAACGTAGTAAGACTGACGGAGATATTCCGGCAAGCGCAGGAAAGCGCGATTGTCATGAACGCCCACCGCATAAACAGGGGCGAGTATCCCGTTATCAACGAAAAAGACAGCGATTTCTTTTTTATAAAACGCACGCAGATAGAAGAGGTCGTCAAAACAATTGTCGAGCTTGTGACTTCGCGCTTACCGCGCTATGCCAATTGCGACAAGCTGCTGGATATTCAAGTGCTGACACCGATGCGCAAATCACCGATCGGCGTTATCAGCCTGAACAATGTTTTGCAGCAGCACCTTAACCCCCCGACACCGCATAAAAAAGAAAAGGAATACCGCACCGTTATTTTCCGTGAAGGCGACAAAGTTATGCATATCAAAAACA
>CAZJLW010000048.1:15579-21941 GCA_964546895.1 uncultured Eubacteriales bacterium | reverse complement strand
AAAATCTTCTCCTTTAAAAACTTCATCCTCTGTCATCCCCTTGGCTTCTCATTTGTGGCGTTTTCCTTCGTACTGTAATATTTATATTCGCTGCGGACAAATTATAGAAGTCTGAAATATTATTTTTTATTTTTTTTATTTCCGGCTCGTCGGTGTCGTCACGCACTGTTTGGACGCGCGTCGCGCCTATCGGCGCTATCATCACCGGCTCCACTCGTATTAACGCTCTGCCGGTTTTTTCGGCCACGCCTTCCTCTATCGTTATGCTAATGCTCGTTATATCGGACATGTCGTCCGATGTTGTCACTCGAAAGTCGCTCAGTCTATACTTTTTCTCACGCGCGACGATTGCTTCGAGCTGGCTGCGAATTTGCGCATCGAACGCACCTTTTAGCGCCTCACGCTGTTTCAGCGCGTAATCGCTGTCGTCCTGCCATTCATTGCTCACGGCAAGCAGCTTATTAATAGGAAGGAAATTCCGTCCCACATTCCCACCTACATACGTCCCAAGCAGCGCAGAAACAGGTTTTACCGCTAACGAGATAAGCACCAGCCCCATTACAACGCTTATGTACGGCTTGTACCGCTTGTTGGGCAAAAAAATATCGGCGAACGCCATGAATATTACAAAGTACAGTATGTTCCTAACATAAACGAACAAGCCCGACATACCGCTCCCCCTATTAACTGCTTGAATTAAAACGACAGAATAATCATGACAGAAATAACAAACATAACGGCAACCGTGATGCCGCAGTTCAAAACAAGCGCCAAAAATGTCCCAGCCGAGTCGATACATTTTATTATTCGGTCGTCGCAAATCGGCTGGACTAGCGCCGACGTCAGCTTGAATATTACGAGTATTGCAAACACCTTTATAAGCGGCAGCGCGCAAATAATAACTATAGCAATAAGCAGCGCAACGAGAACTCCGCTTCTAGCGGCTTGTGACCATACGATAACCGTATCGAGCGCGCCATTCATTATGCCGCCGACGACCGGTACGGCCATTACTGTAGCCTTTGCGGTTTTGGCGACGATGTTGTTAAGTATCGGCGTGCTGATTCGTTGCAGCGACAATATGCTTAAGAATAAAAACGCCAGCCCCTTTAACGCATAGTTGCAACCGGACTTTATAACGTTAGACAGATGCAGCAACATATCTTTACGCATTATAAAATTTACAATCTGCAAGCTTGCGCCCATCACGACAGCCGGTACGACAACCGTCTTTATAATAACCGTGACCCAATTTATCATGAGCAGCATAAACGAATTAATTATGTACGCACCCGTAAAATTGCCGGACACGGCAATAAGCCCCATCATAAGCGGCAAAACCGACTGCATAGCCGACGACAGATCAGTTATAAGCGAAACGGTTATGCCAACCGCCAGATTAAACGACGAAAACAATATCGAAACAACCGCGATATAGCTGACGTAAAAACCGATTTCGCCGCCGGATTTAGTTTTGAACGACTCCGTGAGGTTCGCGAGTACGGCGCTCATTAGTACGACTACGAACAGATTTATTATGAGCTTGCTGTTGTACGCGATTTCGTTAAAAAACATTTGCGAAACCGAATCGACTATGCTACCCGCCGATAAATCCAGCTCACCACGGATCGTTTTCATAACCAGCTCTTTAAAGCTGAACACGTTATAATCGGACGACGCGCCGCGTATTACGGCGTTCAGTCCGCTCAGGTCATATGCGTTAAGCTGCCCGCCGACAAACGATAATGCGTCATCCATAAAGTACACCCCCATTTACACGAGCTTACGACGCCCGCGCTTACGGCAAAATCCCGGCGATAAGATTAATAAGCCCGTAAAGAATCGGCGCCGACGCAACCATAATAAGCACCTTGCCCGACAGCTCGATTTTCGCGGCGATCGACGCTTCGCCTGCGTCCATGCATACCTGCGCCCCGAAGTCCGCTATATACGCAATGCCGATTATTTTCAGAATAATAGTTATAAACTCCGTATCAACCGCTACAAGCCGCGACAGCCCCGTCAAAATATTTATGCCGCCCGCAAACGCCGGAAGCACGGCGAAAAAAATAATGACCCCTGCCGCCGCACTGACAAGCACAGCCAGTTCGGGCGTTTGCTTTTTTATCGCTATCGCGAGAACAGACGCGACGATACCCAGCCCAACGATTTGAACAATATCCATACGCTTCACCCCGCGCGCCGCGCCGTTACAGCTTGAACATCTGCTGCACGGTCGTAAACAGCTGACTTATGTACTGAATAACCCAAAACAGAACGACAACCAGCCCCGCCAGCGTCGTCATCATGGCTTGTTCCTCCCGCCCCGCCCGGATAAGCACCTGATTAAGCACAGAGATAAGAATCCCCACCGCCGCAATCTGAAAAACCAAATTGATATCCATACCCGACCACCTTTCCCTATTGCTGAACCTTTTCGTGGCGCAGCCCGTCACACCAGTATGATTACAATCATCAGCCCGCACAGCACCCCGAGGCTCGAATACATTCTCGACGTCCTTGCATGTTTTTCGGCAAGCGCCGCGCATTTGTCATCGATATACGCAATGGCGATGTCGATACTGTTAAGCTGCATACGCTTGTCCAAATAACCGAGAGTTTTCCCCAGCGAATAAAAGCACTGCAAATCCTCATCATCAAAAAACGCCGCCTTCGCGCACCCGTTAACCGCCGCTTCCCATATCGCCGCAGCACCCTGCCCCGTTTTTTCGGAAAGCCGCGCCGACATGTCGGCAAACATTCCGTTAAGAGGCTCGCTAACCCGGCTTGATATATGCAAGAACGCTTCCGGCAGCGGCACGTTCATAAATTCTATCTCGGATTTTAAAATCGTCAGCGCCTTTTTCATTTCGGTAAGGTTGCTTATCTGGAAGCCGCCGAGCTTTGAAAAATAAATACCGAGCAGCGACGACGACGTAACGACCAGCACGCCGCCGATTATTTTAAACGCCACAGCACCAAGCATCACTCAACCCTCCCGAACGCACTGTCAAAAATCCCCGCGGTTTTTGCCGGACCAGTCAGCACGACAAACCTTTCAAAAATTCGCTTACCAAGCAGCCCCTCGAACGCTTTTTTCTGACGCAGGTCGTCGATTCCGTCACCGTGTACCGTACACAGCACCCGCACACCTGCGTTTACGATGGCTTCGATCGCCAAGGCATCTGCTTCGCTCCCGATTTCGTCGACGGCTATTACATCGGGCGACATAGCCCTCACCAGATTAATCATTCCCTCGACCTTCGGGCAGCCGTCCAGCACGTCAGTCCTTATCCCGACATCGTTTTGCGGCTCGCCCTTATACGAGCCGCCGATTTCGGAACGCTCGTCCACAACTCCGACGGTAACTCCCTCGCCGACCGTACCGTCGCTCAGCTGCCGGATAATATCTCGCAGCATCGTAGTTTTACCACAGGCAGGCGGCGAGATAATAATCGTATTCTTAACCTCAGGCAGCGCGATGTGCCGTATAACACCGTCCGCACAGCCCTTCACCTCGTGCGATATCCTTATATTCAGTCCGTTAATATGTTTAATCGTGCGTATCTCGTTGTTTTCGGTTACGGCGCGCCCCGTAATGCCTACGCGATGGCCGCCCGGCACCGTTATGTACCCCATTTTTAGCTGCTCCTCGAAAGCGTACAGCGAATAATCGCTTATGCGTTCGATAACGGCCGCGATATCCGCAGCCGACGGCTTGTACGCATTTTGCGCGGAGGCCGTCGTTACGCCGTTTGCGTTTAAAAAAAACTCCCGGTACGCCCTTTTTATTATGAGCGGTTTGTTCAGCCGAATCCTGATTTCCTCTATCGCAGAAAAAAAATCGTCGGGTATATTGCCCAGCACACCGCCAAGCGCCGACCCAACGTATGACATGATAATATCCTTCGTACCCATCGTCCGCCTCCTTTGTGAAAAACGCTTACTATAAATCATATGCCGCGCGCGGAACAAATATGAAAAATTTTCACGGCAAAACAGAACTGTATGATATAATATCTGAGTAATACGATATGCGGGGGGCTTGCGTGACGTGAAGAACAAAAGCAGTATTCTGATAAGATATTACCTATCGTTTTTTATTGTTGCACTCATACCAATTATAACGATGAGCTTTTTCTACTACACGGTCAGCGTAAAAAACCTCCAGTCCCGTATCGACGACAACTGGAAAAACTCGCTTACGCAGTTAAAGCAGCATATGGATTATACGTATTTGGAGTTCGTCAACAAATCTGTGGACTACTCCGGATTCGGATTCAGCAGTCTCGAAATAAAAAATACCCTTTCCCATACAGAAGAACTGTTGGACAAGGGTATTAAAGTTTTCCTATATAAAAACGGCGAAAGCGGATTGCATTCGTCGAGCGGCTTCCTGAAATACAGGGAGTTTCTATCGCTATATGACCCGAATAATTTATTAGACAAAACCGGTTTTTTTAAGACCATAAACTCCTGTCTTGTACCGTCGGTTTACGGCTCGGCTACGGCCTCGGAATCTAACGGGCTTATGTTCTACGTCCTTCCTATTCCCGCCGGTATCCCCGACAGGCAAGGTGTCGTTGTTTTTCTTCTGCCCTCGATGTATTGCCAGTCCGTTTTTGAAAACTATTTAGGTGATTCTGATATTCAGCTTGTTATGTTGGACAGGTTTCTGAAGCCGATTTATTACTACGACCGCAACGCCGGAGATAAATACGGCGACCAGTCCTATACAAATTTTTTAGTTGACACGCTATCTAAAGTAAAAGGCATCGGCAAGGTCAGCGAAGATAAAAAGAGTATCATTTTCAGAACCATCAGTGAAAACGTAGGCGCGAATGTTTTTTTATTGGCTTCAAAATCCGTGTTTTACAAGGAAATTAATTATATAGGAAATATATTTTATGGAATCGTAGTAGTTTTATTAGTTATATCCGTCACCGTAACGGTACTGCTGTCAAAAAAAATCTACCGTCCGATAAAAAACCTTATCAGCGTAATCAACAAGGATAATCCGTCGGTCATTAATGACGAATTCGTGTTCCTACAGGCGGCATACGAAAACACGATGGAATCCAACAACATGCTGATATCTCAAATGAACAGGCAGCTCCCGGTACTACGCGCCCGTTTTATAACGAGAATCATTAACAACCCACATCTTACTGATGATGATATTGACTACTTCGTCCACACTGCCAAGCTCGACTTCATTTACCCGCTGTATTTCGCGATAGCTGTAAACGTATACGGAAGCGATCAAACAGGAGGATACTCAAAAATAATCGACACGCTCTCAAGGTTCGCGCTGGACGATGCAGTTGGTTACGGCGTAGAGCTGCTGTATGGAAATGCAATCGCAATTGTTATTAACTACAACCCCACCGCCAACGACGAACTTGCCCAGAAAAAACAAATCGGCGAAAGCATAAACGCAATGATAGCCGAATACGGCGCTGTTCAAATGGGCATCGGGCTTTCGTACGACAGCATATCTAAACTTAACCAGTCGTACATCGAAGCTGTTACTGTGTTACAGCTTAAGCTGTCTAACGAAAATATCGTCCTCTACCCGCCCTTCGACGAAGCAACCCGTGCCGGGAGCGTTAACTATTCATCCGAAATAGACCGCTCGCTTATTATTCAGAGTATACGCCACGGCAACTACGACGCGGCTATAGGTTTTCTGGATAAGCATCTGCTGCAGCTGTCGATGAACGGAGAATCATATATATTCGCTATGTGCGCGTGCTACAGCCTAGTAGATTCTCTGACGCAGCTTTGCCGACAGTCGGATATCCCCTACAGCAAAAAAGAAATAGACACAATCGGCACATTCAAAACTCTCGAGGAGTTCCGCGCTAATGTAAAGGGCTTTATTGAGCGGGTTTGCTCGGCGATAACGGAGAAGGCGTTGTTCGAGAAAAACACGCTGGATAAAAAAATAATAACGCATATCAACACATGCTACATTAGCAACGACATATCCGTCGACGGAGTGTCCGGAGAGTTCGGCGTATCCAATTCGTATTTGCGCAACCTTGTAAAGCAGATAACAGGCTTTACGTTCATCGACTACGTAACTTTTCTGCGAATGGAAGAAATCAAACGCCGCTTACGCGAGTCCGACGACATGATAAAGGATATCGTCAATCAAACCGGTTATATGGACACGGCAAACTTCATCCGCAAGTTCAAAACCTACGAGAACATGACACCCAGCCAATACCGCGAGCATTTCCGCAAAAACATGTAATTTATAAACCGGTATGTAATTCGTAAAACGAATATACATACCGGTTTTTCATGCCCAAAATGAAGTACATATTGTTTACAACAGGCTCGTAATGATTTAATAC
>CAZJLW010000048.1:3457-15479 GCA_964546895.1 uncultured Eubacteriales bacterium | reverse complement strand
AAAGGAGGTGTAGTTTTGAAGAAGGACTTAATAAAGAACAAGTACATTTATTTAATGCTGCTGCCCGTCATCATCTACTACCTAGTTTTCAATTACGTCCCGATATTCGGTAACGTCATAGCCTTCCAGCGCTACTCGCCGGGCTTGGGTATTATGGAAAGCCCGTTCGTCGGCTTTGACAACTTCGTTTCGTTTTTCAGAAGCATTTATTTTTTCAGAACATTGCGTAACACAATTCTCTTAAGCGTTTACAGCATTGTTTTCACATTTCCCGCACCGATAATTTTCGCTTTACTAATGAACGAAATCAAAGGTAAGCATTTTAAAAAGGTCATCCAGACAGTCAGTTACATGCCGCATTTTATTTCTATGATAGTTATTTGCGGTATGATAATCGCTTTTACAAGAACGGACGGAATAATAAGCGACCTGCTAGCCGTGTTCGGCGTCGAAAGAACGAACCTGCTGTCCAACAAATATTACTTCAGGACAATCTATATTGTATCCGAAATATGGCAGTCCGTCGGCTGGGCAAGCATCATATACCTTGCGACGATATCCGGCATCGACCCTACCTTGTACGAAGCCGCGGTTATCGACGGCGCGGGGCGTTTAAAGCAGGCGCTGTATGTTACGTTGCCGTGCCTTGTCCCGCTTATCGCCGTACAGCTTATTATGAAAATCGGTCATCTGCTGTCCATCGGCCACGAAAAGGTGCTGCTGCTGTACAATCCCCTTACATACGAGACAGCCGATATTATTTCTACATATATATATAGGCGCGGTGTGCTTGATTCGGATTTCAGCTTCGGTTCGGCTGTCGGACTGTTTAATTCTGCGGCCAGTCTTATACTGCTGGTTTTTGCCAACTGGTTCAGCAACACATTTGTTAAGGAAGGGCTTTGGTAAATCAAAGCAGATATATTGGAGGATTTTATGGTTGAAAATATGAGCTTAGGCGAAAAACTGTTTATGGTATTCAATTATTTGCTTCTTACATTAATCGGAGTTCTGTGCGTTTACCCGATGCTGCACGTATTGTTTTCTTCTTTAAGCGACCCCCTTTTGCTGATGCGTCACAGCGGTGTTATGTTAAAACCTCTCGGCTTCAATTTGCGCGGCTACGAAATGGTTTTCTCTAACAGAAACATCTGGACGGGTTACATGAACACGATATTTTATGTCGTGGCGGGAACGGCGCTTAACATGCTTATGACTATAATGGGAGCGTACGCGCTGTCCCGAAAAGGCTATAAGCTGAAAAAACTCTGCACGTTCGGCATGGTATTGACAATGTACATACACGGCGGTCTAATCCCGAACTATCTGCTTGTCAGATGGCTCGGCATGTATAACACAAGATGGGCGATTCTTGTTCCCGGCATGATAGCTACATGGAACATGATCGTTATGAAAACCGCGTTTCAAGCCATACCCGCAAGCCTTGAAGAATCCGCGAAGATCGACGGGGCTAACGATTTTGTCATACTGTTCAAGATTTTTCTGCCGGTATCTACGGCGACACTTGCCGTCATAACGCTGTTCTATGCGGTAGGACGTTGGAATGCGTGGTTTAACGCTATGCTATATTTGCGCGAGAGAACGCTTTATCCGCTGCAATTATTCCTGCGCGAGATATTAATATCGGCCAGTATGCAGGGTAACGGTACCGGCGGTGACGTATCGCAATACGATTTTATGGAAGAAGTAGTTAAGAACAGCACGATAATAATCGCGACTGTTCCGATCCTGTGCATTTACCCGTTCGTGCAACGCTTCTTTATCAGGGGCGTCATGATGGGTTCTTTAAAAGAGTAGTTATTATCTAGAAAAGGGAGAGATCATCTATGTTGAAGTTACGAAAAGTTTTACCGGCATTGGGCTTATCGGCTATTATCTCGACTCAGGCTTTGCCGCTTGCAGTTTCGGGCGCGTCAGCCGCACCGGCCGCATCAGGTTCCGCTTCTGCAATCACGTATCCTATCAAAACATCAAACACCTACACCTATTTCACTGGGCTTGGTGCCGAGGCGGCTAAGGTTGTTAATTCCTACAACGAAGCTGAGGTCTATATTGAGCTGCAAAAACGTACCGGCGTTAAGCTTAAGTTCATCCATCCCCCGGCAAATCAAGTCAACGAGAGCTATAACCTAATGGTAGCATCAGGCGACATCCCTGATATTACACAATCCGGCGGCGAAACTCCTGTTCAGTACAAGGGCGGACTCTGGAAAGGCGTGGCTGATAAAGCTTATCTTGATCTTACGAACCTGATACCGAAAAACGCTCCGGACTATAACCGCGTATTAAACATGAGCGACAGAATCAAAAGAGACGCAACCAGCGATGACGGTAAGATTGCGGCATTTTATAAAATCAAAACCGATCCCGATCCGACATTTTTAAGATTGATTGTCCGCAGAGATGCACTTGAGCAGGTAGGCGCAAAAATCCCGCAATACAAGAACGAGCTCGAAGCATTGCTGGCAAAATTTAAATCAGCCGGTTACACACCTCTTGTAGTAGCCGCTTCACCGAACAATGAGCAGCATTTGATGAGCATGTACGACCTTGCTCCGGGCTTCACGGTAAAAGAAGGCAAGGTTGTTTACAGCTATACCGAACCCGGTTTCAAGCAGTTCGTTCAGATGATGGCCGACTGGTATAAAAAAGACTACATATCAAAGGATTTTGCTTCGCTTACCGGCGCACAAAAAAGCTCACTTATCGACACGAAAAAGGTCGCAATGCAGAGCGACGCGGGCGGTGTTGTAGCACAGTTTAACAGAGCTAAAGGACAAGGCTACGTGCTTGACAGTATGCCGATACCAAAGCTTCGCGAGGGACAAAAGATACATACGTTACCGGGTATCACATACGTAGCAGCCGAAACCGCGATAAGCACAAAGGCAAAAAACCCTGAGACTATAGTGCAAATGTTTAACTATCTGTATACTCCCGAAGGCTCGGAACTTGCGAACTGGGGTATTGAAAACGTATCGTTTAAAAAGGTAAACGGTAAGAACGTTTATACCGACAATGTGTTAAAGAACCCGAAAATGAGCATTACGGCAGCCGGTACTTTATTAAGAATGCACGTTATACCTAAGCTCAGCTTAAAAGACGTAGAATGTCACCCGGACGTAATCGCAGATGCAGCCGGTCTTGAAATAAGAATGCGTTATTCCGACGACCCGGACGTAGACAACGCCTATGTTCTTCCCAACGTGAGCTACACGACAAAGGAAGTAAACGACCGCACGGCGATAATGAACGACGTCGAAACATACGTAAACGAAATGTATCTGCAATTCGTAACCGGTGCAACGTCTATGGATAAATACGACGACTACATCAAAAACGTAAAGGGCATGAGAATCGACGACGCCGTAAAAATCACCCAGGCCGCTTACGATAGATGGTCGAAGAAATAAATTTAACGGAGGGACTGTAATGTCAAAGAAAATTGTATTTATTGGGGCGGGTAGTTACGGGTTTACGTTTAAGCTGGTAGCGGATTTGTTGTACATAGACAACATGAAGGAGAACACCTTTGTCTTTATGGACATAGATCGCGAACGGCTTGATAACCTGAAAACGCTGCTTGATTATTACTTCAAAAAGGTCGGCTATGAAAAGCCGGTTGAGTACACGACAAACCGCAAGGAAGCGTTAACCGGCGCAAGCTTTATCATCAACCTAGTCAAGATCGGAATGATGGAAGCTTGCTATCACGACATGGACATCGCGAAGCCATACGGCTTGTTTCAGACTATCGGCGACACAAGCTGTCTCGGCGGCATATTCCGCGGCGTCAGGACGATGATCTTCGACATACAAATGTGCAAAGAAATAAAAGAAGTAAGCACCAAGGATGCTATCGTATTAAATTACTCGAACCCGCAAGCGACGTCCGTTATGGCGGCGAGCGCTACCAGCAAAGTACCGTTTATAGGACTGTGCCACAGCGTGCAGGGTACGACGCATCAGCTGGCTAATCTGCTCGGCGAACGGTACGAGGATATTAACTACGAAGCTGCCGGTATAAATCATATGGCGTGGATTCTAAAGCTTGAGAAGGACGGCGTCGATTTATATCCTCGCGTTAAGCAAATAGTTAAAGAACGCGGCATATTCTTCGAGTACGAAGACGGCGAAATGATAATGGCGAAGCTCGGCCCCGCGCGGCTTGATATGCTTAACCGCATGGGCTACATGGTTACGGAATCCAGTACTCATTTCCCTGAATATGTGCCGTTCTATTTAAGAACTGAGGAGCTGCGGCAGAAATACAAAATACCCGTAGACCAGTACAAGAAAAACATCGCCAACAAAGAAATCGGTCATAACAAGCTCATGGAGCAAGTCGCCAAAGGCGAGCTTGCAATCAAAGAGCGTAGCGTCGAGTACGGCTCGCAAATAATCGAAGCGATGCTCACGAACAAGCCGTGCAAAATCTACGCGAACGTTATGAACAAGGGGCTTATTACGAACCTCCCGGCGTTTTCGGCTGTCGAGGTGCCGTGCTTGGTCGACAGAAACGGTGTAACGCCGTGCTACGTCGGCGATCTGCCAGCGCAGCTTGCGATGCTTTGCAATATGGAAATCAACTCGCACCAGATGGTTGCTAACGCCATTCTTAAGAAAGACAAGGAGTTCCTCGTATATGCACTCATGGCCGACCCGGCTACGCATAGCGTCATGGATTTGGATCAGATGAAATCGGTTGCGTACGAATTGGTTGAGCTGGAAAAGGAATACTTGGACGGCTGGTTTGAGTAAAATGAATATTTAACCACAAAAAAAGGATAAACCCGGATTGAAACAGTCCGGGTTTATCCTTTTCTATATTGCCGCGGAGCGCAGCCCATAATATGTTTAAAATGCCTGTTAAAACTCGACAGCGTTACAAATCCAACTTCCGCCGATATCTCGCATATTGATTTGTCAGAATTGCGTATCAGGTGCGCGGCAGTTTTTATACGCGTCATGATAATATATTCCAGCGGCGACATATGTAGCGACTCAGAAAACTCTCTGCGAAGAGTAGTCAAGCTCATATAGCAGTGTTCTGCAAGCTCGGAGACGGAGATTTCTGAAGCGAAGTTCTTCGTTATATACTCAATCACCGGCGCGAGCCTGTGCAGACGTTGAACATTACGCAGGTTTGAAACCGCATCGCTACAGCATTCAATCTCACGAGACAACTGCAAACATAAATACCAGAACAGCGCCTTAATACAGTTGAGTTGTTCCGCTTTCGGATTGCTAAGCTCCTCGATCATTGCGCAGACGGCTGTACGGATGCCGGGGCTGTCGGCTTCAAGATTGTCGTAGCTGTTTCCGGGTTCGAAAATTTTGCTGATAGAGCGCTGGCTTTCTATCGATATCCCCGAAAGCAGCATCTCCGCTTGGATGTAGATAAAATGCCAAGTGCTTCCGGCGACATGGCTTTGCGCCTTGTGCAACTGATTCGGGAACAAAATCAGGACTTTGCCGGCTTCGAACGGGATAACTTGTCCGTCGATTATAAAAATACCCGAGCCCTCCGCACAATAGCCTATCTCCATAAAAGAATGGTAGTGCAAATCGTGAATAACGGACTCGGGACTATAGGTAAAATGATGAATCGGAAACTCGGCGGTAACAGGATAGTTTTGTATCTTTATATCGTAGCCCTCTAATACAGTTGGTTGATTTCGCATAGAATTCGCTCCGTTTTTCATAGATTTATGCCTATAATTGATTATAATGACATTACTTGATGAGTGTCAAGCGAATATAATTAACCGAAAGGAATGAGTTTATGAAACGTACAGCAAAGACATTGACCGCTGCTTTCTTAGCGGCAACAATGGTTGGTTGTGGCTCCACCACACCCACACCAACATCAGTACCGACCCCTACAGCTGTTCAAGCAACCGAGCAGCCTAAAATGGAGACAATCACGATCGCTATGCCGGCTCATCCAAACGTTGAAAACTACGACACCAATTATTTCAGTCAGCAAATCATGAAGGATAACAATATCAAGGTTGAGTTTATGCTCCTGCCCGCTGACAGAAATGACGCAAAAACAAAGTTTTCTCTGTTGGTTTCTTCGAATTCGAAACTGCCGGATGTTCTTAACATGAATATTGGCGATATCTCCGCCTATGATTACGCCTCCAAGGGTGTTTTCGTTCCGCTTAACAGCTATTACAACGATCCGAAGCTTGCTCCGAACATACTCAACATCGCACAGGAAGACAGAGAACATATTTATAAGTCGCTGATGTTGCCCGATGGCAATGTTTATTCGTTGTTTAACTATGGCCCAAGCGACTGGAACTCAGCACGCTATCGCGTATGGGCTAATCAGAAGTGGCTGACAAAAGTCGGTATGCCCGAACCTAAGACGACCGAGGAATTTTATCAGACACTTAAGGCGTTCTTGGATAAAGATGCTAACGGTAATGGCAAGAAGGATGAAATCGGAATCGTCGGTTCGAAAGACGGCTGGGGACAGCAGCCTTTCCCGTATCTGATGAATGCATTTATATACACCGACCCCACTAAGAATTTCATCAACGTCGATCAATCCGGCAAACTCTACGCCGCATACACCACTCCCGAGTGGAAAGCCGGTCTTGAGTACATGAAAAAGCTTTGCTCGGAAGGCTTGCTTTCTCAGCTCAGCTTCACACAGGATTATTCACAGCTCTCTGCCCTGATAAATATTGAAGGCGGAGTAGCCGGAACCGTAGCCTCAGGCAGCGGCAGTACATTCGGCGAGCTTATCACGAAAGACATGGTACTCCTCGAGCCGCTAAAAGGCCCTTCGGGCGCTCAATACGCTACATACCTTCCGGCAATGCCGAACGATTTCTGGTATATCACTAAGGACTGTGCGTATCCCGAGCAGGCTTTCAAAATCGGAGACTACCTGCTTAACTACGACGTCTTTGCCGTCGGTCGTTATGGCGAAAAGAACGTCGACTGGACAGATGATCCTAAGGTGCGCGATGAATACTTAGGCACTTATGAGTTGTCCGACGGTATTAAGCCCGTTCTGATTACGATTAACAACATCTGGTCAAAGCCGCAGAACAAGCACTGGCAGGGTACGAACCCCGCTTATCTTTCCGCTGCAAACGCAAAAGCATTTGCAACTTTAGGCAAAAAAGCAGATGCAGCTAATACGGTTAACTTTACTCAGTTACATTCGCAGCTTTATATGCCGTATGTACCGAAGAACATAATCCCCAAGATTGTATACACTGCTGATGAAAGCGAAAAAATCGCCGATATGAAGACCGGCATCGACGCGTACGCTTATGATACCGCTGTAGCTTTTATCACTGGCACAAAACCCATGACCGATTGGGACAGCTATATAAAGGAACTTGAAAAGATGGGTCTTGAGGAATATTTGAAGGTTGCTCAGACCGCATATAGCCGCAGTTATAAATAAACACATGCAAAAAATGGCTGCTGATAGTTTGATATCGGCAGCCATTTTTATACCGGAAAGGAGTCGATGGTGTTGAACCGTTCGCCGGTAAAGAAAACATGGTTTCAGAGGTTTCGTAAAGATTACTTATCCCGCTGGCAATTGTATGCTTTTTTGCTCTTGCCGATAATCTACCTGATTCTGTTCGACTACATACCGATGGCAGGCGCTCAGATAGCTTTCAGAAAATTTGATTTCCGATACGGCATCTGGAACAGTCCGTGGGTGGGTTGGAAGAATTTTTTACGCTTTTTTAATTCGTTTCAGTTCTGGGATATTTTGTACAATACGCTTTTTTTGTCTATTTACGGTTTGATTGTGTCGTTCCCGTTGCCGATTATACTTGCGCTTTTGCTTAACTCGTTCCCCGGGCTTCGCTTTAAAAAGCTTGTGCAGACTGTTTCTTATATTCCGCATTTTATTTCTACCGTTGTTATCGTCGGTATGCTGCTGCAGATTTTTAACCCACGTACCGGCGCAATCGGTAACATCTACAGTCTCGCAACCGGCGAAATGATGACCGATCTTTTTGCAAAGCCTACCGCTTTTCCGCATTTGTATGTGTGGTCGGGCATTTGGCAGGGGATAGGCTGGAGCAGTATTATTTATATCGCGGCGCTGAGCGGCGTTGATATGGAGCTTCACGAGGCCGCGCAAATCGACGGTGCAAGCCGATTCCAGCGAGTGCTTCACATAGATTTTCCTTTGCTCCTGCCTACGGCTACTATCATGCTGATTCTGTCCGCAGGACGTATTATGAGTGTGGGCTTCGAAAAGGTATTTCTAATGCAGAACAGCTTGAATATCAGCAGAAGCGAAGTGATATCCACCTATGTTTACAAGGTCGGTATGGTTATCGGGACGGGCGACTATTCCTTCGCGACAGCTATAGGCCTGTTTAATTCCGTCGTCAATCTTTGCTTGTTGGTTCTGGTTAACACCGTTTCCAAAAAGCTCAGCGAAACCAGTCTGTGGTAACGAAGGAGGGTGAGAACAGTGGTTTCTGGCCGTATACGCAACTCGCGTTCAGATGTTATTTATTATACGATATCCGGTATAGTGCTTGGGCTTTTATTGCTGCTTGTTTCATATCCGATTATCTTCGTACTGTCCGCTTCGTTTTCTTCCGGCAACGCTGTCGTGACCGGCAAGGTTTTGCTCTGGCCTGTTGAGTTCAGCTTGGAAGGCTACAAGGCGGTGTTTCGCAATAACAACATCATGCGTGCATTTGCCAATACCGTTTTGTATACTGTATTGGGTACGTTTATCAATGTTGTTATGGTTATGGCAGCGGCGTATCCGCTGTCGCGCAGGGATCTTAAGGGGCGCGGCTTTATTACGTTTATGTTTACGTTCACAATGCTTTTTAGCGGAGGTTTGATACCGTCGTATATTCAAATCATGCGCTTGGGGCTTATAGACCGTATTGGCGCAATGGTTCTGCCGGGCGCTCTGTCCGTATACAATGTCATAGTGGCGCGCACTTTCATACAGTCAAATATCCCCGGCGAACTACTTGAAGCCTCTAGCATCGACGGCTGTAACGATACGCGCTATTTCTTTACGATGGTGTTGCCGCTTTCTAAGGCAGTTATAGCGGTTATCGCTTTGTTTTCGGCCGTTGGACATTGGAATTCGTATTTCAGTGCGATGATTTATCTGAACGACAGGACAAAGTTCCCGTTGCAGATTATTTTGCGAGAAATCCTTATTATGAATAAGGTCGATCTGTCTATGGTAATGGATCCAGAAGCGCAGATCGCTATGGCACATACAGCCGATGTGCTGAAATATTCGCTCATCGTTGTTGCCACTGTGCCTATTTTGTTTGTTTATCCGTTCGTTCAAAAATATTTTGTGAAAGGTGTCATGATAGGCTCGATTAAGGGCTGACGGACACCGGAAAGGATTATTATGCTTAGAGAACAAAAATGGATTAAGTATGCCAACGCTCTCGGTATCGACTGGAAGGAAAGCTGGGAGGAAGGCCGCGATGTGGAGTACCTTAAAGAGATATGCTCTGCCGTGGCGGAAGCCGCGCGTTCGCATGATGTCGAGGACATAGCCTCGGTAATCGGACAGAGGTTGCGCAGTGCTGCGATACGTCCGGACTATCCGTACTATGAGCCGGACGACTTAAGCTCAATACTCGCAGCGCGTCCGAAAAACGCGCCAAAACTGCCGGCATTCAAAGCGGAACGTTACCGCGAGCAGTTGGAAGGCGCATGGATTGGACGTATTGCGGGATGTCTGCTGGGTAAGCCCACGGAAGGTTTAAAGCGGGCGCATATCGATGCTATCACACAACATTCCGGTGACAAACCGCTGTCACGTTACATAAGCCGCAGCTCACTGCCGGAGAATTTTGCTAAAAATTCCGGATTGGATCCGAACTGGGTCGAGAAGCGCTGCTGGATCGACTGTATAGAGGGTGCGGCTCCGGTTGATGACGACACTAACTACACTGTTTTTACCCTTAAGCTGATCGAAACATACGGCAAGAATTTTACTCCCGACGATGTGCTGGAAGGTTGGATGGCTTGGATTCCTATGCTATCGACATGCACAGCCGAGCGCGTTGCATACAGAAACGCCGCCACCGGTATGCTTCCGCCCGAGACCGCACTCTATCAAAACCCATATCGTGAGCGTATCGGCGCACAAATACGCGGCGACTTTTTCGGTTATATCTGCCCGGGCAATCCGGAGCTGGCTGCCGAATATGCATGGAGAGACGCGAGCATATCGCACGTACGTAACGGTATCTATGGCGAAATGATGATCGCGGCAATGATCGCAGCCGCTGCTGTTACTGATGATGAAATGCTTATTATAGACGCCGGTTTGGCACAAATCCCTGAAAAAAGCCGTCTGCGCCGTGATATTGATGCGCTCCTCGGCTGGTATAGGGAGGGTCGGAGTGTTACACGTGTTATGGATAATATACATACCCTGTACAACGAATACGATGCTCACGAATGGTGCCATACGATTTCTAACGCGATGATTGTTGTTATGGCTCTATTGTATTGCGAAAAAGATTTGGGCAAGGCTATATGCCTTGCGGTTGAAGCCGCCTTTGATACGGATTGTAACGGGGCAACCATTGGCTCCATCGTCGGTATATTTCTTGGCAAAAATAAGATAGACCCGTACTGGTACGAGACTTTTAACAGCCGCTTGTTCACGACGATCATCGGCTATACTGACGTTACGATTCAAGAGTTGGTCGATAAGACCTCTGCGCTGGTTCAGGCGCCTTCAAACTATGACTTCGCGTGAGAGGTTGACGGCTGTTCTTAGCGGACAAATTCCGGATCATGTACCTGTTGCTCCCGATACCTCTAATATGATACCCGCCAGGCTTACCGGTAAAAGCTTCATTGATATATATCTTTACGAAGAAATACCTATCTGGCTGGCATATATCAATTGCGTGAAGTATTTTGGCTTTGATTCGCTTATGGACGGATATCTGCCTGTGCTGTTTGATGACTTGGATGCCGAGGCGCTTGAGCAGCAGGAGTATATTGTATTCGAGAGTGAGGAAAAGGTTATCACGCGTCGGGCGCGTACTGCCGGGAGCAAAATGTTCTGGAATGATACGGCGCGCGTGTACACGCATAATAACCCGCCTGCGAATATTTATTATGAAACACTGGGCTTAGATAAGCAGCCGCTAAGCTATAAAAAAGTGCAAAAGCGCAGCAGCTATCCTACGGGTGAAGCGCTGATACGCTATGCGAAGCAACAGCTGGGCGAGCATGGACTTGTCGGAATATCATGCGGAGTAAGCACCTTGATAGGCAACGAACGTACGATATATGATTACTATGACAATCCTGAGAAGTATTTGGAAATACGCGATAAGCGGCTGGCTTACTACGTCAAGCGCTTTGAAAGGTTGATGAGCCTTAGTGATAAACCGGACTTCATTTGCACCGGCGCGTCGGGTACTTTAATTTTTCAGACTGTCGAGATGTTTCGTGAGATGGGTCTGCCTATTGTTAAGACGATCACGCGATTGTGTAAGGAGCATGGCATTCCATCCCATATTCACAGTTGCGGGCCGGAAGCCGAGCTGGTTAAGATTTGCGCGGAGGAAACCGACTTGACGGTGATTGACCCGCTGGAGTTGCCCCCGATGGGTAATTCTAATCTTAAGGAATTGAAGGCGAAGTATGGTCACAAGTTGGTGCTTAAGGGCAACCTGCATACGACGAACACTATGCTTTTGGGTAGCACGGAGCAAGTAATTAATGACTGCCGTCAGGCTATTGATGATGCGGCCGAAGGCGGCAGATTCATATTGTCAACCGGCGACCAGTGCGGTATGAATACACCGGACGAAAATATATTTGCTATGATAGAAACCGCACGGAGTTATGGAAGATATAGGTAAGTAAACGGCTATCAGTCTTGTGTCTGGGACTGATAGCCGTTTTGTTTTGTTATGATAATAATGTTTGGATTGTGCTATAATAATTGTTAGGGAATGGAAGTGAGAACGGCTATGCTATGAAATTCTTA
>CAZJLW010000048.1:0-3357 GCA_964546895.1 uncultured Eubacteriales bacterium | reverse complement strand
TTAAGGAAATACACCGCACCCTTACAGCTGGGACTTATGACGAAAGGCGTTATATCGTAAACGAAGAACGCCCCTGTGAGTTTAAGCGGTACGACTATGTTTACAAGACGGCGTACTACAACGCTTTGCAGGAATACGATGAGACAGAGGGGCTTGAAGGCTTGTACGGGTTTTTATTGCAACAGCTTATCAAAACATGGGAAGGGAGCTACAAAAGACTTGAAGTTAAAAGAATCTAAAGCTATAGACGCTAACCCAAAAGACATACTAAAACTCGCGACACAGGCCGGAGAAATCCTACTCTCTAACGGTGCTGAAACTAACCGCGTCGAGGACACTATGACTCGCATGATGGAAGCCTACGGTTTGAAGGAATCGGAGACATTCGTAACGCCGACGGGTATTTTTGCATCTGCCGAGAACGAGTCCGCTACGCCTGTATCTGTTGTCAAGCGCGTGAAGGTACGTACTATGCATTTGGGCAAGGTTGCGCTCGTTAACGAGCTGTCACGAAACATCGTCGAAAACAAGCTAGACTTCGGCGCGGCTGCCGAAAAATTGGGGGAAATAAAAAACGTGAAGCCGTACAGCCTACCGGTTAGGATAAGTAGCAGCGGAGTCACGTGTTTTGCGTTTTGCTATATGTTCGGCGGCAGTTTTTTCGACTGCATTAACGCGTTTATCATTGGCTTACTTATTTATGTTGTTTTTAATATCCTTTGCGTCCGGCATATTTCGAATTTTTTGGTCAACATAATATGCGGCGCGCTGATATCGGTTATGACGATAGCCTTAATGGGGCTTGGAATCGGTACTAATATGGACAAAATCATCAGCGGCTCGATCATGCCGTTTGTACCCGGTATCGGTATTACTAACGCCGTCCGAGACGTACTCGAAGGCGATTTCTTATCGGGTACGAGCCGTATTATGGACGCGGTTATCGTCGCGGTTTCGATTGCGACGGGCGTCGGCGTTGTTATTAAGATTTGGTTTTTTATACAGGGGGTTCTATAATGCTCGGTCAGCTTATCTTCAGCTTCATCGCAACACTCTCATTCTCAATGCTCTTTAACACGCCGAAAAGCGAGCTTGTTTTCTGCGGAATATGCGGAACGTTTGCGTGGCTGGCTTACGAGCTTTCTGTCTGGAACGGGTTGTCTACAGTCTCGGGCGCCTTTGTGGCCTCGCTGTTGGTTACTTATATGTGCCGGACGCTGTCGTTTGTGCGTAAAATCCCTCTTACTATCTTTTTGCTGTCGGGTATAATACCGCTTGTGCCGGGTGCTGGGATTTATAGCACGATGTATAATATTGTGCTTAATGATGTAACTAGGGCGACTGTTAAGGGGGTAGAGACATTAAAGATTTCGGGTGTTATTGCCATCGGGATTATTATCGTGCTTTCGATGCCGCGCGGGGCGTTTTTACGGAAGGCGTAGCTTCCTCAACCGCTCAATAAATATATGACTAAGGGGATTATATATGTCTGTAAAATACTCCAGACAAGCAATAAAGTTTTTGAAAAAACAAGACAGCTTAACCGTGTTGAGAATAACGTCAGCTATAAATAGTTTGCCTGAGGGTGACGTTATTAAGTTAAAGGGCTTTAGCAATAAATATCGTCTACGTGTAGGAGATTTTAGAATTATATTCGACAAAGACGGCAACATAATTAGTATTGTAAAAATCGATAACAGAGGTCAAGTGTATAAAGACTAGGAGGCAATATATGGCTGCAATAATAAAAGAAAAATTAAAATCTATCATCGAAGAAATGCAGGCTAGCGAAGCTGAGAAACTATATTCGTACGTTTCAAAAAACTTCCTATCACGTAATAAAAAAATAACATGGGACGAAATCCTAGAAGAAGAACCCGACGATATAGACCTAGCAATGCTAAAAGACATCGATGAAAACGACGATTGCAAACACTTCTATACAGAAGAACAATCACTCAACCAACTAAACTCGTAGCTTCCTCAACCGCTCCACATGCCCCACAAGCGCACCAATACAATACTCCACCTCTTCCACCTTATTCTCATACGAAAACGAAAACCGCAGGGCGCTCTCAATCCGCTTATCATCATAGCGCAGATTGTAGAGCGTCCCTTTTTTCTTATTGGCGTTACAAGCCGCACCGGTCGACACATAGATCCCGTCCTCTTCCAGCATGTGCAACAGCACCTCGCCCTTAGCCCCAAGAAAACTGACATTCAAAATATAAGGCGACGAGCAACTTACATCTCCATTAATAACCGTATCCGGAATAACTTCCACAACCTCCGCCATTCTATCCCGTAGTGCCGTAACATGTGCGTGCTTCCTCTCAAAATCCGCAGCGCATTCGCCGGCAGCCACTTGCAAACACGTAATCCCCGTAGTATTCTCCGTTCCCGGGCGAATAGCTTCCTGCTGCTCCCCACCAAAAAATAGCGGCTTTATCTTTATACGCTTCTTCGCGAAAAGCGCACCCACGCCCTTCGGCCCGTGAACCTTATGTGAGCTAAACGAATACATATCAACATTTCGCAGACTGACCCGTTCCTTACAGAACCCCTGAACGCCGTCGCTGTGAAACACAGTCAACTTATTACGCTGTTTTATTTCCCGGGCAATGTTATCTACATCATTAATCGCGCCGGTTTCGTTATTGACATGAATAATACTAACCAACGAAGTATCCGACCGTATGGCGCTAAAAAGGGCTTCTGTGACAACATGCCCGTTTTTGTCCGCGGCAGCGTATGTCACGTCGAAGCCCTCACTCTCCAAATGCTTAAATGCGTTCAAGACGGACGGATGCTCAGCCGTCGATGTAATGATATGCCGCCCGTTGGCAGCGTTCGCTCGCGCCGCGCCGATTACAGCCAGATTATTAGCTTCCGTACCGCCAGACGTAAAAAACAACCGCTCCTGCGGCGTATTAAGCAGCTTGAACAAAACCTCGGTAGCATGTTTCATCTCACGCTCGGCATCTATCCCGAGCCGGTTAAGCGACGACGGATTGCCGTACGCGCGTGACGACGCGTCCGCGTACGCCTTTATTACGGCGTCGGACGGTCTCGTCGTAGCTGCGTTGTCAAAATAAATTTCACGCATTGTACATCGTTCCTTCTGTTTTTATATAATCCATTTTAGCATAGTTTATGATGAATTTCCAAGAGATTTTCCATTGTTACAAGCATAATGAGGGTATAACGGAGTTTTATAAAGTTGAACCCGACTGAGAGATGTTAAGAATGTTGACATTGGATTTTTGATAGATATAATACAAAACAGGGGGTGGAAATTATAAAACGATATATGAAGCCGTTATCCAACACTGTTTTCTTAGGGATTTATGCAAAATG
>CAZJLW010000047.1:11842-22955 GCA_964546895.1 uncultured Eubacteriales bacterium | reverse complement strand
TGTGTTACTATATGTAAAAATCAACCAGAAATTTTATAATGAAATTTCCGACATAAGGGCGGGTGATACTGTGCAGGATGATGAGTTTTTACAGGATTTTGTTGACGAAGCAAAAGGACATATTGAGGAAGTCGAAAGCGCCTTTCTGGATACTGAAAAATTCAAAGACAGCTACAATCAAGGCAGCTACAGTCAGGGCAGCGACGATCAAATAAATAACGTGTTCCGCGCCGTTCACAGCATTAAAGGGACGGCGGGGTTTTTTCAGCTGAAAAATATTGTTACTCTGGCTCATGCGATGGAAAACGTGCTGGGGCAGATACGTTCAAAAAGCCTGACGATGTCCGAAAATATTCTCGACTGGCTTCTGTTATGTAACGATTGCCTGAAGCAGATGGTGTATAACGTAACGGAAAGCGATAAGCTGGACATTTCGCCGTATCTGAACAAGCTGGACGATATTTTGTCGCCGAAGGCGCTAACGGAAACCACCCAAGCCAAACCAACCGGCGCAACTCCACCGCAAGAAAACCCGCCGGACACAAAGACCGCACCGGCTAAAAAACCGACAAAGCAAAAAGACCACAAATCACCCGAATCGAAAACCTCATCCAACGCAAAACCGGACGTCAAGCCGCTCAAACTCACCACCGTAGCAAAGCCGCAGCCTATAAAAAACCTCCACGTCTACGGCAAAAAAGTATCGCTGAACGCCTCCGTGGCGTCGGAGCAAATCAACGAGGCATTCTGCGACGCGCTGACCGCGCTCGCCGCCAAAGGGCATACGGTCTACAAGGTAGTCATACCGTACGACGCGGAGCTTCGGGATCACTGCGAACCGGCGGAGCTGTTCGGCAGATTCAGCGCGCAGGGGGAAATCGTCGACGCGTTCGCGGATATCAGCGACTCGCATGACGTAAACGATATAACTGATGTACTGACCGGCTACTACGGCGGCGACGTGCGTCTTGAGCTGCTCGTCACAAACGTGCTGACACTCGAAAAATTTTGCGACGAAACGGGAGTGGAACAGTCGTGGGTTAAGGAAATCAAGCCCGAGGTGTTCACGAAGAAGCGCCACGACGAGGAAGTCCACGACGAACCGGCGCAGAGCGCGATAAAGCCCGAGGAGACGATTCGCGTCAGCGTAAAGCTGCTCGAAAACCTTATGGCGCTTTCCGGCGAGATGGTGCTTGCGCGCAATCAGCTGCTTAACGCCTACGAGAACCGCAACACCGACGCGTCGGCCATGACGCATGTTTTGCAAAACATCGACAACCTTACGAGCCAGCTTCAAGAGGAAGTAATGCAGACGCGTATGCAACCTCTCGGAAACGTGTTCAACAAATTCCCGCGCGTCGTAAGGGAAATCGCCAAATCTATAAACAAGGAAATAGCGCTTAACATACAGGGCAAAGACATCGAGCTGGATCGCTCGATGATAGAAGGGCTTGTCGATCCGCTGACGCATCTCGTGCGCAACTCGGCAGATCACGGACTGGAATATCCTGATGTACGCGAGCGCGCGGGCAAATCCCGCAAGGGCACGATAACCCTGCGCGCGTATCACAAAAGCGGGCTGGTCGCGGTCGACGTCTCGGACGACGGCAGCGGCATAGACATCGCCGCCGTCAAAACCAAGGCCATAGAAAAGGGACTGCTGTCGGAGGATCAGGCGGCGGTCATGAGCGACAACGACGCGTTTAAGCTCATAATGCTCCCGGGCTTTTCGACTGCGAAAATAGTCAGCGACTTATCCGGGCGCGGCGTCGGCATGGACGTCGTTAAAAACAACGTCGAGAAGCTAGGCGGCACGGTCGAAATCTCGTCCGCGCCGGGGGCAGGTACGACGATTACGCTGCTGCTTCCGCGTACGCTTGCGATAATGCATTCGCTCATGGTCGGCACATGCGGGCAACGGTTCGCGATGCCGCAGATGTGCATCGACCACGTCGTCAGCCTGAAATCAAACGAGCTGGGCACTAAGCTTGAGCATATCAAAAATTCGAAGGAAATACGGCTGCGCGGCAAGCTGCTTCCGATAATAAGCCTGGCGGAAGTGCTCGGGCTGAAGCCGGGCAGCGAGACGAAGGTAGTCGTTATCAACGTATTCAAGAGGCAATTCGGGTTGCTGGTCGGGGAAGTTTTCGACACGGAGGAAACCCTCGTGAAGCCGCTGCCGTCGTGCCTTAAGTCGTGCATCGTTTATTCGGGCGTGACTATTATGGGCGACGGAAAAATTTCTCTGATACTCGACCCGGAGGGCATAGCGAAGCGTTCGCAAGCGCACTTCCCGGTTACGGAGCAGGAGTCCGCGCCCGACAGAGCCGAGCGTGAAAAAATCATGCTAGAGTACCAGAACATGATGATGTTCAAATGCTCCGGCACCGAAACGTACGCCATAGACATGAACATGGTCTCGCGCGTCGAGACGATACTCGCTTCCGACATCGAAGAAGTCGGCGGCGACAGCTACGCAAAAATCCGCGGCAAAGCCATACGCGTTATACGCCCGGAGGATTTTCTGCCTCTTAAGAAGAAGCAGTACGAAAAGGAGAAGCTCACCGTCATCGTGCCGAACCTCGTCAGCCATCCGATCGGGTTGCTCGTAGAGCGTATTATCGACAATGCGAAGGAGCATTTCGACCTCGACACGGAACAGATCAAGGCGAAAGGGATTTTCGGAACGGTGCTGTATCAGAACCGTCTCGTCGTTATTTTGAACCTATACGAGCTGTTCGAGTTGGTCGAACCGGCAACATCGGCCGCCGACAAAGACATCAACATGTCTAAGCGAGTTCTCATCGTGGAAGACACACCGTTCTTCCAGCACGTTGAGGCGAAGTACCTCGAAGCCGCCGGTTGCACCGTTTCCGTCGCCGAAAACGGCAAGGAAGCGCTTGAGCTGTTGCGCCGCAACACTTACGACGCCGTAGTGAGCGACTTAATCATGCCGATAATGGGCGGCTTGGAGCTGATTCAGAACATTCGCAAGGATACGCGGCTTCGAAACATTCCCGCCGTAGCCGTATCGTCCATGACTGCTTCCAATTATGTAAATCAAGCAATCGAATACGGCTTCGACGCCTTTGAAAAT
This sequence comes from uncultured Eubacteriales bacterium, assembly GCA_964546895.1. GTDB lineage: Bacteria > Bacillota > Clostridia > Lachnospirales > CAZJLW01 > CAZJLW01. The sequence continues at coordinate 19,858 of CAZJLW010000047.1, read as the reverse complement.
AAACTGAACAAGGAAACGCTTATTAAAACAGTCGACAATGTAATAAAAAGCCGCAGGGGGGTGTCCGGCCGGTGAAAATTCTAAGCTTCAGGTTATGGGATGAGCTGTTCGGCATTGATATCGGCTGTGTTAAGGAGATTAACCGCAGCGTGTCGTATACGCTTGCACCTACCTCGCCCGCCGATGTTATGGGCCTGTACAATATGCGCGGTCAGGTCGTGACGATTCTTGATCTCGCGCTAATACTCGGCTACGAGCCGATCAAACGAGACGCGTCTGTCGATAGCATCATTCTAAAACAGCGCTGCGGTACGAAGGAGATTTACGGCTTCGCGATAGATACGGCCGAAGATGTGCTTACTATAAAAAACGAATTAATTTCCGCCATGCCGGCTAACGTCGAGGCTCCGCAAAGCGAGCTGCTTAAAGGCGTCTACCAAGCCGAGCATGACTTGATTCTGCTTATTGACGTAGAAAAAGTATTTTTATCGAGGGGGAGCGTTTCATGAACAATTTGAAAATTCGCACAAGACTGTTACTCAGTTTTTTACTTATCGCATTGATTGGGGCGTTTATGGGGGTGTTCGGCTACATCCAGCTGACCAACCTGAATAAGCAGGTCATCAGTATTTATGACGGCACGATCGAGCCGCTAGGCGAAGCCGGTCAGATTTCCACGTACTTCCAGAAGCTGCGCGTCACGATGCGCGACATGCTGCTGCAAAGCGATTTGGCAAAGCTCGAAACATCTTATTCTAACGCGATGGGATACGTTACGGAAATAGACTCTTTGTTGCCCAAGTTTGAGGAAAAAATAGTCTACGACGAAACCAGAACGAACTTTAATGACTTCAAAAAGGAATTTGTAACCATAAAATCAATGCTTAGCGAAGCCTACAAGCGCGCGCAGACAAACCGCGACGACTCGTATCAGTACATGACACAGACGATTGGGCCGCATACAGACATCGCTATGAAACATATCGATTCGATGCTGGCTTTGAAAATCAAGCTCGGTAAAGACATGTCCTTAGATATAGAAAGAGATTCGGCTTTAACGAAAAATGCACTGCTCGGGGCGCTGATTGTAGGCATCGTCGTGTCGATTATACTGGCGCTATGCATGTCGGCGTCGATAAGCCGCCCGATTCTGAATTTGCAAAAGCTCATGCTACACGCCGAGAAGGGCGACTACACCGTATCCAGCGACGATAAGTCCGGCTCTGAAATCGGCGAGTTAAGCCGCGCGTTCAACAACATGGTTGCAACCAGCCGCGAAGGAATGCGCCGTACGCTTGAGATATCATCCGAGCTGCGCAAAACAGCAAGCGAAATGCTAGAAATCGTCCACGAGATGATGAAAACCGGCAACGGCACGAGCGTCAAGACAACCGTCGTGAGCGCCGCTGTAGAGGAAATATCGACGGGCATGACGCAGTCGTCGGCATCGCTGTCGTCGGCAAGTACGAACATCAACACGATAGCCTCCGCAGTCGAGCAGATGAGCAGCACCATACGCACGCTCGCGTCCGCCGCCGAGCAGACCTCCGCCGGTGTGAAGCAGGCGACGGGGCTTGTCGGCAGCATTACGTCAAGCATAATAAACGTCTCCGGGTCGGCCAACGCAGTTAACACAGCCGTCGTTAACGTAGTCGATTCTGTAAAGGATATTAATGCGTCGCTTTCGGACATCAACCGCAAATCGCACAACGCCGTCGTAATAATGACGGATGCACGCACGAAGGCGGCGAACACGAATAACATAATAAACAACCTGAACGTATCGTCGAAGCAAATCGGCAAAATTGTAGGAGTAATAAGCGAAATCGCGGATCAGACCAACATGCTTGCGCTTAACGCCGCGATCGAAGCCGCGGGCGCGGGCGAAGCGGGCAACGGCTTCGCAGTCGTCGCGAACGAGGTCAAGGAGCTTGCGAAGCAAACGGCGCAAGCAACGGAAGAAATCGCCGACCAAATCGAAAACATGAGAACGAACATGTCGCAAGCCGTATCGGCCGTCAGCGACATAACCGGCGTAATCAACGAGATAACAAACTTCACGAACGACCTGACATCATCGATAACAGAGCAGTCGAAACGCACCGACCGCATAACGTCCGACTCGATGAAGGCGGCCGACCGTCTTACAGAAATATCGCGCGAAATTACGAACCTGTCCGAAAGCTCGCACAGCGTGAACTACAGCGCGTCGGAGTCGGCGAAGGGCGTAAACGAAATCGCACGTTCGACATCGGAGCTTTTGAAGGCGTCCGAGGAAGTCGCGATGAACACGGAACGCGCCTCGACAAGCATCACCGAAATCAACCGCAACACGAAGGAAATAACGCTTGGCGTAGTGGATATTTCCAAAAATATTCAGCAAATCAACGTAGACGTAAACGACGTGGCAAAAATAGCGACGTCGACGAACACAAGCGCCGAAAAGGTCAGTCAAGCCGCAGTAGCGCTTGAGAAATTGCTACAACAATTCAAAATCTAGGGGTTTGGTAAATGAAAATATATGCCGTATTATTGATATCCTCTTCGATCGTTTACAGAAGGATGATAACAATGGCTTTTGCCGACGCCGCGCCTGGCGTATCCGTAGCGGCGGAGCAAAGCGGTCAGACTGCGCTTAAGCTCATAAATACACAGATTTTTCAGCTGATTATCGTAGATACTAACGTCTCGGATATGGATATTAACGATTTATTGCGCGGTATTTACAACAAGCATAAAAACATTCCGGTAATAATGCTTGCGTCGGAAAAGGTCGCACTCTCAGGTGACTTGCAAAATCGTGAACTGCATACGATTTTCAAGCCGCTGGACGAAGGCTACGATCAGAACCTGAAAACGGTAACTCGCGGTATACGTATGGCGCTGTCGAAGCTCAGCGTATCGGCGCTCGACCTGCCGCCCGAGTCGTGGCATTCGCAAAAGCGCGGCGAATACTCGATGCTTCTGATAGCCGCATCCACGGGAGGTCCGATCGCGCTGCAAACCGTGCTTTCCGGACTCAGCAAGTCCATTAACGTGCCGGTCATGATAGTGCAGCACATGCCGGCTGGGTTCACGAAGAATTTTGCGGAGAACCTAGCCCGCCAGACGATGCTCAAAATAAAAGAAGCCGAGGAAGGCATGGGGCTTATGCCCGGCGAGATACTCATAGCGCCCGGCGGCTTTCATATGTGCCTAGATGCGGGCAAGCGTATCTCGCTCAACGAGAATGCGCTCGTTAACGGCGTAAGGCCGTCGGCTGATGTGCTGTTTGAGTCGGTTGCGAAGCGGTTCTCCGGTGAGAAAATCCTCTGCGTCATCATGACGGGCATGGGCTCGGACGGCACAGCCGGTATACGCGCGCTCAAGCAAAGCTGCCGCTGCTACACAATAACCCAGAACGAAGAATCCTGTACGGTTTACGGTATGCCGCGTGCCGTCGTTGAGGCGGGGCTCAGCGACATGGTAGTGCCGCTTTCGACTATAGCCACATCTGTTAACAATATACTAGGGTTGTTGACTGTGGAAACTAAGGGGGCGTTTTGATGGTTATAGCGCCCAACGAGATGCGTTATTTTCAGCGGCTTATCGAAGACAAATGCGGCATAGTTATATCAGAAGAAAAGCTCTATCTAATAGAAACGAGACTGACAAAGGTACTGGCGGACTTAGGGCTTAACTCATTCTCCGAGTTGTACGACAACGTATCGCTCGGACGCGACAGCTTCATTACCCAGCAGATTATCGACGCAATCACTACGAACGAAACCCAGTGGTTCCGGGACAAATCGCCGTGGCTTATTATCGAGAACCTGCTGCTCGACCGATTCCTTAAGGATTTGCGCTCGGGTCGCAAAAACAAAATACGCATATGGAGCGCCGCTACATCAACCGGTCAGGAAGCGTATTCGACGGCTATGAGCATAGATAATTATTTGCAGACGCGGTTCATCCGCGACGTTTCGCTCTCCGATTTTGAGATAACGGCTACCGATATTTCACTGCCCGTTCTCGAAACCGCCAAAAGCGGCAAATACGACGCAATGTCCATTTCGCGCGGGCTGGATCGTACGATTAAGGAGCGCTACTTCAAAAACGTCGGCCCCGTTTGGGAAATAGACAGCCGTTTGAAGAAAAATATCACTTTTCGTCAGTTTAATTTAAAAAACAGCTTTAGTATGTTGGGGCAATTTGATATAATATTTTGTAGATATGTTCTTATATATTTTTCAGAGGAGCTCAAAAAGGATATCGTCACGCGGCTCGGCAACGCCCTTTATGATGACGGCGTTTTGTTCCTTGGCGCTTATGAAATGTGCAATCAGACCGGCAATGTTTTTTCGTCACGCTTGGCGCAAGACGGTGCTTATTATATAAAAACCCCACAGCTTTAATATAGGTGAACTTAGAGGTGAACTTAATGATTGATAATTTTGAAAACGATCGCGCTACGGTGTTGCTTATAGACGACAGCCCGCTTATTCACAAAATCGTTCGTAGGGTTTTGGAGAATCAGTATGAGGTTATAACGTTTACGGATGGCAACGAGGCCGTTTCAAAGCTTAACGACATCAAACCTGATTTGATTTTATTAGACGTGGAAATGCCAGAAATAACCGGCTTCGACGTTATTAAGCTGATTAAGGCCAATCCGCTTATTGCCAACGTTCCCGTTATCTTCCTTACGGCCAAAAACGATGTGGAGTTCGAATTGGAAGCACTGGGCTTGGGCGCGGTCGACTATATCAATAAGCCGTTTGCGAATCCCCTGCTCATGAAGCGCGTCGAAATGCACCTCTCCTACGCTGTAAGGCAGCGGCTGTTGTCTAACTACAACGAGAACCTTCAAGCAATGGTTCAGGAAAAAACGAAGATAATAAAAGAGCTGCAATCCGCCATTATCTCGACGTTGGCCGAGCTTGTCGAAATGCGCGACACGTCTACCGGCGGGCATATTATCCGCACGAAGGAGTATTTCAGGCTGTTCCTGAACTATATACTCGAGCACGGTCTCTACGACGACAAATACACCGAATCGGACGCGCAGCTAATGAGCGAAGCGTCTCAGCTGCACGATATCGGCAAGGTAGCGATACCCGATGCGATTTTGACTAAGCCCGCGAAGCTTACATTCGAAGAATTCGAGATAATGAAAACACATACGACAATCGGCTACGAGGCCATAAAAAAAGCTATGACGCTTACGAGCGATAAGGATTTCCTTAACTTCGCGGCCATCGTTACGCATACGCACCACGAGAAGTGGAACGGCGCAGGTTATCCGTGCGGGCTTTCGGGCGAGGAAATACCGCTGCCGGGACGTATTATGGCGCTGGTCGACGTATACGACGCGCTCGTATCGGTGCGCCATTACAAAAAAGCCATGACGCACGAGGAAGCCATGAAAATAATCGTGGAGGGTCGCGGGCAGCATTTCGATCCGATTCTTGTTGACGCATTCGTCGATATTAACGATCGCTTTGAGGAAGTAAGCAAGCTGTAATACGAAAATTCGGGAGGTCAATATGGCAGGTGAACAACTAAGCATATTCGCAACGTTCAAAATTAATGAGAGCGACTACTGTCTTGATAACGCCTATATAATAAAAACAGCGCTGCGACCTGAGCTTGAGCCGCTTGTGAACCAGCCCGACTATTACCTTGGAGCGCTGCCAGGGCAGCCGGTTATTCCGGTTTTTGACTTAAACAGGCTGCTATCCGTTACATCGACCGAAATCGCGGGCGATATCTTCCGCGCTATGAAGGAGAAGCATTTGGCTTGGGTCAAGGCGCTTGAAAAAAGTGTTATGGAAAACACGGAGTTCTTACTGCCGCGCGACCACCACAAATGCTCCTTCGGTCAATGGTACGACAATTATAAAACCAACAACTTCAGCATAAAATACGTCCTCGCAAAAATAAACGAGCCGCACCGTCAGCTTCACGAACAGGCAGTAGTAGTAGACACATGCCGTGCTGCCGGCGACAAGGACGGCGCTGTTGCCGCGCTCAATCAGGCTCGCTATATTTGTACAGAGCTGATGCTGCCGCTTTTAGACGAGCTGGTCAGCGTATACGACAACAACAGGAACGGTCACATTATAACCGTAAGCGTCAACGATAAGAAATTCGCCGTCGCAGTAGACGAGGTCGGCTCCGCCATTAAGGTCAAGCCCGAGAGAATAAAGGACGCCGGAATAGACAGTCCTTACATCAAAAATGCCGTCATGCCACTGGACGGGACGGTAACGCATATCATAGACATGCTGTCACTCGCTAAGCTTGTGAGGGTTAGAGAAGGGTAACTGATAATTTATGTTCAGGCAGTTTGCGGAAGCGTTTTTTAACGGTCTTACCGAACAGGGTTTCACTCAAAATGTTTTTACGGACGGCTCGAAATATTTCGCGCTTGCTAAAGCCGAACCGGCCGTCCTCTACGTCGTGGCCGCCGTCGATACCGACGCGTGCAGCATAGACGAGTACATGAACGTTAACGCTAGATACGTTGAGGCGTTGTCGGCCGATGAAGCCGCCGACGCTTACCGCCACGTGTTTTTCGTTAACGTATTTTTTTCGGAAAATGGAAATGTGTTGCCTGATGGCGGCGAGACGTATTATGGGCAGTGGTTTTATAATGTTTTTTGGAGCGTGGGGAAAGACGGGTTTCGATGCGCTGAGGGTCAGCCTACGGAGGTTTTGAATTTGCGGGAGGTTTTGGCTGCGGCGCTGGAGAGTAGCGGTGAGCCGCAACAGGAGAAGTTGCAAAGTGGCAGGTCGTTACACGAGCGATCAAGAGTTGAGCAACCGCAGACTGAACAGCGTGTTAACACTACTTACGCTACATTTACTATCTTGATAATCAATGCTTTGCTGCTTGCGCTCATGGAGCTAAACGGCGGCTCGACCAATATGTCCGTACTGACACGATTCGGTGCGATAGTGCCGCATCTTGTTTTAGATGGGCAGTATTACCGGCTGTTTACGGCGATGTTCTTGCATATCGGCATTACGCACTTCGCCTATAACAGTCTCTCGCTTTACATCTACGGTTCCCGTATCGAAAAGCATATCGGCATACCGAAATTTATAATCCTATATATAGTGTCCGGTATGGTCGGAAGCGTGGCTAGCCTTGTATTTTCGCAATCGAATGCAGCCGGTGCCTCCGGTGCTATATTCGGCCTTGCCGGTGGATGCCTTGCCTTCGCCCGAAAAACACGCAAACCGCTTGACGGTCTCCACGTTTACGAAATTGCAACGCTAATCGCATTCGGTATTGTTTATGGGCTGACGTCGGATAACGTAGACAACGCTGCGCATATAGGAGGGTTAGTAGCCGGATTTTTACTGACACATGTTTTTCTGTTGAGAGGTTATAAATAAAGCGGGGTGTGGATATCATAAAGAGAAAAGATTATGTGTTGTTGAAGAAAGAAATATTGGAAGGCAGCGTGACGATAAACCCGGAGCTGCTACCCAATAACGACAGGGTTTTCACAGTCATGTTTCATAATAACGTGCTGACGGAAACTATAATCCGCGCCATTACTGGTAAGAATGTCAAATTCGAGGATATATCGGAGGAGTTCCGGGCTAATCCGAAAAAGGCTTATTCCACTACGACAAGAACCGCATACTTGATGTCACGAACACATGCGACCTGCCCGATGTTGGCGAAATTATGATGCGTTATGAGCATAATAACGAGGTCTATTCGGATTTAATTAGAATTTACGAGGTAAACCTAATAAAAATAACCGGACAGAGTGATATCCCGGCAGAATTAATTGAGCTGAAATATTTTTTTACTATCAATAGCCACGAGAAGCTTATTGAGTATGTTAACACATATCAGTCGGACTTTGCGGAGCAACTCGTTAGTGAGTATTTCATCGCAACTTCTGACAATGAAATAGTAAAGCAGTTGGAGGAGGCTGAGTATTTTATGTATAAGAGCAGGGAAGAAGCTTATATAGATGGTGTTATGACTGGTAGGATTGATGGTAAAGCTGAAGG
>CAZJLW010000047.1:8486-11742 GCA_964546895.1 uncultured Eubacteriales bacterium | reverse complement strand
CTTCTGCTCGACCTAGGTAAATCAAAAGCTGAGATACTAGAGCTTCTAAACATATCAGAAGAACGATACGATAACATTATTCGCAACTTTAGCAAAGCGGTTTAAACATACATTCGTGGCGAGGTGTGGCTTGTGGCCGTTATTAAATTTTTTGTACGCCTTATAAAAAAATTCAATGATGAGGAGCTTTTTTCGGTAGCGAACGAGATGGCCTATAAGATTATATTGGCGATTTTCCCGTTCGTTATTTTTCTTATGACGATACTCGGCTACTTGAACATAGACAGCTCATACTTGCAGATTCAGATACGTCAATCCTTTCCGAATCAAATCGCCGACATGTTCGATTCTTTCATCAACGAGGTAGTTCATAAGCGCAGTATTTCGCTAATGTCGGTCAGCTTTATTATCACTATCGTCAACTCCGCTTCCGGCATCAAAGCCGTCATGCGCGGCGTCAACAAGACACTTGGGCAAAAAGAAACCCGCAGCTTTGTTAAGCTGCAGGCCATAAGTATTGCGCTCGTATTTATTTTTATGCTATGTCTGGTTTCTATGCTCGTGCTCATAATTTTTAGTACGACTATCTTGAATCTGATGAAAGTTCCCCAGTATTATGACTTGGCATTCTCCGGTATCAGCTTCGCCGCCACGAGTATTATTCTTTTTATTTGCGTTACTCTAACCTATAAAATGTCGAGCAGCTACTCAATCAAATTCGTCCAGCTCATACCCGGCTCGCTGTTTACTGTCTTAGGTTGGGTCACGTCGTCTAAAATCTTTAACATTTACATCGATAACTTTTCAAAATACTCGCGGTTTTACGGTAGCATTGCAAGCATATTCATTTTGATGCTTTGGTTGAATATACTGTCGCTGATGCTGCTGGTCGGCAGCGAAATCAACGCGTTATGCGGCAGGACGTAGACCGCCATAAATATTACATGCATAATCGTCCCCGCCATGACGAATAGGTGGAAAATTTCGTGGAAGCCGAAATATTTGAATTTAGTTTTCGGCCATTTGCAAGCGTAGATGACAGCGCCAACCGTATACAGCATCCCGCCTGAAGCCAGCAGAACCACACCCAACGGTGGTACTGATTTAATAAGGGGGTAAAACGCCACGACGACACTCCAACCCATGCACACGTAAATACCCGTCGACAACCAGCGCGGTGCGCCGATCCAAAAAATTTTCAGGAAAACCCCGGCCAGCGCCATACCCCATACGACACACAGCAAGCTTATGCCCCACACGCCAAAAAGCGGCCCCAGGCAAATAGGCGTATATGTTCCCGCTATTAATACGAAAATCATCATATGGTCGATGCGCTTAAGAACTTTAGTTGCGCGCTCAGAAATCGACAGCGCGTGGTACACGGAACTGGTTGTGTAAAGCGCGAATAACGCAAAGCCGAAAATGGAGAACGAAACGATTGCTGTCGGCTGTTTCGCGATTATCGAGACGTAAATAAACCATATCGTCAGCGGTATAGCCAAAACCGCGAACGACATATGCGTCAGTGAACTTACGGGTTCTTTGAATTTTTTTGCCATAAAGATTCCTCCCTATAAAAGTTTGAATAGTCGGGCGGCGAAAGTTTTCGATACCGAAAACATTTTCGCCGCCCATATTATATGCATAATTATAGCATATTAACAATATATTGTATACTAGTTAAAGCTTAGGGAGGAATAACTTAATGGCTAACGAGCTCATAAAGGAAAAAATAATACTGAACGAAAATACCGGCCATGAAACGTCACAAGTTTTGTTGGACGGGGATATAATCGTACCTGACGTGAAGCCCGACATGGCAGTTATTTTACAGACGGACGCGAAGATTAACATCGACAAAACCGAAGCGCTGGCCGATAGGGTAAATTTCATGGGCAGGCTGGAGCTTGGGGTGCTGTATCTAGCGAAGGGAACCGAAAAGCCTGTACATAGCATAGGTTTTACAGTAGACGTGGACGATTTTATTAACATGGAAGGCATTACGAAGGATATGTGGGTCGACTTGTCGTGCGAAATCGCAAATATCGACTACAAAATGGTTAACGACCGCAAAATAAATTATCGTGCGGTGCTGAATGTAAACATAAGCGCGGAAGCTTCGAGCGCTAAGGAAGTTGTAGTACATATTAACGACATTCCCGAGAACCAGCTTTTGAAAACGCAGCTTAACGTTAACAAGTCCGTCGAGAACAAATTCGACCACTTCACGGTCAAAGACGAGATACCGGTACCGTCCGGCAAGCCGAATATACGAGAGATTTTGCAGAGTAGCATTAGTATAACGAATAAGGATATCCGTATTTCTAACGGGCGCGTTTCCATTACAGGCGAGTTGGCTGTATCTACGCTATATAAAGGCGACACGGACGCCAGTATCGTCGAGCTGATGGAAAGCGAGCTACCATTCTCAGGCGCGCTAGACGTCGCTAACGCCCGCGAAGATATGTTTGCAGACGTAGCGCTTAGCGTAAAGGATCAGTACATTCGCGTACGCGCCGACGAAGACGGCGAGGACCGCGTTATCGAAGCCGAAGTCACAATCGGAGCTCTCATGAAAATCAGCAGCCAACAGCAGCTCGAGATTCTTGAGGACGCATACTGCATAAACAAGAGCTTGGTGATCGAGAAGTCGCCCGTGAAATACCCGCATCTGATTTGCCGCAACCGGAACCAAGCGAATATAAAGGAAGTAATACAGCTTGAAGGCAGCTGCCCGGATATACTACAAATTTTCCGGATTAAAGGCACTCCGTACCTCGACGATATAAAAATAATCGACGATAAAGTTATCGCCGAAGGCATGATAGACACAGATATACTGTATGTGGCTGAGGACGATAACTACCCACTGTATTCGTATAAAGCGATGGTACCCTACAAGCAGGTAATCGAAACAAAGGGCGCTGTTAGCGGTATGATTGCGAAGCTTGATATTTCCGTTGACCGGGTAAGTTTCAATATACTTAGCGGGAAAGAAATTGAAGTCCGTATAATGTTGCTTTTCAACACGAAGGTACTGGAAGAGAAGAACATTAATGTCATAACGGCGATAGAGTTCGACGACATGGGTAAAGAGCTGATCGACAACATGGCCAGCATGACGATGTACGTAGTACAGAAGGGCGATAGCCTGTGGAAGATAGCTAAGAAGTATAATACGGCTATCGATGATATCTTAGCTGTAAATGAAATCGAGAATCCGGCTAAGATTTATCCGGGACAGAAGCTGCTGATA
>CAZJLW010000047.1:4818-8386 GCA_964546895.1 uncultured Eubacteriales bacterium | reverse complement strand
CCATTATAATTACCCATCATTATTTTATTCGGTCTGTATTCCAAAGAGCCAATTTTTAATTCCGTAGGCACTTCCTTCACATTACCCGTATAAATAATTACAGTGTTAATATCACGTCCATCTCGCTCATAAAGGCGCAAATCATAATGAGCGAATCGGATTAAGTCATTTTTGTTATATCCTGTCTGGAACTCTAAATGCAGGTAACTATCATCTTCCAAAAGAAATGCAAAGTCCGCTCTTGACTCCGAAAGTTCTACAACAGGTAATTCAATACTAATCAGTTCCTTAATTTTAGCCGTTTTGATTCCGTATAATTCTAGTGTGGCATCTTTGAACAAGCCGCTTACATACTTTTGTATGATATCGTTTGTGTGCTTGGAGATTTGTATATCCAGTTTTGTCTCCCCACTACATAGTTTATTATAATACGTACATCTATACCGTTGCAAGCCATATAGTTATGAAAAAAGCTCCTCCATATCGCGGGTAGGATATTTCCTACCCGCTCAATGAAGGAGCTATTTATTCATACATCATTTGCAAATAAGTTCAAAACTTATTTAGCAGCTGCAGCCGGAGAAGCAGAAGCCTTAGGAGCCTCTATCGGGTTGTAGCTTGCAGTCTGAGTAGCTGCATCCCAACCAACATTTACGCCAAGAGCATTACCTAAAGCTCTGAACGGAATGTACATTCTGCCGGTCTTTGCATCAAGCTCAGCCTTAACAGTCTTGCCATTAGTGATCATCGAAGTCTGAGTGCCATTGATAGTCATGATATTGCTGTCAACTGTAAACTGAATTACAGCGTTCGGAGCAATAATCGTAACAGACTTCTTAGCGTCATCATAGATGATCTGGTCGTCTTTGATTCCGAGTGCGTTAGCAACGAATCTGACAGGAACCATTACGCTATCGCTAGCAGGAGAAATGTATGCAGCTACGCCGTTAGGCATATCAACAGTCTTTCCACCCTTCATGTAGTAAGATTCGCCAACGGGAAGCTTAACTTCTGAAGTTATGATACCAGCTTTGTCATCAGCAGCGGAGATAACCTTAGCAAAATCAGTCTTGATACCAGGATTTGAGAACTGGTCTCTAGCACGGCCAAAGTTTTCGCCTATAGCAGTACCCCAGACAAGAACTTGGTAGTTCTTAGCTGCAAGGTTAGATTCCGGAACGGAACGGTCTACTTTTACCTGAAGGTTAGACAGAGTAATTGTAGAAGCAACGCCTGTTCTAGACTCAGAGTTAACTGTGAAACCAATTGTACCACCATTGTTGATGTTGTTGTTGCCATATAAAGTGCTGCCTGTTCTGTTAGCAAAGCCATTAGTAACAGACGTAAGAGTGCTGATTGTTAAACCACCGGCATTAGCTGCAGGAGTAACAGCAACTTTTGCATCCGGCGAGAACAGTAAATCAGTAGAAATTAAATCAGTGATAGTAAGAAGCACTTGTCTGTTGCGTCTAAGTCCAGGACGTCCAGCATCAGCAAGGTTCTCTTTCATTACGATATTACCAACCGGCTGGAACTGATAACCGATCTGAACATCGTTTACACCTTCAACAGTTACGGAAACCGGATCAATTGCCTTAGCAATAGTTACGTTGTTAACGTTGTTAGCAACGCTGACATCGCTCGGAGCCGCATAAGCACCAGCAGTTATCTTAATGTCCGTAGCAGTCTTAGCCGTACCGGGCTCAATGCTTATCCAAGCATCAAATACGATTTGGGCTCTGTTCTGGTCAACATTAGGAGTAAGGTTAGTTAACGTAATAACGTTTCCGTCAACAGTTACGTTACCATGTCTTACGCCATCATTAAGGTAAACGCCATTACCAACTGTAGCGCCTACAAAGTTTGCATCATAGTAATCTACCATTGTTAATGCATTACGCTCTGTAAGATATCTGGTTTGACCGGCATCGTTTGTACCGTTACCGATAATAGCAATCTTACGGAACTTAGCAGTTGCCGGTAAGGAAAGAGTTGTTAATCTGTTACCCCACCAAGAATACTGAGTAAGCTCTGAGAATGTAAATCTAGCAGTCTTGTGCTCAAAATCCTGCGACTCAAGCATAGCGCGGTATGCAGGAGTAGAGTTCGGATTGTTTAAAAGAGCATCATAATCTCTGTCATAACGTCCAGTAAACAGAGTCGGAACAGCGCCGGTTACAGTAAGAGCGGAAGCATATTGTCCCTTAGTACCGTAAGTAATCGGCATGTCTTGTTGAATCATAAGTCTAGTTGACAACGTAGGTACAAGCGTAACGCCAGGTACGTATGAAGAATCCCATTCCTTACCGTTAACAGTACCAGTAATTGCACCGTCAGGAGCATTAGCTTCTGCAAATACTCTAATGCCTGTAAATACGAGCGAACCGTACATCGTAGTAGCTCTGTTCAGGTTTAAGATATCAATGTCAAGAACCGTCTGATTCTTATCCTGATACATGTAGTATAACGTGTTGTCCTGTCTATAAGCAACTCTGTAGTCAAAATTACGAACACCAGCGAGACCATTAGCAGTAGCACTAGCCGCTCTAGCAGGTGAATTTGTCAACAGAGGACCCCAAGTCGAACCGGAGAACGCATTTACTTCTACAAGATTCGGGTCACCGAAATAGAAGCCTCTCGGTACAGTTAAAGTAATTCTACCGTTTGAGAAAGAACCAAGCTTTAACTCGTCAAGTCTGATGTAGCCGTTTTCGAAATCAAAAGCAGCTGTTCTCGGATTGTTAACCGTTACAGTAGCTAAACCAGCAGACGGACCCTGAGTAGCGCCAAGGTATAACGTCTGAGACTGAACATTAGCTATTACGGAGTTAATGTTTACAGATACGTCAGCGTTTCCTGTAGCTCTAACTACTAACGGGATAACGATAGCTTTACGGTTAGTGCTGTTAATATCAACTTCAGTTGCAGCCGGGTTAGGCACATTATTGTTTGTTAAGCCCTGCTTTACGCCGTCCGGGAACGTTACATAAGCAATAGCCTGACTCTGGCCACCCTGTATATCAAGGATATACGGAGCTTCTTCATATAACGTACCGTTGTAGTTATACGTTAAGTTTGTAGAAGTAACAAGCGGTGAAACAACGTTAAATGGAGAACTAGGAACATTACCATTTACAGTACCGCCGGCACCTATTCTAGTGTATCTGCCAGTAGTATTTAAAGTAGCGGCATACATACCTCTAGTAACGTCATAAGTTGAAACCAGCTCATATTTTACTGAAGCACCAGCTACTCCGTTAACAGTTTCACTTCTAACGAAATACGGAATGCCAGCAGTGGTACCATTGTACCTATCTGTCTGAGTTGAACCATTAAGATTTCTGAAGAACCACTGTCCATTAGTTAAAGTTATCATAAACTGTGCGCCAGCCGGAATATCTCCATCCGGAATGATAACTAAGTCAGCACCAGGAACAGCCTGATTTAAATCGACATTGTTTTCAATATTTTTTGCATTAACATTCATTACTCTGTAGCTTGTGCCTGTAAAGTCACTTGCAACAGGTCTTACAACAACGTTACCCGCTTTGTAAGCATTGTTAGGAGC
>CAZJLW010000047.1:1909-4718 GCA_964546895.1 uncultured Eubacteriales bacterium | reverse complement strand
GTCGGCACATACCATGCCGTTCTTTCTGCCATCAGTGTGTTCGTCTGAACAGCGCCCGGAGTAGAAACCAGGTTGTTCTGAGAACCAGCGAAGGCATTTACCGGCAACGCTGTAACTGCTAAAGCGGTCGCCAGTAATAAAGCAATTTTTTTCTTCATTTTTTTTCCTCCTTTTAGATTTTGTTGAATTGGGTAAATGATAACCCTTTCGGAACGCCTGATAAATCGCCGATGTTTCTGAATACTGCTAAAACATACGGATATTTATAGAGACACTCCATATCGCATAGCATTATAGCATTACAAAAATTACCAGTCAATAAAACACAATCATATGTAATATTAATGTAATAATGACACATAATATACTTGATTGTCCGGTTAATTTTGTAAGCTGAAGAAAATATATCATTGCACAAAAATTTTTTCAATAGGTGCTGAGGAATTGTAATAGAGATGTAATAAAAATTTATTCCTGAGAAGGTGGTGATTGATTTATTCAATCAGAGCCGAAAGGGGGTGACTGGTATGGATGTAAGCAATACGATATCTCTAATGATAGAGTTTGCTATCCTCATTATCTTAATCTTCAAATTCAGGACAAAAAAACAACCGCCCCCACGGCAAACGGTGAGCGGTTATTTCCCTTCATTAATCGCAAGCCTAACCGACTTGTTGAGGGAGTTGTTAACGCACTCTCTCTTTTTTATTGTATTCAAATTATAGCAAAGTCATACTGTTGTCAAACAAACACAGTAAAAGCAGAACACTGTATTGCTAAATTAGATATGCGTCAAGCCCATAAAAAAAACTCAAGTACTAGGTCATAGCACGTTCGTTTCATAAACAGTCTATATGCAAAAATGAAGTGCAGACGACCGTTGCTGTCGCCCGTGCCACGCATACAATTGTTTTATACAATACAAATCTATATAATTAATGTTGATAAACCGAGCTATGGCAGGCTGTTTTATGACAACGGACGAAAAATAACATAACTGGTATAACCAAAAGGCGCTTTTCTTTATAGCGCGAGTATACGGATACGATGTAACCGCTCACCTCGTTAAGTTTTGTCAAGCCGAAGATACCACCGTAATGTACCAAGAGTTGCCTTGCCCTGCAAATAACCGAATCATGCCTGACAAAACAACTATCTTTTTGTGCATACACCGCAATTTGCTTATGCATAACAGTGTATGCGCTTTACAAGCACAAATATGGTTGCTATAATACATGCACACTATGTCTATATAATAACTGCATAATGCCAATCATCTTGTCAAACAAAATGTAAAGAGGTGTTGTATGTCAAAAAAACAATTGTCAAATCTTGGGTATTTAATGGAATTGTTGAGCGTTACCGCGAAAGATCTGTCAAAAGCAATAAACATCGATCAGACATCAATAAGCAGGTGGAGGACTGGCATTCGCAAGCCTTCTGTCAACATGCCATACTTTGACGCTATAGTGGCATATTTCGTCCAGAAAAACGCCGATATCGGAGGCGGCTTACTGGAGGACTTTTTTAGCGGGTTTTATTCTAATAAAAAACGCTATTCAAAGGACGACTTGCGAAAGCAAATCCGTAACTACATATTAAACGTACCCGGCGAAAAGCCGGTAACTACCGATACGGAAATTATCCAGAACAACCCCACTTCATGCATGTACGTCGAGAAACATACCGGCGCGGAAGGCAGAATCTACATGGTAACTTCCCTGCTTGAAGCCGCCGAAAAGCTCTCCGTCCCGACGACAATAAAAATTTTCGAGGCCGATCACCTCATATGGATTTCTTGCAACATGCAGTATTGCGTCGTGTTCTTCCATAAACTGAAAACTATTCTGAGATTGGGACATAAGGTCGAGTTGATTTTTCAAACGAAGGAGTTCGGGCTGAAGAATCTGGAAGTGAACCAGATGTTTCTGGAGCTTGGGTTTCACGAAAATATGACCATGTACACGTTCATTCCCATGACAACCTCAGACTGCATCAAAAGCTCATACATACTCTCGCAGCGCATGGCCGTCATTAGTTATTGCTTCGATGACGATTTAAACGACATGATGAACTGCACGTTTCGCGATAAACAATACGTAGACACGCAGGAGCGGCTATGGGAAAAGTGCAAGCTCGCTTCCTCGCAAATACTGATAAAAACAAAGCAATCGGAATACGAGGACATCATCGCCGATATCGGCGCCTCAATACACCGAAGCGGCTCGTACTTCCATATGGAAAAGTCGCTCAGCTTTTTTACGATGAGCGAGGAGCTGCTTAACGAAATACTCGACGCCAACCACCTCACAAAAGCACAGAGAAAACTCTGCAATGAGTTTTACCATGTATTTCGGGAGGATATAGACGCCGGTAAGCCGCATCCTATGAGCGGGCTGTACTATATCCTAGACGAAATCACAGCCCCGCTGTGCTATCCGACAATCACAAACTACACTCTGTCCGCATTATCGGGCAAGGTCGTTCAGATGACCCGCGAACAGTACATGCGGCATTTCGGCGATACAGCTGAGCTTCTGCTAAAGAACGACCGTTACCACGTTATTCTGCACAACACTTTCATATCCACGCTCCTGGACGTGTCCCGCCCGCAGTCGATTTGGTATAAGAACGACCACTGGGCCTTAATCGCGAACAACAACGACTGCAGCGGCAAGGTGAAGCTGATGTATGGCGTTAACGTGAAGTCCAATAATATTTTTTATACTTTGTTTTCGGAGATTTATAATAAAATACCCGGGTATAAAAAAAACAGCGCGTATACTGCCGAGCTGTTTACTAAGATCGC
>CAZJLW010000047.1:0-1809 GCA_964546895.1 uncultured Eubacteriales bacterium | reverse complement strand
AAAAAAACCTTGGGACTTCAGTCCAAGCCCGCAGGGCAGTTACTTGCCCATCACGGAAGCTCGGAATGAAAAACCCAAGGTTTTTAGTTTTAACTACTCAACATCAAACGCAACAGGCCACTGCCCAGTCGGCTTTATCTCTCCGAACAGCGTACCAGCTACCACCTTCAAGCTAGCCGGCGAAGTAGCGAAAGTAATTATCAAATCCTTCGCGTTCTTAGGAATACTGAGTGGGTACGGCGTGTTCGTCACAACGACGATTTTCTTACCCGGATTTTCGGCGATCAGCTTGTCGATGAACTCAGAGTTCGACAGCTTCCCGCGGATATAGAAATTTGTTATTACAAGCGTGTCGTAATTTTTAACGCCATGCTCAATAGCAGCCATGTCGTCCTTATCGAACGTATACGCCGTTTCGAGATAATCTATATTCTTGTTATACTTCAAGCAATCTTTAAACAGCAAACCCGGATGCCAGTAAATATCATTCGGCGTCTTATTAATCTGCTCGACAACAAGGATTTTCTCGGACTTACACAGCGGCAGGCTTGAGCTGCGTTTTACAAGTACAGACGCCTTCGCGACATGGTCAGCCAGGGCGATGATTTCCTTGTCCTTGGCGGCTTCGTCGGCGTTCTCGCGGCTGAATTCCGTAAACAGACCGTAGCGATATTTCAGCTCAAGCACGCGGTAAACCTTTTCGTCCAGCTCGCTCTGCGTAATGCGGCCTTTATTCACGAAGTCAATGACGGCGTTAATGCACTCGCCGACAAGTCCGCTTTCGGCCTTCATCAGTACGAGATCGGCACCGGCTTCAAGCGACAGCGCACAGCCATTGGCGACACCGTACTTCACGGCGATAGCGCCCATCGTCATGCTATCCGTAGTGATAACTCCGTCGAAGCCCATCGAATCACGCAGCAAGCCCGTCAAAATCTTTTTCGAAACAGTGGCGATATCTTCCGCGTCGAACGCCGGGAAAATACTGTGCGCAATCATAATCGACGGCATTAAATCTCTCTCGATAAGCGCTTTATAAGGAAGCAACTCGCGTTTAAGCATCGTGTCTTTATCTACATTAATAACAGGCATCTCGAAATGCGCATCAACAGCCGAATCACCGCGCCCCGGGAAATGCTTGCCGGTTGCGATCATCTTGCCGTCGGCGAAACCGCGGCACGACTCGATAGCGTACTCGACAACCTCGTCAACCCTATCCGAATACGAGCGCGTATAAATCTCAGGATTCATCGGCTCGGTATTAATATCAAGCACGGGCGAGTGAACCCAGTTGAATCCGACAGCCTTGCCCTGCCTAGCGACTGCACGGGCTATGTGGTAGCCTAGTTTCGGGTCGCCCGTAGCGCGGATGCCCATCGGCTTCGGGAAAATATTGACGCCGCCGAAGTTATGGTCGGCGCTCGTGCCGCCCTCCTGGTCGTACGAAAAATGCAGCGGTATCGACAGCTCACGGCTTCTAGCGACGGCTTGCAGCTCGTCTAAAATCTTCGCGTACTCCTCGCTCGTCGTATACGGCGCTTCGACACCTTTCTTGTAGCCCTTCGTGTCTACGAAGTCTACGACGCTTTTGTTGTTTTTCGGGTCGACATAGCTGCCGAACAGACGCGCGTGCGGCGTAAGGCGCAGCCCTCCGCAGTGGTACTTCAAAATATCCTCATAAATATGCGGACGCGCCACCGTCCCGGCGAAACCCAGCGTAAACAGCGCCCCTACCTTTTGCTCGAGGCTCATTCTTGATATTAAACCTTTGATGTAACTGTTCTTTTCCATAATTCTCAATCCTTTCTT
>CAZJLW010000046.1:0-23054 GCA_964546895.1 uncultured Eubacteriales bacterium | reverse complement strand
CCGTGATACTTCTTAAATATCTCGCAAAAATACTGGTAGTTATGATAGCCGACAGCAAGGCTCACGTCCGTGACCTTCATGCCTTTTTTAAGGAGCTGCTCGGCTTTTTCCATGCGCACCTTTGTTAAATATTTGATATATGATATATTCATCTCCGCTTTAAACACCACGCTGAAATACGAGGGGTTCATTCCGGCGATTTCCGCCAGCTCAAAAATCGTTAAGTCATTGCTGTAGTTAGCGTCTATGTAGCTCTTTACTTTCATAACGGATTTGCGAACGGTCTTGCCGCCGATTGCTTCGCCGGGTTGCGGCTGCTTGTCCGGCGGCTGCTCGTTGGGCGGCAGTCGATTCCCGCCGGACTTGTCCAATATCCCGACAGCCTTCCGAATAACAGCCGCCGTATCCCCGACCGTCACAGGCTTCACAAGATACTC
This sequence comes from uncultured Eubacteriales bacterium, assembly GCA_964546895.1. Taxonomy (GTDB): domain Bacteria; phylum Bacillota; class Clostridia; order Lachnospirales; family CAZJLW01; genus CAZJLW01. Next base: position 22,617 of record CAZJLW010000046.1, on the reverse strand, counting down.
CGTAACCCCCAGCTCAATCGCCTTTCTCGCGTACTGAAAATCAGCATACCCGCTTATTATTATGAAAATCGTGTCCGGCGTGATGTATTTCACCTTCTCGATAATATCGAGGCCGTTCATGCCGGGCATACGGATATCCGTGATGACGACGTGCGGCTTCGCGCTCAAAATCAGCTCGAACCCCGATATCCCGTCCATAGCCGTACCCGCCAGCTCCAGCCCGTAGTCACTCCACGGTATAAGCGTCTTTAGCCCTTCCAGAATAATGTATTCGTCCTCAAGAATTACCGCCCTGTACATCGCGCACCTCCGGCAAATTTATCGTAACCTTAGTCCCCACGCCTTTTGTACTGTCGAATTGCAGCTCGCAGCCGTCGCCGTAAAACAGCTTAAGCCTGTCGCTGACGTTTTGCAGCCCGAAGCCCTTGAACTCGCCGCGTTCGGCATCGATACCGACGCCGTCGTCTTCGATAACAAACCTCACGCCGTCGCCGGTTCTTTCGCCTCCGATTCGAATGCGCCCCTTGCCGACCTTCGGTTCAAGCCCGTGATAAATAGCGTTCTCAATAATCGGCTGCAATATCAGCTTCAGAATCTTGTAGCCGTACAGAGCCTCGTCTATCGCTATGTCGTACGTAATTTTGTCGCGGTAACGGATTTTTTGAATGCTTAAATAGCTGTTGATAATCCGGATTTCGTCGGCGACGGTCGTAAAATCGTTGCCGGTATCCAAGTAAAACTTGAACAGCTCCGACAACGACACGGCCATCTGCGCGATGTCGTCGATGCCCTTTATAGACGCCATGAAATAAATCGTATCAAGCGTGTTGTACAGAAAATGCGGGTTAATCTGCGCCTGTAACGCCTTAAATTCCGCTTCCTTCTTCTTAATAACGGAATTATACAGCCGCTGCTGCAACTCCAAATTATCATTCACGGTTTTTACGAACTCCGTCCCGATTTGCCCGATCTCGTCGTCGCCGAACGGCTCGGTCAGCACGGGCGGCTTTCCGGCGGCCACAGGCATAATAGCCTTTTGGAGCTTAACAATCGGACGCATAATCGACGCGACAAGAGCAAAGCAAAGCATGACAGTCGCAAAAATCACGCCGACCGTAGTGCTTACCGTGAAGAAGCCTATAATATTCGAGCTTTTGTATGCTTCGTTTTTATCGATCAGGTACAGAATATCCCAGCCGCTGATGTCGTTTTTCATCGCCCCTATAATCCACTTGCTGTTATGCACGCCGGAGTAATAGTTCGCGATGATACCGTCCACACCGCTGATTTCCCCGGATTTAAAAACTATGAGCGGTTTATCGCCGGAGGAGTTATCTACAAGCAGATACGCGCTGTTTTTCAGGCTCCCGCCCTTCGGGAAAACGGTTTGCAGTATGCCCTTATCGACGCTGAGCGCCATGAAGCCGATATCAGAAAACGTGTTCGTATCGATGAGCTGCTTGACGCACGAAAACACACTGCCGCCAAAACCCGCGTCCGTGAACCCTTCAAACACGTTGTAGCCAAGCAGCAGCTCCTTCCCGCGCAGCGCGAGCATGTCGCCGTACCAGCGTTTTGCGCTAAGCTCGCGCAGCGGTACGTCGCCGAACGGATTCTTCAGCATACGCGGCGAAAAGCCGTTCGTGTACTGATAATCCGCGCCGTCGCTTAAAAAAATGTTCAGTATGTTATCGTTTGTCATGATGTTTTTCAGCTTCGTATCGATTATCGAAGCGTAGTAGAACTTTTTATAGTCCGTGTCCGTATCCGATTGCGCTTTTAGAATGTCCGTAATCGATACGCCGTCCTGCGTCTGTTTTTTATCCGCCAGGACGGTGCGCATCGCCTCGACCAAGCTGTTGAACAAGATAGTCAGGTTGGCGTCGTATGTTTCGAGGTTGTAGCGGAATATTTGCAGCGTCTGGTTCATGCCTACGCGCCGCGACACGTTGTATGACATCAGCCCCAAAAACCCCACCGGCAAAATACTCGTCAGCATCATAAAAACCAGAATGCGTGTTTTCAGCTTCATGGCGCACCTCTTATATCTCGTATGACCTGCCCATCATCACCCTGTCGAACTGTCCGCTCCAGTTACCAGTCTCACGGGCGTAGTCGTCGGCGGTTTTGTTGTCGCGTATCATCGCCTTTACGATATCCTCGCGCTTTTTTACGGCGGCGTTGTACCGCGCAATCCGCGCATCGTCGGCGCACAGCGTGTAGTTACCGGCCTTAAGGCAGGCGATTATCTCCCGCTCGGTTTCGGCGGGTTCGTACAGCTCGTTGCAGTAAATGCCCGTAGTCTCGACGCTGTGCGAGTCCGAATTCGCTATGAGTTGCGTACCGAGTCGCTCGGCAAGCGCGCGTATTATCTGCTCGTCGCAGCGCCCTATGTTCGTAGAATGCAGCTCGATAGCGTCCGGTATGTACTTCTCGATATTTAGCTTGACATCGTTCGCGTAGCGGTACGGATGACAGAGGGCTATGTAGCCGTTTTTCGCCTGCACGAATTCGTACAGCTCCTCGTAGCACCATTTGCGCTGCTCAAGCACGTCGTCGTGTAAGCCCAGCACCAGCACGTCCTCGCCGTAGTCCGCCGTCCTTATTTCTATGCCTGAGAAAATTTTCAGCTCGGGGTACTGTCTGTTTAAGTCTTTTATGTGGCTTTGCGGTATGTTGACGTCGTGGTCGGTTATAAATATGGCGTCAAGTCCGTGTTTTATTGCCGACAAAATCTGTTCGCGCTCCGGTGCTATGCTGCACGACGAGCGCTCCTTTGTATGCAAATGTAAATCTACTTTCATTATGTACACTCCCGATTTATTTTTTGGTTGCCTTACACGCATTATAGAATATTCCTTAGGTTGTGTCCACAAACCACACCGCGCAAACGCCGCAAACCAAAATAATATTACATAATCAAAAATAATCGTACTTTAATAAAAAGAACTGAGTGGTAAAATATTTTTATCAGTAAATATTCACAAAAAATTTCAAACGGAGGGATTATTGATGAAGGCAAGCAAAAAAATAATGCATTTAGGGTTGTCGGCTTTGATGGCGGCTTCGGCGTTAACGTGTGCGGGCGGCAGCGTCGCGTACGGACAGAAAACAGAGGCGAACACTAACATGACGCCGTACGGCAAATACGCGCAGCCGATTACGATCACGATCGCAAAAACTGCGACGACGGGTACGAAGTTCCCGGAAGGGACCAGCTCACTGAACAACGACATGATTAAAGCGATTAAGGAAAAGCTCAACATCGATGTAAAAATCCTTTGGGAGGCCGAAGGCAAGGATTACATGAACAAGCTGTCGCTAAATATTGCGTCTGGCGATTTGCCCGACATAATAAACATTCACTCCAACTCGTACTTAACGTTCAAAAGCCTCGTAAAAAACAACATGCTGGCGGATTTGACGGAATCGGTTAAGCTGTGTTCCGGAGATTATATAAAACAGATTTTTGATTCGCTGGGCAGTAAGAATTTGGAGACACTGACGTTCGACGGGAAGCTCATGGGCTTAGGCTCGGTAAACCTTGGCTACGGACATAACATTCTGTGGCTTCGTAAGGACTGGATGGACAAATACAAGCTGCCGCTTCCGAAAAACGTAGCGGACATCGAAAAGATTTTGAAGACGTTCGTAGCCGAGGACGCCGGAAACAACGGCAAAGGCAAGACAATCGGTCTTACGCTTGCGTCAACGCCTGTAGGTGGCTACAACAACATATACGGCGCTGAGCCGGTTATGCATTCGTTCGGCGCGTATCCCAGACAATGGCTGACGGACGATAAGGGTAAGGTTTTTTACGGCTCGACCGCGCCGCAGGTGAAGGAAGGCTTGGCAGTGCTGCGCAAATGGTACGCCGATGGGCTTATCGACAAGTCGTTCATGACTAAGACGCGTGCCGGTGAAACGGACGCGGTTATCGACGGCAATCTCTCAGGCGTGTTCTTTGGTCCGTGGTGGGGCATCGGCAGCAGAAGGCAGGAGCTTGCGAAAGCCCATCCCGAATCCGACTGGGTACCGGTAAACGCACCGCTGGATTCACAGGGCAAGTTCAATCAGCTTACGGCTTCGCCTGTAGCGGATTTCTTGGCTGTTAGAAAAGGTTACAAAAATCCCGAAGCACTTATAAAGATATTGAACCTCGAGTTTGATTATTACCGCGGCTTCGACGCTGAGGGCGCCGCAAGGCTTAAGCCGTACCTTGATTTGGGTACGTCTATGGGCGCGCTGCTTCCGACGGGTGGGTTCAACCTCGATTTCTATGATGTAGTACCGCGTCTCGGTGCGGTTGTTAAAAAATACGTAGATACAAAGGGCGACGAAAGCGTACTTAAGTCTGACCCGCTGCTCACCGAATACGACAAGTCTCAGGCGACACTGGCGAAGGAATATGTGGACAAAAAAGACGTGGCCGGTAAGGGCTGGAAGCCGTATTACAACAGATATATAGGCTCTAACGGTTTAACGACGCCCGAAAACGTAATAATACAGTCGGCTTACTACTACACGACGGATTCGTCGCAGGATCTGAAGCCTTCGCTTGACAAGCTTGAGGACGAGATGTATTTGAAGATAATCGTCGGCGAAGAACCGCTTGATTACTTTGACAAGTTCGTGAAACAGTGGAAGGAACTGGGCGGCGACAAGCTGACGGCAGAGGTTCAGAAGGCCGTCGATAAATAGGGAAGTGATTGCTTGAGGAACAAAAAACACGAGCTATATTATCACGCAATGCTCCTGCCGGGAATGATTATGCTAGTCATTTTCAGCATAGTGCCGATGTTTGGGCTTGTAATGGCTTTTCAGCGTTACGAGCCCATAACGGGCATATTCGGCTCGGAATTTGTCGGGCTTATTAACTTTAAGAAGATACTGATGTTTCCGGATTCGCGCGAGGTTATCGCCAATACGCTGATTATCGCCGTGCTGAAAATATTTTTTCATATACTGGTGCCGGTGTCGTTCGCGCTGTTGTTAAACGAGTGCCGAATCAGCTTTTTTAAACGCTCCGTGCAAACGATTGTGTATTTGCCGAACTACCTGTCGTGGGTTATCGTTGCAGTTATTATGAACAACTTCCTCTCGGACAGCGGCGTTGTCAATACGATTCTTATGAGCTTGGGCATGAAGCAGTCGATTCTGTTTCTCGCGAGCAATACGTGGTTTCGCAAAATCGTAATTATCTCCGACACATGGAAAACGTTCGGCTACGGCTCGATAGTTTACCTCGCGGCGATAACGAATATCGACCTGACGTTTTATGAAGCCGCCGACATGGACGGCGCGTCGAGGTTGCAAAAGGTTTTGTACATAACGCTGCCCGGTATCGCGTCTACCGTTGTACTCATGGCGACACTTAGCCTTGGCAATATTTTAAACGCGGGCTTCGACCAGATTTTTAACCTTTACAGCCCGCTGGTTTACAAAACCGGCGACGTTATCGACACATACGTGTACCGCATGGGGCTTGTGAATTTGCAGTACAGCTACGGCACGGCCGTCGGGTTTTTTAAGTCCGTCGTGAGCTTCATACTCATTATCGTATCCTATAAGCTCGCCGATAGGTTCGCAGGATACAGGATTTTCTAGGAGGGCTGACATGAAAAAAATAACCGCATATGACGTAGTCGTCACGGCGCTTCTGGTAATCATAGCCCTGTGCTGCCTGTTCCCGATACTCAACACGCTTGCGATATCGTTTAGCGATAAGACGAGCGCCGCGCTCGGCAAGGTTTCGCTGCTTCCTGTGAATTTTAGCCTAGTGGCGTACGAGGAGCTGGCGAAGGTTAACCAGTTTTTCATTTCGTTCTGGAACTCGGTCAAGCGGACGGTGCTTGGTACGGCTATTAATCTGTTTTTCATTATTTCGATGGCATATCCGCTGTCGCGAACCACGAAGGAGTTCCGGCTGCGCAACGTGTATATGTGGATTATCGTGTTCACGATGCTTTTTAACGGCGGTATCGTCCCGAACTTTCTGCTTGTGAAAAGGCTCGGGCTTATGAACTCGATATGGGCGCTTGTGCTGCCCGGGGCGGTTCCGGTGTTCAGCGTTATTATGCTCATGAACTTTTTCAAGGGCATACCGCATTCGCTGGAGGAAGCTGCGTTTATGGACGGGGCGTCGCCGCTGTTTGTTCTCGTGCGGATATTTATTCCGCTGGCGAAACCTGCCATTGCAACCGTGACGCTGTTCGCGATAGTGCATCACTGGAACGCCTTCTTCGACGGGCAGATATATATTAATAACCCCGAAAAGCAGCCGCTGCAAACATATATACGCTCGCTTACGGTTAATATGACCGACCGCATCGCGTATATGAGCGTCGAGGAAATGGAGCGGCTTGATAAGCTGTCGAGTATAAATTTCAATAGTGCGAAAGTAATCGTTTCGATGGTTCCTGTGCTTATTATTTATCCTTTTATACAGAGGTATTTCGAGAAGGGGATAGTAATGGGCGCGGTGAAGGAATAAAAAATAAAAAATGGCTAAGCCGGAAAACCCATGAGAATGGTTTTCCGCTTAGCCATTTTTTTTGCCTTCATGAAGGCACTACGCCTTTTTTATTCTATCCATTGCACGGATCACATTATCTCTGTTACCAAACGCCGTCAACCTAAAAAATCCCTCGCCGTTTGCTCCAAAGCCTGCGCCCGGTGTACCGACTATATTATATTTAGTCAAAAGCTCATCAAAATAATCCCAAGACGATAAACCGTTTGGACATTTCAGCCAAACATAAGGCGAGTTCTGCCCGCCCGTAAACCATATACCAAGCTCAGATAAAGTATCTGCAATAATCCGAGCATTTTCTAAATAATAATCAATGCTCTCTTTAATTTGCTTATACCCCTCATCGGTAAAAACTGCTTCAGCCCCGCGCTGGATAATGTAAGGCACGCCGTTAAACTTCGTCGTCTGTCGTCTCAGCCACAGTTTATTTAATGAAGTGTTATTTCTGACCAGCTCATTCGGCACTACGGTATATCCGCAGCGTGTACCCGTAAATCCTGCCGTCTTTGAAAGCGAACAAAACTCAATAGCAACTTCCCTAGCTCCGTCAATTTGATAAATACTTGTGGGTAGATTTTTATCGGTTACAAAGATTTCGTACGCACTGTCGAACAAGATAACGGCGTTATTTTTGACAGCATATTCAACCCATAAAGCAAGCTGCTCTTTTGTGTAAACCGCCCCTGTAGGATTGTTCGGCGAACACAAATAAATAATATCGGCCTTCACCGCATTATCCGGAAGCGGCAAAAAAGCATTTTCGGGATTGCCGTTTACGTATAAAATTTTGCGTCCTGCCATTATGTTAGTATCAACATAAACCGGATATACAGGATCAGGAATAAGCACGGTATTGTTCACATCAAATATATCAAGAATGTTTCCGAGGTCGCTCTTTGCGCCGTCGCTGATAAAGACTTCGTTGTCGCTAAGCGATACGCCCTTTTTAGCATAATAACCACATATAGCTTGTCGTAAAAATGAGTAGCCCTGTTCTTCGCCGTATCCACGGAAGGTTGCGCTGTCCCCCATTTCTGATACTGCCTTTTGCATGGCTGTTATTACAGCCGGGACAAGAGGCAAGGTAACGTCGCCGATGCCTAATCTTATTATTTCTTTTTCGGGATTTTCTGTTTTATACTCAGTTACCTTTTTTGAGATTAACGAGAAAAGGTAACTGTCCTTCAGATTCAAGTAGTTCTGATTGATATTCATTATTGACCCCCATATACTGTAGGCATTTTACGCTTGTGTTCGCTTGCCCTGTGATATTTTTCTATGATTAACCGGTCGTTTTCCGTGACAGAGCCATCAAGCAAAAAGCTGTCAATGCTTTTGTATGTCACGCCCATCTCGCTTTCGTCTGTCTGCCCGTCAAACAATCCTGCCGACGGTGCTTTGTCTATGATGCAAGCCGGAACATTAAGATAACGCATAAATTCAAATATCTCTGTAACGGTTAAATCAGCAATAGGGTTAAAGTCATATGCACCGTCTCCCCATTTAGTAAAATAACCCATGTAACCCTCGCTTCTGTTACCGGTACCCGCGACAAGCCTGTTTTCGCTTGCCGCTACCATATAGAGAGTAGTCATTCTAAGTCTTGGTGCTATATTTGAGGTTGCGGCTTCTGTCAGCTTTGTAAAGCCGTCAGACTTTTGGATAAATGTATTCTTAAGCTCAGTTAAATCCGCAACGCGAGTTTCTATGCCAAACTGCTTTGCAACAGTTTCGGCATCATTTTTGTCTTCGTTATAATTACGCTTGGAGCCGCAGGGCATAATAATACCGACTGTGTTGTCACACGCCATTTTGCAAAGTATACCTACAAGCGCACTATCTTTGCCGCCGCTGTTTCCGTAAACAATACCGTCAGCCTTTGCCGACTTAATCAGATCTCGGATAAACTCCACACGATTAGTAAGTTCCTTATTATAATCACGCATAATCTACAACTCCTTTTTTATTGATTTTCGCTTTATATTTCCACCGCACCGTCAAAAACTTTCTTGCATTCGCCCGTCATGTACACCGCCTCGTCTGTGTAACGTATGATTAGCTCTCCGCCCAAAAGCCCGACCTTAATATCGGTATTTTTTTCGCAATATCCATTAAGCACGGCCGCAACAGCGGAAGCACATGCGCCCGTTCCGCAGGCGAGCGTTTCGCCGCTGCCGCGCTCCCACACACGCATTTTTATGCTGTTTTTACCGACAACCTTGACGAACTCCGTGTTTACTCTTTCGGGGAATAACGCGTTGTTTTCAAATTGCGGCCCTATTTCGGAAAGGTTAAGAGTTTCGATATCGTCACAAAATACGATTGCATGAGGGTTCCCCATAGATACACAGGTTATGGCATACTCGTTGCCGTTTATAACAACCTGCTTATTTATAACGTTATCGCCTTGCAGCTTTACAGGTATTTTGTCAGGTGAAAGCTCTGCCTTGCCCATGTTCACCTTAACAGATGATACTGTACCGTTCTGCGTAGACAGTTGCAGCTCTTTAATACCAGAAAGAGTTTCTATAGTCATCAGCGGCTTGCGGACTATGCTGTTGTCGTAAAGATACTTGGCAATGCAACGAATGGCGTTCCCGCACATTTTGCCCTCACTGCCGTCGAGGTTAAACATTCTCATACGAGCATCGGCAACACCGGAGGGCAGTATCAACACAATACCGTCGCCGCCTACACCAAAATGCCTATCTGACAGAAGCACAGACAAGGATTCCGGCGAGTTTATTTCCAAACCACCCGTAGCGGCGTTGTTAATACAGTTGATATAAATATAGTCGTTACCGCAGCCTTGCATTTTTGTAAATTTTAATTCCATACGCTCACTCCTTAAGTGATTTATATCAACAAGCTCTGTGTTTATTTCGCTGTACCCCGAAAGCAGACTGTCGGCAAGCGCATTCGCAGTGTCCAGCGAAGTTAGGCAAGGGATACCCAAAAGACAAGCCTTCCTGCGTATTTTTACATCATCTGTAGCTGGATTTCTGCCCTTTGCCGATGTGGATATGATATAACTGATTTTTCCGCTCTCGAGCATTGTGACGGTGTTGTTGTCCGTACTCTCGTGGATTTTGTTCACGGTTTCGGCGGCGATACCGTCTTTTTTAAGCACAGCCGCCGTACCGCTTGTAGCATACAGCTTGAACCCAAGCTCCAAAAATTTCTTTGCGATAGCACACACTTCTTCCTTATCACTGTCGCGTACGGTTAAAAATACACCGCTGCGAACACTTCCGATACCGCTTGGCACCATTTTGTATCCCGCGGCGATAAGCCCCTTGTACAAAGCTTCTTCGATGTTCTTACCAAGCCCCAAAACCTCGCCTGTAGATTTCATTTCCGGCCCTAAGTGCGTGTCCAAATCCGTCAGCTTCTCAAAAGAGAACACCGGAACTTTTACAGCGATGTACGGCGGTATTTTTGCCACTCCCGATGCGTAGCCCAAGGTATTTAATCTTTCGCCCATACTTACCTTTGTAGCAAGCTCGCACATAGGGACGCCTGTCACCTTGCTGATGTAAGGTACTGTCCGTGAAGCACGAGGATTTACTTCTATAACATATATTTCGCCGTTATACAGTACATATTGAATGTTCACAAGCCCGCGAACATTCAAAGCCATACATAGGCTTTTTGTTACATCAAATATCTTTGTCGTCAACTCGTCATCTATATGCGCCGCCGGATAAACAGCTATGCTGTCTCCTGAGTGTATGCCTGTGCGCTCGATATGCTCCATAATGCCCGGTATCAGTACGTCTTCCCCGTCGCAAATTGCATCCACTTCAATCTCTCGCCCGGACAAATACTTATCAATCAGCACAGGATTGTCTTGCTTCTGCCGCAGGATAATCTCCATATATTCCTTAATATCATCGGACGAAAAAGCAATAATCATATTCTGACCGCCGAGCACGTAAGACGGACGAAGCAAAACCGGATAGCCAAGCTCATCAGCCGCGTCAAGCGCTTCTTTTTCAGTAAACACGCCGTAACCTTTTGGGCGTTTTATATTAAGCCCCTCAAGCAAATCGTCAAAACGTTTTCTGTCCTCGCATATATCGATGCTGTCGGCGGATGTCCCGATAATTTTTACTCCGCGTTCGTGCAATTTCTGCGTAAGCTTTATCGCCGTACCGCCGCCAAACGCCACGATAACGCCTATAGGCTTTTCGATCTCAATAACACTCATGACATCATCTATACAAAGCGGCTCAAAATATAATCTGTCGGCAGTATCAAAGTCGGTGGATACCGTTTCGGGATTATTATTGATTACGATGACCTCATAGCCCATCTTTTTAAGCGACCACACACAGTGAACACATGCATAATCAAACTCTATCCCTTGTCCAATGCGTATGGGGCCGCTTCCCAACACCACAATACGCTCCTTTGTGCTGCGGTTTATGAAGGGTAGGGCTTCGTTCTCCGTACTGTCTTGTATGGAATAAAAATAAGGCGTAACGGCTTCGAATTCGCCACCGCAGGTATCGACCATTTTGTAAGACAGCGGCTTGTTTAACGGCTTTTCGGCCAACTTATTGTCGGCGATATCTTTAAGCCCGTATAAGAACCAGCGGTCGATTTTGGTTATGAGATGGATTTCATCTATTCTGATGCCACGCTTAATGGCTTCATATACCACAAATAAACGCTGGTCTGTTACAGTATCAAGATAGGTGCGAATTTCACCGTCGGTTTTCTTTTTAAGCCGCGGCAGGTCGAGGGAGTTAAGCCCAATTTCCGCGCCACGGACTGCTTTTAGGAGTGCAAGCGGAAAAGTATCGGCTATCGCCATAACCTCACCCGTGGCTTTCATCTGCGTACCCAAATCTTTTTTGGCGTATACGAATTTATCAAACGGCCATTTTGGAAATTTGACCGCTACGTAGTCGAGTGTCGGCTCGAAAGCCGCGAATGTCGTGCCGGTAACTGTGTTTACTATCTCGTCTAAGGTGTAGCCTATTGCGATTTTGGTCGCTACCTTTGCTATCGGGTATCCGGTTGCCTTAGACGCAAGTGCGGACGAGCGTGATACCCTGGGGTTTACCTCAATTACCGCGTAATCAAAGCTGTGGGGATTCAAGGCGAACTGACAGTTGCAGCCACCCTCCACCCCGAGAGCCGTGATGATGTTAAGCGCCGCCGAACGAAGCATTTGATATTCCTTGTCGGACAAGGTTACAGCAGGGGCAATAACTATACTGTCGCCCGTATGCACTCCCACAGGGTCGAAGTTTTCCATAGAACACACGGTAATCACGTTTCCGGCTTTATCGCGCATTACTTCGAATTCAATCTCTTTCCACCCGGCAATTGACTTTTCGACAAGTATTTGATGAATGGGCGAAAGTAACAAACCGTTACCGGCTATCTCCAAGAGTTCGCTCTCATTATGAGCGATACCGCCGCCGCTTCCGCCGAGTGTAAATGCCGGACGGATGATAACGGGATAGCCGATTTCTTGTGCGAAATTCGTAGCTGTCGCTATATCCGTTGCGATAACGGACGGAATGACAGGCTGGCCGATTTCGACCATCGTGTCCTTAAATATTTGTCTGTCCTCTGCTTTATCTATCGTTTCGGGAGAGCTGCCAAGCAGCTTGACATTATGCCTTTCCAGAAAACCGTCGCGGGCTAACTGCATACACAGAGTAAGCCCTGTCTGTCCGCCAAGCCCCGACAAAATACTGTCGGGCTGTTCTTTTTCGATAATCCGCTTTACGGTTGTCAGCGTAAGCGGCTCAATATAGATTTTGTCCGCGATGTTTTTGTCGGTCATAATGGTTGCCGGGTTTGAATTTGCGAGGACGATTTCAATGCCGTCCTCGCGAAGAACACGGCAGGCCTGTGTGCCGGCATAGTCAAACTCCGCAGCTTGTCCTATAACAATAGGACCCGACCCGATTACCAATACCTTCTTAATGTTTTTATCTAACGGCATTACAGTTTCCCTCCTTCACATTTTCCAAAAACCTATCGAACAAAAATGATGTATCAAGCGGCCCGCCGCAAGCTTCCGGATGAAATTGCACCGATATTACAGGAGCGTTTTTGTAGAAGATACCCTCACAGGTCTTATCGTTAACGTTTACGAACCACTCTGCGGCAATGTGTGTGTCAATGCTTTCGGAAGTCACTGCGTATCCGTGGTTTTGGCTTGAAATATATACTCTGCCGTTTGTCAAATCTTTTACGGGCTGATTCGCTCCGCGATGTCCGTATTTCAGCTTGTGGGTTTTAAAACCGTTTGCAAGCGCCAAAAGCTGATGACCAAGACAAATGCCGAACATAGGGATTTTTGAAGCTATGATCTCTTTCAAATTTTCTATTATAATCGGGTTATCAGCAGGGTCGCCGGGGCCGTTTGAGAGCATAATACCGTCTGGGTTTATTGCCGATATGTCCGCAAGCGTGCTGTTATGCGGATACACCCATACATCACAGCCGCGCTTATTCAGCTCACGTACTATATTTTGCTTTAGCCCGAAGTCAAGCAGTGCCACTCTGTACTTTGGACTATCCGCTTTATACTGTACTACGTTCTTTGTCGAAACACTCTCCACCGCGTTTATGATTTTATAGTTTTTAATGTCCGTTAAATCTGTTTCTCCGGGTTTCTCCGTCGTAATTCTGCCGTTCATAACTCCGTTTTCGCGGATGATTTTGGTTACGGCTCTTGTGTCTATGCCGCATAGTCCTATTATGTTTTTTTGCCGTAAAAAAGTGCCAAGAGTTCCCTCGCTTCTAAAATTTGAGGGCTCTTGACACGGATATTTTACAATGTAGGCACTTATTCCCATACAATTGCTTTCAAAGTCGGAGGGAATGATGCCATAATTTCCGATGAGAGGGAAAGTCTGAAGGACAATTTGACCATAATAACTCTGGTCGGTCAGAGTTTCTAAATAACCGGTCATTCCTGTGGTAAAAACAATTTCTCCTGTAATATTGCCGACAGCACCAAAAGTACACCCTTCGAATACCATACCGTTTTCAAGTATTAAATACGCTGTATTAGACATAACAATTCCTCCTTGCTTTTTATTCAAGTTCATTTTTCCTAAGAGTCTTTTTCTCCCCGCTCGTTGAAAAGCAGCTTGTGCAAAAAGACACCTTGCACTTATGACAGGCATTTTTAAGGCCGTCGATGCTGATGTATCCTAAGCTGTCTGCGCCGACTTTTTTACATATGTCTTCAATGTTCATCTGATTGGCTATCAAATTTTCTTCGTTATCGATATCTGTTCCGTAGTGACACGTAAAGCGGAACGGGGGAGATGATATGCGCAAATGTACAGCCGCAGCACCGGCATTTTTAAGGCTCTTTACTATTTTTTCGCTTGTTGTTCCTCTTACAATCGAGTCATCCACAAGTACGATGCGCTTACCGCGAACATTTGCGGACAGTGGATTTAGTTTGAGCCTGACGGCGCTTTCTCTTTGTGCCTGTGTCGGGTAAATGAAGCTTCTGCCGATATATCTGTTCTTTACGAATCCTGAGACAAGGGGGATACCGCTTTCCTTACTGTAACCTATTGCCGCTTCAAGCCCGCTGTCGGGTACTCCGCAAACTACGTCCGCATCGACCGGATACTCCTTCGCAAGTATAACGCCCATGTTGTAACGTGCTGCATAAACGCTGAGGTTGTCAATAGTGCTGTCGGGTCTAGCGAAGTATACATACTCAAATATACATAATCCGCCTAAAGTCTCATGCTTATGCAACTCTACACTTTGAAAAGTTATCTCGCCATTCTCAATTGCAATAACCTCACCCGGCAAAACATCTCTTACAAACTCAAACCCATTCGCTTCAAGTGCGCAAGACTCAGAAGCAATCGCTATTGCGGTACTGCTTTTTCCTATACACAGCGGGCGGTATCCGTAAGGGTCACGTACGGCCAATAATTTATTAGAACTGCATAAAATTACGAACGAAAAAGCACCTCTTAAATCGTTTGCGGCACGTATTACGCCTTTGATCGGGTCGTTCTCTTTCATCATGCAGTAAGCAATAAGAGAGGAAGCTACCTCGCTGTCGCTCGTCGCATTAAAGTGCAAGCCGTGTTTTTTTAGGGTGTCTTTTATTTCTTTGGCAGTGGTTATGTTGCCGTTGTGGGAGGATGCAATACGTCCTGTAAGATATTCGGTTATGAATGGCCCGACATTTTCCTTTGTATTGTTCCCTGTGGTTGAATATCTTGTGTGTCCGACAGCAATTGTGCTTTTTGGAAGCTTTTCAAGCACCTCACCGGAAAAAACCTCGCTTACAAGTCCGATGTCTTTGTGAAAAAGAATTTTGTTGTCGGCAGTTACCGCTATTCCCGCACCCTCTTGTCCTCGATGCTGTAATGTTAGCAGTCCGTTGTATGTGATTCCCGCAGCTTCCGGATTTTCGTCGGTTTTTATGCTGACTCCGAAAACAGCACATTCCTCGTGGAGCTTGTCACTAACTTTCATAGGTTTTTAGTATCCCTTCTGCTACAGTCCTCTTTGCTGTTCTTGTATCCATTGCTTGACGCTCGATGTACTTGTGAGCTTCGCTCTCGCTCATGTTCAAATATGATATTAGTATGCATTTGGCGCGGTCAACGATGCGTATATCTTCGATTTTTTGAATCAGCTTTGCGTTTTCCGTTTGCATTAGCTTAAGTTTGTTATGTGCAGCTTTAGCTAGCTTTAATGACGACCAAAAAAGATTTCTGTTAATAGGCTTTGCAATCGTTATTACTCCGTAATCCTCAACAACATCAGATACCTCATCGTAATATTCGCTTTTTACAACAAGTATTACTTGGCTTATACCCTTTGTGGCGATGTGCCGTGACAGGCTTTCGCCGGATTCATCTTGAAGGGGCGCGTTAATTACAACTAAGTCAAAATCCTGCTCAAGTAGCATTCGCCTAGCTTCTGAACAAAATGGTACGGTGACAATTCTGTTTACGGAAAACGAGTGCAGCACTTCTGTAAAAAAAGCAATGCTTTTTTCCGTATTCGAAACAATTAAAACGGATTCCGTAAAAATCGCCACCTTTCATTTTATTTATGCGTGGGACGAATGCCCTCGATATTACACAAACTTGAAATACCTCTCTTTATAAAAGCTGTTTTTGTCTTCCGCACTTCTGTAGTTCGCGGCTTCCTCTTTTTTAAACGTAATATATTTCCGTAGCATTTCGTCTCCGAGCACGTTTTTTATGAACTCGGAGTTCTCTGCCAAGGCAATAGATTTGTCTAAACTATCCGGCAGCAATGCAAGGTTTTTTGTAACGCTTACATCCGCCTTGTATAAGTCGGCGTCAACAGCAGGCGGTAAAGGAAGTGCATTTTCAATGCCGTTAAGTCCTGCGCTGATGATAAGTGCAAATGCAAGGTAAGGATTAAGCGAAGGGTCGGGGGAGCGCAGTTCCATACGTACCTTTTCGCCGATCGCCGCCGGAATCCTCACGAGCTGGGAACGGTTTTGATGCGACCATGAAACATATTTAGGCGCTTCAAACTCGCCGAAACGCTCGTACGAGTTGGCTATAGGGTTGAGGAACAAGGTTATTTCCGGGGCTTTTTGAAGAACCCCCGCGATAAAACTTTCCGCAACCTTAGAATGCTCGCCATCCTTGTTTTTGAATATATTAAAGCCGCTTTGCGAAAGTGATATGTTGGTATGCAATCCATTTCCGCTTTCGCCTCGTATTGGCTTAGGCATAAAAGAAGCATAAAGACCGTTTCGTGCGGCAATAGCTTTTACTACCGATTTAAACGTTAACAAATTATCAGCCGAGTTTAGAGCATCGCTAAATTTAAAATCGATTTCATTCTGTCCCGGGCCCTGCTCGTGATGGGATGCTTCGGGTCTCAGTCCCATTTCTTCAAGGCACAGGCAGATTTCACGCCGAATGTTTTCGCCTTTGTCGAGGGGCGCAATGTCGAGATAACCGCCGTAGTCAAGTGTGTTTTCGGTAGGCTCTCCGTTTTCATCCGTCTTAAACAGATAAAATTCGCATTCGGCTCCGATTTTGCTTATATAACCCATATCCTCGCAGCGTTTTATTACACGTTTTAGAATATATCTGCTGTCGTGGGTGAAGATGGATTTGTCGGGGTTCTTTATATCGCAAAAAAAACGTACAACACGTCCCGGCCCCGGTCGCCACGGCAACACCGTTAGCGTAGATGGGTCAGGGAAAAGAAGTAAGTCGGACATCGTAACATCACGGAATCCTTTGATCGCAGAAGCATCAAAGGATACGCCATTTTCAAAGGCCGACGGAAGCTCATCCGGCATAATCGAGATGTTTTTCTGTGTTCCAAAAAGATCGCAGAAAGCAAGCCGTATAAACTTAACATCGTTTTCCTTAACAAACTCTATGACCTCATTTGCTGTGTTTGTCACTTATCATTCCTCCTATTCAACAGTAACACTTTTGGCTAAGTTACGGGGCTTGTCAATATCCAACCCCTTGTTAGCCGCTACATAATAGCTGAATAACTGCAACACAATAACGGATAGAGTAGGGGAGAACAGCTCATTGGTGTTTGGCATTTCTATAACAAAGAGTTTTTCGTCCGATTGCATCGTCTGACAATTACTTATCAAGAGTACCTTTGCTCCGCGGCTTATCACTTGCTCGATGTTGCTTGTTATTTTGGGAGCGAGCCGCTTGCAGTTTGATATTGCGACAACCAATGTGTTTTCCTCAATCAGCGAAATCGTGCCGTGCTTCAACTCGCCGCCTGCGTATGCTTCCGAATGGATATACGATATTTCTTTAAGCTTTAATGAACCTTCGAGCGCGATTGCATAGTCAATATTTCTGCCGATAAAAAATATGCTTTTGTATACGATACAGGATGCGGCGTATTGTTGAATGGCATCGACTTGTAATAATATTTCGTTAACCGCTTGGGGTAATAGCTTTAGCTCGCTCAAAAGCGTTTGCACTTCATCGTCTGTAATTCTGTTAAGTTTGCCGGCGAAATGAATCGCAAGTGTATAAAGAAGCATTAGCTGTGCGGAAAAGGCTTTTGTAGTTGCGACTGCTATTTCAGGCCCCGCTACTGTGTAAATTGTATGGTCTGCTTCTTTTGCTATTGTACTGCCGATGACGTTTACGATAGCAACGGTAGTCGCGCCGCTTCTTTTGGCCTCTCTCATAGCGGCGATAGTGTCCGCTGTCTCTCCCGATTGGCTTATTAAAATAACGAGCGTCTTTTCGTCGATAATAGCGTCTTTATAGCGAAACTCACTTGCCAGCTCCACATCAACGGACACACGGCACAGCCTCTCGAACACGTACTTTGCAACAACTCCCGCGTTATAAGCAGAGCCGCAAGCCGTAATTACGATTTTGTTAAACTTCTGCACGTCAAGGCTTTCGATTACGTTTTTGTTGGCGCCATCCTTGATTACAGAGTTGAGAGTGTTTTCAAGCACCTTAGGCTGCTCCATTATTTCCTTGAGCATAAAGTGAGGATAACCGCCTTTTTCCGCGCTGTCGAAGCTCCATGAAATCGTTTCGCTTTGCTTATCTATACTCTCTTTGTCTGCGTTGAAAAAAGAAACCTTGTCGTTTTCCAATACTGCTATTTCTTTATCGTTCAAATAATAAACGGTGGAGGTGTGTTTAAGTAATGCCGGGACATCCGAAGCTATATAGTTACCGTTTTCAGACACACCGATAATCAGTGGATTATCTTTTTTTATTGCAATAAGCTTTTCCGGTTCGTCCAAGCACATTACGCCTAAGGCGTATGACCCTTCCAAGACGTTCGCAACCTTAATAACGGTGTCCATAATATTGCCCTTGTAGTAGTATTCGGCAAGCTGGGCGATGACTTCGCTGTCCGTGTCGGAGACAAATACCACACCTTTTGCGGTTAATTTATCTCTGAGCTGTTTATAGTTTTCGATTATGCCGTTGTGAACAACGGCGATTTTGTTTTTTCCTCCCAGGTGAGGGTGCGAGTTTACGTTTGACGGCTCGCCGTGAGTAGCCCAACGGGTGTGTCCTATGCCTATGAAGCCGCTTATCGGCTTATGCGCAAGTTCAGATTCCAAAACCGATAAGCGACCCTTTTTCTTTACCACTTCAAATTGTTTGTTTGAATAAACGGCTATTCCGGCTGAGTCATATCCTCTGTATTCCAGTTTTTTTAATCCGTCAAGTATAATCGGAACAGCATTTTTGTTGCCGACATAACCGATTATTCCGCACATAAATAGTCCCCCTTAATTTGCAGTGTAAAGCTGCTTATATGGATTTTTAGCGTTCGCCTTTAATTTATAAAACCGGCCACTCATTATATCATTTATGTTCATGTTAAAGCTGCCGGAATATTCGACGAGTACAGGCTTTATTTCTTCCATATCGCTCTCGTTTGCCACTTCTGCGGTGACTTGTGCAGGTAAATTTGCCAGTTCCTTATCGCTTCTGATATATATTGAACCGCCGTGCATACCGGTACCCGTAAAGTTACCCACCGGTATCTCATTACTGCCAAGACCAAGCACGATGATAAGCCCTCCGGCAAGATATTCACCCAAGAAACTGCCGACCTTGCCACCTACAACAATAACAGGTGTTTTTTCCGAGCCGTTTGCGGGCTTGTATTCCTTCATATGAATACCTGTTCTGTACCCGGCGTTACCGCGTACAAAAATTTTACCGCCGCGCATTGCATATCCCAAGGCATCTCCGGCGTTTCCGTCTATGATAATTTTGCCGTCGTTCATCGTATCGCCTACGGCGTCTTGTACGTTTCCGTTTACGGTTATGACCGCGCCGTTTAAGTACGCACCCAGGGCGTTACCCGGTGTGCCGTTTATCGTAATGTTTTTTCCGCCGCACTGTGCGGAATTTAGTCCCGCGCCGATAAAACGTTGGCCGAAGCAGTTTTCAATAAGCACATCACCGTCGGACTGTTTGATTACGGTATTAAGTTCACGATAATCCAAGTTTAACGCATCAACCTTCATTTGACGAACCTCCCAGTTTAACCTTCCTGTCTTCTTTTGTAAATGCCATAAGCCCGGGCTTTTTGCATATCAGCTCAAAATCAAGCGAATCAAGAGATGTTTGTTCTCTGATAAGGCTTGTGTAAATCCCAGCCTTTTCGACATCGCCCACAAGAATGTAACCGTTTAGTCTGTTGTGGCTATAAAACAACTTTTTATAGATTGCTCCGTCGCCTGCGGTGTAAGTGTCGCCTATGTAATTTCCAGCGGTTATTATGTGCAAGCCGAAAAACCCGATTGCGTTCATGGGGATAGCCTTCGTAAAATCCGCGTCACCGCCCGCCATGTTGATACCTGCACATGCGCCTTGCATATAAGCGTTCGGGAGCAGTGCCATGATTTTGCTTTGACCGCTTGAAGCGTCGATGCTCTGCGTGCAATCCCCGGCAGAATAAATATCCGGACTAGTTGTTTTGCATTTGCCGTCGATTACGATACCCTTTTCTATTTTTGCGATGCCTCGCAAAAGCTCCGTATTGGGACGAACACCTACAGCTAAAACCAGCACATCAAATGGGATTTGCTGTTCATCACCGTGGGCTGTTTCGAGAGTAGCCGTGTTTTCTGTGAAGCTCTTGACTTTTTGGGCGAGCTGGAAGGACATACCTTTCGCTTCGAGATGCTCTTGAACAATCTTCGCACCTGTATCATCCAAAATACTGGACAATATTCTTGGTGATAAATCCACAACAGTTAAGCTTGCCACTTTTTGGAGTATCCCTTCGGCGCATTTTAAACCTATAAGCCCCGCGCCTACGATTAAAACTCTGGAGCTTTTGTTTATAGCGCTCTGTAGCCATTTGGCGTCGTCAAGTGTCATAAAAGTAAATTTGTTTTTCACCTTATCAAGCCCCTCGAAGGGCGGAACAAATGCGGATGAACCTGTGGCTACAAGCAGCCTGTCATAAGGGACGTTGCTCTCGTCGCTTAAGGTTATGTATTTTTCACTGTCGTTGATTTTTGTAACGGTTACACCTTTACGTAGTTCAACATTGTTTTCATCGTAAAAATCATTATCCCGATACTTCATTCTCTGTTCGTCTGTTTTGCCAAGCAGCAGATAGGATATAAGCGGCCGTGAGTATGTATGGTATGCTTCATCGGTGATTATGGTTATTTCACCCTGTTTATCAATTTGACGTATACCCTCCACCGCGCCGATTCCTGCGGCCGAATTGCCTATGACAACATACTTCAAGCTTTTCACCCTCTCTCCTCAAAACTAAGCGCACCGTTAGGGCAGCCTTCAACGCATCTCGGCGTACCCGTGCTTGTTTTTATGCACAATTCGCATTTTTGCACGACGCCTTCATCAGACGGCGAGACCGCTCCGTATGGGCAGCTTAATATACACGTGTAGCAGTTAATGCATTTATCCTTATTTATTGTTATTATCCCGTCATCTACTTTTAAAGCGCCTGTGATACAACCCTTAACACAAAGGGGCTCTTTGCAATGACGACAGGAGACGGCAAAACTGATGTTGTTGTATTCTTCTATTTTTATTTTGGGGTTGATTTTTATGTCTTTCAAAGCTCTTGCCATGTCTTTTTCGCTTGCGGATGCAAAGGCGCAGTTGTATTCGCATAGATGACAGCCAAGACACCATTTTTCGTTTACATATACCTTTTTCATAGCACCAAATAATCCTCCCTGTTAGCTCCGACCGATACATATTTTATAGGCGAACCAACCGATTTTTCGATAAAGCGTATATAATCAAGTGCGGCCTTAGGCAAGTCACAAGCTTTTCTGCAACCGCTTATGTCGGTTTTAAACCCGTCAAGATATTCGTATACAGGTTTTGCTCTTAGGAGTTTATCGCCCGTCGGGAAAGCTGTAGTTTTTTTGCCGTCTATTTCATAAGCTACGCACACAGGGATTTTGTCAAAGTAAGATAATACGTCGAGCTTTGTTAAAGCAAGTTCGTCGGCGCCTTGTACCTTTACACCGTATATGGAAGCGGCAACGTCAAAACCGCCGACCCTGCGAGGTCTGCCGGTAGCGGCCCCGTATTCCTCTCCGGCTTCACGAAGCTGTGCGCCGTCGTCGCCGAACAACTCTGCCGTAAACGCGCCCTCGCCTACACAGCTTGAATATGCCTTCATAATCCCGATGGTTTTATCAAGGCGCGTGCCCGGTATTCCCGCTCCGATAGTGGCGTAGGCCGCTATTGTAGAAGAGGATGAGGTGTAGGGATAAATCCCGTAATCTATATCACGAAGCGCACCAAGCTGTGCTTCAAACATAATATTTTTATTTGATTTTATAGCACCGAGCAGATATTCGGTAATGTCGGTGATAAAAGGCAAAATAGGCTTACCGTATTCTTCAAGCCACAGCATGATCGCTTCTTTTAAAACCGCAGCTTGTTTATAACCGCTAAGAGTAATGTTTTTCCAATCCAGAATATCCGATACCTTATCTTCAAGCGTTTCCGGAGAGAGTAAATCTCCCATGCGGATACTTTTTTTCATAAATTTATCTGCATAAACCGGAGCGATTCCACGTCTGGTTGAGCCGTATTTCTTATCCCCGAGTCTATCCTCTTCAAGATTATCCTGCAATTTATGATACGGCATACATATTGTTGCCTTGTCGCTTATTTTCAGGTTCTGTGGCGTTATTTTTATACCTTTGCTTTCGAGTGTTTTTATCTCGCCGCATAGATGCTCTATGTCAATGACCATGCCGTTACCCATAACATTAACGGTCGTATCACGTAAAATGCCCGATGGTAGAAGGTTGAGAACGAATTTGCCTTTTTCGTTGATTACAGTATGGCCTGCATTGTTACCGCCTTGATAACGGCAGATAATATCGTATTCACTCGAAAGCAGATCCACCATGCGGCCTTTTCCCTCGTCGCCCCAGTTGATACCGACTATTGCTGTAAGCATAAACATTACCCCTTTTATTTATTCTCCTGCATGTTTTATTCCTAAAATTTCGAGTTCCTTTTCGTTAAGCCCTACACCTCTGAGCATTAGGCGATTGCCCTTCAAGCTCTCTATAGAGTTAATACCCATACCGCCCATCATTTCCTTTA
>CAZJLW010000045.1:21001-23055 GCA_964546895.1 uncultured Eubacteriales bacterium | reverse complement strand
GGGCCGGTAGTCGCTTGCGCCGTAATACTACCCGCCGGTCTCACAATCAACGGCGTGAATGACTCCAAAAAGCTAAGCGAAAAAAAACGCGAAACCCTCGCCGCACTCATAACCGAAAGCGCACTTACAATAGGCATCGGCTTCGTGGACAACGCGGAGATTGACCGCATAAATATTTTACAAGCAACATTCAAAGCTATGGCGCTCGCGATAAACCGACTGAGTATCTCCCCAGAGGCCGTCCTAGTGGACGGAATCTTCAAAATCCCCGGCATTGCATTGCCGCAGAAAGCCATAAAAGGCGGTGACGGCATAAGCCATTCGATAGCGGCGGCGAGTATAGTAGCGAAAGTCACGCGTGACGCATACATGAAAGAATACGACGCAGCGTATCCGGAATACGGCTTCGCGTCCAACAAAGGCTACGGAACACCGCAGCACATATCGGCGATAAAAGAACACGGCGCGTGCGCCATACATAGATCAAGTTTCATAAAAAAGTGGGTGTAATGATGAAAGTAGGCGGCTATTCAAACCAAGGTACGGACAGCGCGACGAATACAACCGGCACGACAACTACCGGCACAACCACTACCAGCACAATCACGGCAGGCGCGTCCAGCAGCTCCGGCGAGCGCTTGGTGAATGTAAGAAGATTCGGCGATTTAACGGCGGGCGAACGGTTCAAGGCTACGGTTACGGATATTTCGCCGAATCAGGTAACTATCAGGCTCAAATCAGGCGAAAGCCTGACGGCGCGGTCGCTGATTTTACCGGAAGCGCGCATAGGCGAGGAATCCATTTTTGCCGTGAAGGAAAACTTTAAAGGGCAGGTGCTGCTCGAAATGGTTAAGCCGGACGCGAGCGCGGCGCAGAACCCTGTTATTAAAGAAGCGTTGGCGAACGCCGGGTTGTACGGCTCTAATGAGAACATGGCACTTGCGGCGACGCTCGTCGAAAACGGAATACCGATAGACGCCGCGAATTTACACAACGCGGCTTTTTTCAATTACTCGAAGCCGACGGTTGATTTGAAGCAACTGCTGTTCCTACTCGAAGAAGGTTTCCCGGCTGAGCAAAAATCAATTGATACGCTTAACGGCATTTTGAATAAGCGGCTTAGCATTGCGTCGGATACGTCGGCTTTGTTGGATAAGCTGATAAAAACAGACGACGCGGCGCTGCAAAAATTACTTTTGAAGGCGGTTGCCGATGTTAAAATCGGCGATGCTACGCTGATTGAGCTGTTCAAAGGCGAGCTGTCGAAGGGCATGACGCAGAGCGAAGCTAAGGTTAATGAGGCGGCGAAGCTGGACATGCAAAAAACCGCCGCATTGCTGGGCGACGGCGAGACGGGTTCCGACGCATTGCTTGAACGGGTTTTCGCTTCAGACGACAAAGCCACGCGCGAATGGCTGGTTAATAGGTTCGGGCAAACGCTGCAACGGCATTTGTCCGTGAAGCTGCCCGGTAGTAAGGATCCGTCTGAACAGCTTAAGGAACTGACAGGCGTTTACAAGACGATTAACGAAACGGCGTCCCGAATACAGACCGCATTATCGCAAGCCGCTCCAAACGACGAGATGGCAAAACTAGCCGCCGGAATCAGGGATAACTTAGAATTCATGAGCCGCATCGGCAATCACAAGGAGTATTTTCAAATCCCGTTCACCGTAAGCGGCAACGAAAATCAGGGCGAGCTAATCATCTTCAAAGACAAAAAAGGTCGCGACGCGCGGAAAGCGAACGGGCAAGCGAGTGCGCTGGTATCGCTTGATTTACTGCGGCTGGGACATGTCGAGGTGTTCATAAATAAATCCGGCAAGCGGCTGAGTTTGCAATTCGGCAGCGATAACGACGATACGCTAAAGCTTGTCGATAAGTCCGTGAGTAAACTGCGCGTTGTGCTAAGCTCACGCGGCTATAGCGTCGACGAGTATTCGTTTAAAAAAATAAGTGAGCCGTTTTCGGTTGTAAGTAAGCGGAGCGGAGACAGCGGCGATGGCGAACAGGCGAAGCCCGCGAGAAGATATGCGTTTGATATGCGTGTGTGA
>CAZJLW010000045.1:16034-20901 GCA_964546895.1 uncultured Eubacteriales bacterium | reverse complement strand
CCCAGCCGCCGCAGAGCGGCTTTTGTTTACGAAAGGAATGACTTCCAATAGACAACAACAAAAAGCAGATACTAAACCAAAAAGCCGTAGCCCTAAAATACAACCCATCCGAAAACGCACCGAAGGTCATCGCCAAAGGCTCCGGCTACGTAGCGGGGCGAATTTTGGAAAAGGCGGCACAGACGAACATTCCCGTTTACAAGGACAGCGCCTTAACAGAGGAGCTGACGCGGCTTGATTTCGGCGAGAGCATACCGCCGGAGCTGTACGACATTGTAGCGCAGGTTTTGTTGTTTATAAGCGATCTCGACAAGCTTGAGGAGTACAGGAAATATGCGAAACATTGAGCTGGGCAATATCGGCGAAGAACTGGCCGCCAAGCATCTGGAAGCCAACGGCTACGTCGTGTTAGAACGCAAGTTCCGCCGCGTCACGGGGGAAGTTGATATTATTGCGCGTGACGGGGAATATATTGTGTTTGTGGAGGTAAAGCTGCGGCGGGGGCTGCGGTACGGCTACCCACGCGAGGCAGTCGGCTTTGCTAAGCAGAAGAAAATAAAACAAACAGCAATGTTATATTTAAATATGAAGGGATTGCATAACTGCGGCGTCAGATTCGACGTCATTGAAATAATGTACGGCGGCGAAAACAAGCCGCACACACTTGAGCATTTGAAGGATGCGTTTTATTGACATTATCGGTATCTACGGGGGGAATACTATGTATATAAAGGAAGCTAACGGCGTAAAGCTGTGTGTGTTCGAGAATTTTGAAAGGACGGGGCTAGTGCGGCATTGCGTGTCGACACGTGTGGGCGGCGTTTCCTCCGGCTGCTATTCGAGCCTTAATCTCCGGCTTAACGGACGCGACGAACGCGCGCTCATGCTCGAAAACTTCGCGCGGCTGTGCTGCGCGCTCAATACTGACGTGGACAGCCTAGTTTTCTCAGACCAGACGCACAACACGGATATTTACATCGTCGGGCAAAACGACAGGGGTAAAGGAATAACGCGCGAAAGCGATATACGCAGTATTGACGCGCTCATCACGAGCGAACCGGGTGTAGCGCTGACGACGTTCTACGCAGATTGCGTGCCGGTTCTTTTTCTCGACACGCGCAAGGGCGTTATCGCCGCGGCACACGCGGGCTGGCGCGGCACAGCGGACGCAATCGCCGCCAAAACAGTCGCGAAAATGACGGAAGCGTTCGGCTGCAAGCCGCACGACATACTCGCCGGCATCGGCCCTTCAATCGGAGCTTGCTGCTTCGAGGTCGACGAGCCGGTCGCTGCGGAGTTCCGGACGAAGCTTCCGTTATCCGAGCGATTCATAAAACCCAGCGAGTCAACCGAAGGCAAGTTTTATATAGATTTAAGGGCAATCAATGCCCAGCTGCTCACTGACGCCGGTATCCAGGCAGAAAACATCGAAACGGCGGACTTGTGTACGAAATGCGAGGACGCGTTATTCTACTCGCACCGCCGCGACGGAAACAACAGAGGTTCGATGGCGGCCGTTATCGAACTGAAAAGGAGTTAACTAAACATGGCAAACAACATTACGGGCATCGCACGCGGAAGCATTGCCGAGGAACTGGGCGTTGTAGCCGGTGACACGCTGCTTAAAATAAACGGCGAGAAAATAAACGACGTATTTGATTACAAATTCGTAACGCAAACGGATTCACTCGAGCTGCTCATAAAAAAGCAGAACGGCGAAGAATGGCTGCTCGAGGTCGAGAAGGACGAGTTCGAGGACTTGGGGCTGGAATTCGACAGCTGGCTCATGGACGAGGCGTCCGGCTGTCGGAACAAATGCATATTCTGTTTCATAGACCAGCTCCCGCGCAATATGCGCGACACGCTGTATTTCAAAGACGACGACGCGCGGCTGTCATTTCTCACGGGCAACTACATAACGCTCACGAACATGTCGGAAGCGGAGCTTGATCGCATAATAAAGTACCGCTTCTCGCCGATTAACATTTCCGTACACGCGACGGACACGGACGTTCGTACGTTCATGTTGAAAAATAAAAACGCCGGTAAGCTTATGGCGTATATCGAAAAATTTTTCGAAGCGGATATCGCGATGAATTATCAGATTGTTTTGTGCAAAGGCGTGAACGACGGCGCCGAACTCGAACGGACGGTGGAGGAGCTAAGCCGTTTCATGCCCGCCGCGCGCAGCGTGTCCATTGTGCCGGTCGGTCTTACGAAGCATCGCGACGGGTTGCCCGAGCTGGAACCGCTCGGAAAGGAAGACAGCCGACGGATAATCCAATACGTCGAGCGCTGCCAAGTGCGATTCTTGCAGGAACAAGATACGCGGTTCGTGTTCGCCGCGGACGAGCTGTACCTGACGGCGGAGGTCGATTTACCGCCGTATGAGCATTACGAGGATTTCCCACAGCTTGAAAACGGCGTCGGAATGCTTGCACTGTTCGCCGACGAGGTTGACGCGGAACTTAAATCGGAACCAACACAACCACACCGCAACGAACCGCCGCGTGAAGCTTCCATCATTACAGGCGTAGCATCGTACGACTTCATGAAA
Organism: uncultured Eubacteriales bacterium; assembly: GCA_964546895.1. Classification (GTDB taxonomy): domain Bacteria; phylum Bacillota; class Clostridia; order Lachnospirales; family CAZJLW01; genus CAZJLW01. The sequence continues at coordinate 18,344 of CAZJLW010000045.1, read as the reverse complement.
AATATTTGCGCAAGGCTGGAATCGATATTTAACGTGAAAATTCACGTACACCCAATAAAAAATAACTTCTTCGGCGAAAGCGTCACCGTAACGGGACTGCTAACAGGGGGCGACATAATCGCACAGCTACAAGATTCGCCCCTAGGCGAGGCACTCATCATCCCGAAAAACTGCCTACGCGCCGATGATACCGTATTCCTAGACGACTGCGAGGTATCGTTTTTAGAAAAGTGTTTGAAAACCCGCGTTAATGTAGTAAAATGTTGCGGGACAGATTTTGTACAATTTTTCAGAAATTTATGCATGGGCGGCGAAACGCCAAACATATAAGGAGAGACATTTGAATGGCAAAGCCGATAGTCGCCATAATAGGGCGACCCAACGTAGGCAAATCTACGTTGTTTAACAAAATAGCAGGTGACAGGATTTCGATAGTAGACGATAAACCGGGCGTTACGCGTGATCGCCTGTATGCAAGCGCGGAATGGCTGACACATAACTTTACGTTGATAGACACGGGCGGGCTTGAACCCGACTCAGACGACACAATTTACAAGCAGATGTTTCGTCAGGCCGAAATTGCAATCGAAACGGCCGACGTAATAATTTTCCTGGTAGACGGCAAAACCGGCGCGCTCGACGCGGATATGCAAGTCGCCGATATTTTGCGAAAGTCACGCAAACCCATCGTGCTGGTAGTCAACAAAATCGACAGCTACCAAAAAAGCGCGATGGATATTTACGAATTTTACTCGCTGGGACTGGGCGATCCGATTCCGATATCAGCCGGTCAAGCGACAGGGCTTGGCGACATGCTTGACGAGGTCGTCAAACTATTCCCGGCGACGGCCGAAGCCGAGGACGAGGACGACGTTATAAAGGTAGCCATCATCGGCAAGCCGAACGTCGGCAAGTCGTCGCTAATAAACAAAATACTGGGCGAGAACCGCCTAATCGTCAGCGACATACCCGGCACGACGCGCGACGCAGTCGATACGTACTACGAGCGCGACGGACAGAAATATGTATTCATCGACACGGCGGGTATACGCCGCAAAAGTAAAATAAAGGAAGTAATCGAACGCTACAGCATCGTACGCGCCGTCGCGGCGGTCGAACGTGCAGACGTTTGTATTCTGCTCATAAGCGCGGAGGAAGGTATAACAGATCAGGATACGAAAATTGCGGGAATCGCGCACGAGCGCGGCAAAGCGGCAATCGTAGCCGTCAACAAATGGGACGCCGTCGAGAAAGACGACAAGACCATTTTAAAATTTACGAAGGACATCGAAGCCGAGCTGAAATACATGCCGTATGCGCCGAAGCTGTTTATCTCGGCACTGACGGGGCAACGCGTCGGCAAGTTGTTCGACCTAATAAAGGTCGCCTACGAAAACAGCGCAATGCGTGTATCGACTGGCGTACTGAACGAGGTACTCGTGGACGCGATGGCGACAACTCAGCCGCCCGCCGACAAAGGCAAAATGCTAAAAATTTATTACATGACGCAGGCGTCCGTCAAGCCGCCGACGTTTGTATTTTTCGTAAACGACACGGACTTATTCCATTTTTCGTACAAGCGCTACTTGGAGAACAAGCTGCGCGAAGCGTTCGGCTTCGTCGGTACACCCATACATTTTGTGTTCAGGAATAAAAACCGGGATAAGTAAATCCACATACAAAGGATGGTGACTAATTATGCAGGCTGTTTATATCGCAGTTTGTTTGGCTCTGGGCTACGCGCTTGGGTGTTTCCAGTCCGGGTACTTCACGGGAAGGGCTATCGGACACATAGACATACGCGAACACGGCAGCGGCAACGCCGGTGCAACAAACGTGCATCGTGTGCTTGGACGTTCCGCGGGGCTGCTGGTGTTCGTGCTGGACGTTTGTAAAGCGATTATTGCGTTCGTCTTAGCGTCGGTTATTTTCCGCGGCGCTATGTCGTTTACGTTGCCGTTTTTTACTTCCAACCCGACCGCCGACTTTCTGCCGGGAATCCTTGCCGTAATCGGCGTCGTACTCGGTCACAACTTCCCGTTCTATTTAAGATTTAAAGGCGGCAAGGGCATCGCGTCGTCGCTTGCGCTGTTTCTGTGTATAGATTTACGCGCGGCGCTTGTCGTTTACGCCATCGGTTTACTCATCGTTATCGTTACGAAGTACGTTTCACTCGCGAGCCTCGTTATGGTCGCGTTGTTTCCGATTGCTTTGTTTATCCTGGGCTATAACGGCCTAACGGTTGCGCTGTGCGCTTTTATCGCCGTTCTCGCCTATGTACAGCATCGCGCAAATATCAAAAGGCTGCTA
>CAZJLW010000045.1:2578-15934 GCA_964546895.1 uncultured Eubacteriales bacterium | reverse complement strand
TCGTGGCAGTGCCTGCTCGTCGAGGACGCCGACAAAAACACGCTCGTCCACGTCTACACATGGGCGTACATCATGGGGCTGCTCGCCGTGTTTTTCGCGCCGATTTCCGGGCTGTTCATGCGAAAATTTTCGCTCGTGCCGGTTATGCGCGTGCTGTACGTCATAGCGTTTGTGTCGATGACGGTTAAATTTATCGCGCTATACATTTATTCGACGGAAACAGAACAAGGACGCGTCCGCATGAAGGAGACGAAGGACGTCCCCGTCATGACGATGCTCGCCGAATACAAGTCCGTTTTCGCAATGATGTTGAAGTCCCCGAACACCGTGCTTGTGCTTGCGCTAGTTACGCTTGTGAACATCAGCCAGCTCATTTCCGCCAACTTCTTCGCGCTCTATGTCAATCAGAATTTACATATACCGGAGCAGTTTTTGGCGTACTTCCCGATACTTCGGGCGGCCATTATGCTGCTGTTTCTGTTCGGTATTCAGTACCGTTTCGATAGGTATCCTATGCGAAACATTATGACGGCTGGGCTTGCTATTTATGGCATAAACCATGCACTGCTTATTCTCGCGCCGTCGGATAACGTATTTGTTATCGTCGTCTACACTTGTCTCGATGCATTCGCCTACGCGATGTTCATCCCGCGTAAGGATTCGCTGCTTATCAGCAACGTCGATCCACAGGAGCGCGCGCGTATCATGAGCGTTATTTTTGTCATCATGCTCGGCGTTACAAGCCCGTTCGGGTATTTGGCCGGTCAGCTATCCTATTTAAACCGCCGCCTACCGTTCGCGCTTAATGCGTTTCTGTTTGTCCTAATGATTCTCATTGTGTACCTGCTCGACAAGCAAAATGCAAAATCAACCGAAGTATCCGAAGCAAATGAAAGGACTTAACATGCAAAATATTTTTGAGTATATAAACGGTCTCGCCGCGTTCGCTAACAATCCTGACGGTTTCGCAGCCGTCATGACTGCGTACTTGGCGATGGGCGCGCTGACCGTCGCGCTGCGAATAATCGCCTCCGTCGGCTATCAGTCGGCACTCACGCTGTTCTATTTCTGCGCGAAGGATTTGAACTCGAAGGCAGATTTGAAGGACACGGTTTTTCGTACGCTTAATAAAATTGTCCGTGACTATATAAAGGCCGCCGAAAAAAACGTCTCGTCGATTAACATTCACGCAATCGCAAACAAGCATATCTCGCGGCTCGGGTTGCTGGGCTGGAGTTACGCGGGTATCGGCAAGCTCGCCGCCGGTCTTGAACAGGGCGCGCTTCTGCTTGGGCTGATACTTGCATTCGTGTACGACGAATACAGGTTCGCCTTTGCGCTGGTGGCAGTCGCTATGTTTTTGATTTTGCGGTTGTTGGCTGCTTTTTTTGACTTTGCGAACGTTCGAGACAGGCTTACGGACGAGGTTACAGAGTATGTCGGACGCGAGGTCGGTCAGTTTTACGCGGGTACCGGCGATTACGGCGCGGCTATTTTACGGTTCAGCGGCGATTTACAGGCTTTGCTTAAAGGATATGGCGAGCATATGTCGGCGCAAATCACTGCGCTTAACGAGACTGCCGCGCGGCTTGCCGACGTAGGCGCGGGCACGGCGAAAAGCACGGAAACCGTAGAGCGGCAGCTTCAATACATCGAACGCAATCAGGAGCTGCTCGAAAAAACCGTGCAGCAGTACGAAGTCGGTCTGGTAGAAATAACAAAGAAGCTCGGCGACGGGCTTGGCAGTATTATCGATTACCATGTTCAGACGGCTTACGGCGCAATTAACGAATCCGTACAGAACAACTTGAATAAAATAGTAACAAGCAACAGCGAGCTGCTCGTACGCATACAGCAGCTACTTGAAAACGCTAAAAGAGGCTGACATTATGGAAGCAGCGGCGCAATTTGAATATCCTCTCCCGATTTTGGCTATCGATACGGACAAAATCGTAATCGAGACATCGGAGCTGTACGAAGGCAGCCTGCTCGTGAAAAACGCGGGCGGCGGCACATTGTCCGGGCGCATTACGTCGAACGTAAGCGGGCTGACGTTTTCGCCGGACACGTTCGACACGAACGAAACCCGCGTCTATTACAACTTCACGCTGGATTTGTACAAGACGGGCGACATCATTCATTCGAACGCCGTTATCATGTCAAACGGCGGCGAAAAATACATTCCTATTTATATAAAGATATTGTTCCCGACGCTCGTAACGAAGGAAGACGCCGTGCTGACGGATTTGAACGACTTCTACGACTACGCGCTCAAATACCCGGCCGCCGCCCGACAGCTGTTCGTGTCGCGGGATTTTATGATATGGCTGGTCAACATTAACTACGAATTTCCTGAGATTTTCGAGCAGCTCATTAACGACCCCAACAAAGAACGGGCACTCGATAACTTTTTTATATTGTCGAAGCTAAAAAGCCGGGCTTCGCTTGCTTTTTTTGATAAACGGCTGGAAGTCAGGCTTAAGCCCGGCGAAAAGTCAATGTACTACGGTAGCTTTCAGCTGACACGGCTCGGGCATGGTTATATTGAGGCGTCGTTGCATCTGAAAAATGACGCTCCGTGGCTGCGGCTCGGACGGACGGAGATATCGGGCGGGGATTTCGGCACGGCGGACACGCTGTCTGTTAGCTATAGCGTCGACCCGCTCCAGCTTAAGAGCCGGTTCGCGTCCGAAACCGTGTGCATTGCGGGCGAAGGCGGACTGGAGTTGCCTGTCGCTGTAAAGACGTATTCTCCGATTTCGTTTAGGCTGTCGAAGGAGACGTTTATTTTTCAGGACGTGGGCGAGGTACTTGTTTACAACAATACCGGCGTGGACGCAACCGTCGAACTGTCGTGTAAAGACAGCTATGTAAAATTTAAGGCGCGGAGGTTTTTTGTCGGGGCTTATGGACAGATTCCTTTTGACATAAAAATAACGGCGCTGCAACACGCGCAGTTTGTTTTAAAAAAACAGCCGTGCGTCAATACTGAAATATATATTCGGGCTGTGTACGGGAGTAGTGTTGTTACGAGGACGCTTAGGGTTACGGTTTGCGAGTTTTAGGAGGATAAGCATATGGAGTGTATTCAAATTAGCAAGGATAAACAAGATATTGCGTCTGCATTGTTTTATGTAAACAAAACACATAAGCCACTTCAAATATCAAATGAGCAGGTTAGCGGGGTATTAATCTCACTCGAGGAATGGCGTTCAATAGAAGAAACGCAATACCTCAATTCGTTCCCCAATGTAGTTAAGAACATATTAGATGCTGATGACGAAGATATTGATTCTATGATAAATGCAAATGAGTGTGATTGGTAATGTGGATTGTTAAACTCTCTAAAAATGCATATAAGGATTTTGAAAAGTTAAAACACGCGGATCTGTCACGTAAAGCAAAATCATTAATTGATATTATTACTGAAAACCCATATCAAAACCCACCGCCTTACGAAAAGCTAAAAGGTAATTTGTCCGGAAAGTTAAGTCGCAGAATAAATATTCAGCATAGGCTTGTTTACTCTGTCCACGAAGAAATAAATACAGTTGTTGTGTCAAGTATGTGGACACATTATGAATAGTCAGATAATTTAGTTAAAGTTTGGCTATAACACTTGGGGGCTGATTACCATATTAACTTCGGTCGAAAAGAAGAACGCCATTGTGAAAAAGTTTATAAATGATATTGAATCTGCTAATTTTGACAATACGAGCAAGATTATTATGTTCGGAAGCTTCGCCAGGAATGAGCAACGCCCGACCAGTGATGTCGATTTGGCAGTTATTAGCGACTTAAGCCGCAACCAAAATTTCAGAGTTGAAATGTTTTCAGCGCTGAATGATTTACTGAATGGAATTGAGTTTGATATTGTTTTCGGAAACAACGCACAATTGGAAAGCGGAAGTGGAATATATAAAAATATAAAACGGGACGGTATTGTCATATGGGAGAATATGCGCGAATTGCAGAGTTAGACAGAGTCGACGCTTTGAAATTATTCGAATACGAAATGTACCGATTGTGCGTTATTAGCGCCCAGCAAAGCGCGGAAAAGTATTGCAAAGATATTCTTGAATACCTTGATGCAGACAGTAAGCATTTAAAGACTCACAACATAGCCATTATTATAAGCGCGGTTAGTGTGTTGATGGACAAAGATTTGTCGCATTTACGACAGCCTGCGATTTATTTGAGTTCGTTTTATTTCTCCACTAGATACCCGGGCGATTTTTTGGAACCGACGGAGTCGGACGCGCAGACGTCATTGGACGCGCTTGATTTGATTTATAAATGGTGGCAAGAGGTTAATAAGTAGGTGGAACCCACATGGTTGATCAAAAAATTCTATCCAGCGAACGCTCGTTAGAAAAAAACAAGTCCATAAAAACGGCGCTTGCGCTGACGGCACGTTATTTCATACGTGGCACTCTGAAATACCGCGACTCACCCACCGCACCCAACGAAGTCGGCTACGTAAAAAAAGCCTACCAGCTAGCGCTGAAGGCTCTTAATGACAACCCGTCTTCCGTTGACATCTTCTTAACCGTGATTTTTCTGCGTATCGAGGTTGAGGCATACGACAGCGCCGAGGAAATGCTGAAAATCATCCTTCCGTACCGGAATTATTACCGCAACAACAGCCCGGTGCATTACGGGTACATGAATTTTCTAAGCGCATTACTCGACACGCGTCTCAAGCACGCGCGTCCCGCAAAAAAAAGCTTCCGACTTATCGAAGACTGTGCCGCCGAGGTCAGCGACCATAGGCTTCAATTACTGCTCGGCATCATTTCCTACGAGCTGTTCCAATACGACGAAGCATACGAGTATTTTTTGACAAGCTACAAAAAGGGCTGCCGCAGTGCGTTTTTATTTTTGTACCTATATAAGTTCTACGAGGAAGCGCCGAAGAAAGTAGCAAAAGCAAACGCAGGACTGCTGTCGCCGCTTGCGAAATGGGGCGTCGCGCAGGGCGCGGATTTGAGCCGGATACTCGATGTGTATCGCGACGATGTAATCATTTACGACAGGCGCGTTTACGAGCTTTACAACTACGAATGGATTCTCATCGACATATGCAAGGCGCTAATCCGCGCGAACGATTATTCTGCGGAGGCGTTTTATTATTATAAGGAAGCCGAAGCAAGGCAAATTCCGCTGGACGGTCTATTCGCCGTCATAATAAAGGCGGCATTCATAAACGGCGCGGAACGCATCAGCAGATATTCTATGGAAGAGTTTCTGCGCGGCGGCGAACTGGATTTGCAGCTTAAGGCGTTCGTGTACCACACTCTGCTTACGAACGACAGTATGAGCGAGTTGCTCGAAACCGCCGCTACACAAATACTGCAATTCGGCGTGTACTGTCTCGAGAACGATTTGCGCGGCAGGTATTACAACAGCATCTACAAATTCTTTTTACAGCGGCTAGAAGGTCGCGACATCCCGGGTACGTATATCGCGAAATGCGAACGTTTCCTACTCGACGATCTATTCACGTACGAAATAAAAAGCCAAAACCCCCTCGTAAAGTACGTTTTCGTCGGCGAAAAAGAAAAGAAGGACATGATGCTTTATGAGCTGCTTGACGGCTCGGCCAAAATAAAAGCGTCGAAGGACAGCTTTTACTACGTGTGCCTGACGGCCAACAAGCGCAGCCTTATCGACGACAAGCTGCAAGTCACGAAATGCATCGAAAACGAAGACGCTTTTTTATACAGTTACTTTTTCAGGCGCGGCATAAAAAGCTTCGAGCTGCTAACTCTTCTCACAAAACGCTGCCTGACATACGAGAAACAGGAAAACGATTTTATGGATATTTACGAGGGCGTACTCGCCTTCCCGGAAATATCGAAGAGCTTCAAAATGCAAGTCAAATCTGAGCTGGCGTATTTACTCTACGCGAACGGACAGTTCGCCGAAGCGCTCGAGCATTACAAAGCCGTCGACGAAAGCTATCTCAGCGACCGCCACATCGAGCGTATGCTGTGCGTGTTTATCGACAGCGGTGAACACGAAAGCGCCGTCCGGCTCATAATAAAAAAATCCGAGCGCGTATCGGAAGCCGTTCTGCTCCACGCAGTCAAGCTGCTTTCGCAAACGGAGCGCTACCGTCCGGTCGTCGCGAACGCCGCGTACGAGCTGCTGCTCAAATCCTTTTACGACAAGTCGCTCGTCGATATCGTCATAAATTATTACAACGGAAGTCAGGAAGAGTGGCTGAAGCTCGACATGCAGCTCGCGTCTATGAATATTTTTGAGCCGCGGCTCGATCGTGTCATACTCGAAAACAGCATATGGCTTCGCAAGCCGGACACGGACGCACAGCGTGTTTTCGTGCGTATGTACAACAACGAGTTCGACAGCGAGCTTACCGACCGCTTCGTTTATTATTTGATTTACGAAATTATTATTAACGCGTTCCGCCCCGAATATGAAACTATCGTCGCGCTGGAAAAAATTTTTACGGACGCAGTTACGGACAGCACAGCCGCGAACAGCGCGCCGGACGACAACATAAAGCTTCTCGCGTACGCGCTGTGCCATATTTATTACGACAACAAGATTTCGACGTTCAACTCCGACCGCATTTTATCCGATGCAATCAAATTTATGGAGAACGACGACGTAATTTTTCCGATTTTCAAAAAAAACAGAGACATAAGCGGAACAACCCCGTATTTAGAAAAAAATCAGCCGTTTCTTTACCGCAGCCTCCCGGACAAAAATATTTGGCTCTGCTACAAAACCGAGGACGACGCCGATTATTTCAAAAAGAAAATGAAATACGTCCGCTTCGGGCTATACATCGCCAACATAAAGCATTTCTACGGCGAGCAAATCGATTATTACTTTTGCGAGGAAAGCCCGACCGGCAGCGTCAACACTAAGGAGTCGTCAGTTTCGAACTCGGCGCTGTATATTAACGAGGACGACGCGGATCCGTACTTCGTCATCAACAACGCGCTCATTTACGAGCATATGTTCAAATACGAGCAGGTCGAGGGCATTATCACGGGCATGTTAAAGGAACCTCGCGCTATTAACGGGGCGCTGCTGTAAATTGCTGATTACATTGCAAAGACTGCAAACACTTATGGAGGTATAGCTATGGGTACATTAGGTTTGGATTTGGAACGGGGATTGTTCCTCGGTATTGATTTCGGTACGACGAACTCCGTCGTCAGCATTTTTAATTTTAAGGACGGCGAAGCGCAGACGATACCGATAGACGGCAGCAACATCTTCCCGACTGCCATTCAGTTCGAGACGGACACGGAGGACGAGAAGAAGCTCGCGCGCATTTACGGCGTTCAGGCAAAGGAAGCTGCTATTATTTATCCGCAGAGCACGGTGCTTTCGATAAAGCGTCTGCTCGGCAGCGATGAAAAAGTCACGGTAACGGTTGACGAAAACGAGTACACATTTACACCGGAGCAAATTGCGGGCGAAATACTGGGCTATCTGAAACAGAAGGCCGACGAGTATGTTCAGGAGGAGCTGAACCTCGCGGGCGAGTTCTCGGGCTGCGTGTTAACAGTCCCCGCCAACTCGACCGACAAGCAGAAGAAAATGACAAAAGAAGCGGCGGTGCTTGCCGGTTTCGATCCGGACAGCATTTATTTAAGGCTGGAACCGGCCGCGGCGGCCATCAGCTACGCCGTCGGCGAAACCAAGAACAAAAAGGTACTCGTCTACGACTTCGGCGGCGGTACGTTCGACGCGTGTATTTTGCAGGTCGAGGCGCTGGACGGCGAGCCGTCGATCTCGATACTAAGCACGTACGGCGACAACGACCTCGGCGGTAACGACGTCGACAAGATCATCATGGACATCATCTATGAAGAATTTAAAAAGCTGACGAACAACGAGATAGACTTGTTTGACGACACGTTCGACGACGGCGTATCGAAGCGCCAGAAAAAAGTCGCGCTGGTAAGGCTCGCGCAGACGGCAAGTCAGGCAAAAGAACGGCTGTCGCAAGCCAAAACAACGAAAATCGTACTCGCGCCGCTCATCCAGGAGCCGAAAATCGTAAACATCAACATGGAAATAACGCGCGAGGACTTCCTGAACCACCGCCGCGTCAACGCACTCGGCGACAACGAAAAGGTGTTTGAAAAGTTTAAGAACAAGAACCTGAACGACTTAATCGACGAAACAATCAAATGCGTCGAAAGCTGCCTCGAAGCGGCGAAGCTTAGCGCAAACGATATCGACGAGATATTCCTAGTCGGCGGCAGCTCATCGATTACATTCATTAACGACAAAATAAAAGAGAAGTTCGGCAAGGAGCCGTTCCGCTCGAAAATCAGTCCGGCGCTGAGCATATCGCAGGGTGCGGCGTACTACTGCAACATGATAATGATGCCGACCGTCAAAGGCCCGGTCGTTCACGAAAAAACGATTCACCCGCTGGGACTGGAGCTTGCCGGACGCAGGTTTATGCAGATCGTGCCGCAGGGCGCGGATATTCCGCAGGACGGCTTGATAATCGAAGCAAGCGAGCTGTTGCAGACGAACTTCGACAACGTAACGAGCATGGCGATCGTCGTATACGAAAACACGTCGCCGTCCGAATCGGACAAGGCCGCGCTCATCAACCAATCCGGCATGAAGCGCCTTGCAGGTACTTCGCTACGCGGTATCCCGCAAGGACCGAAGGGTCAGGAAAAGGTCAAGGTTATTTTCAAAATAAGTCAGGATAACATGCTTAAGGTTACGGCAAAAAGTATGTCCGTGGACGGCGTTGTTACGGAGCTGTCGGTTGACGAGCTATATGAATAAAATCTTTTTGATTGAGGGGAAATGCAATGGCTAAGAAGCTCTCGAAAAACGAGGTTGCCTTATACAAGAACTGGGACGCTTATGTAAAAATCATCGACGATTACACATTTATGCAGGTAGCCCACGTGTACGACATAGCGAAGAAGTGCATTTCCGAACGGATAGCGGACGCAGCGGGCGGTTCGCCCGACCGCGACGAAAAAACTTATATGTGTTTTAAGGACTTGATGTCGGGCTACGCAAGGCTGATTTCGCTGTACGACTACAAAAAAAGCGACTTGCGCTCGCCCGGCGTAAAAAATATTCTCGAGGGTATATACTCGGTTTTGAATTCGCGGCTTAAGCTGTTCGAGGAATCGGGCGGCGCAGCCGCGAAGGAAAGCCCTATCGCCGCCGAAAAAAAATCGCTCCTTAATAAGAGTGTCAACTTTTTTAACAACAGCGCCAATCTGCACATCAAGGCGTTTCGAGACGAGAACGGCACGGCGTTGCTGGCCGAAGCGCGCGCGGTGTTTATCGGGGCGGATTTAAACTACAACAACGCCCTCAGACACCTCGACGGATTGTGCAAACGCATTTTTGATTTCGGAATGGATGCGCTATACGGTTTTTATTGCGACGCCGTGAAGCTCTGCGTGCCGAACCCCACCGACAATTATTTAAACGACCTTACATGCTTTTACCTAGACCAGCTCGCCGAGGAACGCGAGATTTTGTCGTCTATCCTAAAGGTTCAGGCCGACACGCTGAAAACCGCCCCTTGCATAAACTACGACGAGAAATCGCTCGTGGACGAGACGCTGACAGGCTTGAGGGATTTATTCGAGCGGCTGGAAATTCAGGCAGCCGATATTTCCGGTGCGGTTGCTCCTACTGACGACGGCACGGGTACGTTACTGCCCCCGGATGAGTTCCGCATGTATGTGACGGGCTTTTGCGCGTCGAACGTTATTTTCTCAGCCAACGCCTTTGAGTCTATTAAATCTCATGCGGCCGCGGCTTTTTCGGCGTTTGAGCGCGAGCTTAAGCGCCAGCTTGCTATGCGCGCAGAAATGCAGACCGACGCCAGTAATAATATTTACAGCTTTCAGAAAAAAGTCAGTGAGCATATCGTTATGGCGAACGAAATGATTCTTACATTTTATAATCTCGTTGAGTTTTATAAAGCGGCTTGTACGAGCGCGGGCGCGGACGGCTCGCCGAACGCGGAAATTATTAAGGGAATCAACGACACCGTTAACATAAAAATCGAGAGCTTGAACGAAAACAAGGACGCGTTTGCCGACGAATGCAGCAAGCTTATCGACGAATTCTCCGTCGAGCGGCGCGAGGCGACCGCGGCTGAGCTTAGCGCGCTGGTTGTGTGCGGGGTCGGGCTGTGGAAGGAAACCATTACAATCAGAAAAGGGCTTGGGGAATACGAGCGTGCTTTGAAGGTGTTTTACAGTAAAGTGAAGGCATCGGAAGAATGCGTGGCGTACACGCATCGCTTAGAAAAGATTATAACTGCGCAGGAAGCCGCGCTTAATAAAGTTATACACACATTCAAAAAAGACCAGCTGCTGTACGAGGTAAGCTCGTACGAGGAGCTTTTAAACTACAGCGTAATACGGCTGCGCGAATCCGAGTCCGAACTCGAAGCGAACTACGTAGCCGCAGTCGATATTTGTACGAAGAAAATCGAAACCATTTTAAAGAAGAACAATATTTTGATGCTTAGGCCGAACCCGCACGACATGTTTGTAGGCAAGGAACACGAGGTTATTATTGCGGAGAAAAACCCTGATTTCAACAAGGGTGAAATAATAAAGCTCATGAATAGCGGATACATTCAAAACGACGTCGTGCTGCTACGCGCGAACGTTATAGCCGCAAAATAAAGCGGTGAGGCGGGTGCAATATGAACTGGAAGCTGTTTAGAAATCTTTATAATAAACAAAACTGCGACGAGACGCATTTTATACTGGGGATCGACTTGGGTAACGACTCGTCGGCGATCGCCTTTTTCAACACGGCGCAAGGAGCGGCGGAGATCGTGGACATCAGCGGCGGTTACGGCAGGCAGTCTATACCGACCGTCGTGCAGTACGTCTCGGAAACGCGCGAGTGGGTGTTCGGCGAATACGCGCTCCTAAACAACGGCTCCGCGAAGGACGTCACGATTACGAACCTGTTCGAAAAAATCGGGCGGCGCGAGTATATAGACATCGACAACAAACCCGTCGGCGTCGTAAACATCGTCGGGCTGTTTCTGAAAGAAATGATCTCGAACATAAAGAGTATTAACCCGAAGGCAGAGATCGTCGGCATCGTCGCGTCGATTCCGAGCTATTTCAGCGAGGAAGCGAAGCAGGAGCTGACGCAGGCGTTCAAATACGCGGGCTACGAAAAGGAGCTAATCGCGCTCGTGCCTGACCGGGAATGCCTTTTTATAAACCATTTTTACGAGAACTACACTGAGCCGGAACGCGTGTTGCTGTTGGATTACGGCTCGCGTGAGCTGCGCGGCGGCGTTTACGACGTCTGGCAGGACGACGGGGTGCTTAACGCGAAATGCGTGTCGTCGCTGTTCGACGCTGAGCTTGGTGCGAAAATAATAAACGACCGCGTCCGGGCGCTGTTCACGGAGTTTTACTGCGATGAGACGGGCGTTGCGCGCGAAAAAATACCGCGTCAGACGCGCGATCAGCTTGCGGCGTTCGTTTATCAGCACAAGGATTTGCTTTTTCAGAAAAATATTTTGCAGAAGCCTGTTAAGCTGTATTTCAACTTCGTGTACCCGCCGTTTCAGAGGGCGGTCGGGCGTGCGGTCGTAGACGAAATAATCGGGCCGTTTTACGATAAGCTCGAAGGCTTCATAAACAGCGTACTTGAAAAAAACCTGAGCGAAGGGTTAATCAACGCCGGTGAAATTAAAACCATTCTGTGCGTCGGCGGCGGCTTCGAAATGCTTTGGGTGCGCGATACGATACGCGGCTATTTCCCGAAAAGCAAGATCGTTTCTTATAAAAATCCGAAATGCGCTGCGGCGCTCGGTGCGGCACTGACGGCGGCGGCGATGCTCACCGTCGTCGAGACGAAGCGCCCGGTCATTGAGGACAGACACCAGATAAACGTCGACATCGGCATCAACATAAAAAGCGGTGGCCGCGACAAGTTCCTACCGGTAATCGAGCGCAACTCGTTCTGGTGGCAGCGGCACAAGGCGCGCTCGGTTATCATCAACGACGACGTGGCCGACGCGCCGCTTGAAATAGACGTTCTCGTGCGAAACGCACTCGGCGAAACTAACGTCGCGGACTCCGTTTCCATCGACGGCTTGCCGCACAGGCCGAAGGGTACCACTAGGCTGAGCTTTTCATTTCAATTTTTATCGAACAACGAAATAGAGGTTAACATTACGGACATAGGCTTCGGCGAGATGTTTCCGGCCTCGGGTTACGAGCGGAAGCAGGCTGTTTATATCGGCTGACGGCGCGCAATGGGACGATGCCCCATTTTAGAAAGGACTGATAGGATGCGGTGGGAGGACTATAGAAAAACAATTGAGGAACAGGGCGGCTTGCCGGAGGACTGGTACATTCTCGGGATAGATTTGGGGACGACGAACTCGATCGTGAGCGTTTGGGACGGCGTAAACAACAAGCCCGAGCCGGTCGATATCAGTAACGGCTTTGGTAAAATCCCCCTGCCCTCTGTCGTGCAGTACCGTCAGGACGACGACGGCAGCGGAGAATGGGTTATCGGCGAGGAAGCGTACCGCTCGATGAAAATATACCCCGAGACCACGATACGCTCGATAAAGCGGAAAATGGGGACGAACGAGACGGTAAACATAGACGGGCGCAACTACACGCCTGAGGAAATATCGGCGAAGATACTCGGCGAACTAATCAACCACTGCCAAGGGCTTAACCCGAAAGCAGAAATCGCGGGAGTAGTCGTGTCAGTGCCGTACGATTTCGACGACGCGGCGAAAAAAGCGACGATGCGCGCGTGCGAAATGGCCGGGCTTGCCGAGAAGCTCATCTGCTTAATAGAGGAGCCGAAGGCGGCGGCGCTTGCGTACAATTTCCGCCACCAGCTCAACCAGAACGAGCGGATTATGGTGTTCGATTTCGGCGGCGGGACGCTTGATATTACGGTGTTCCACGTTTCGGAGAAGGACGAGAACCGCATAAAGCTACAGGTAATAAGCGAGGGCGGCGAGGCGTACCACGGCGGCGACAACATCGACGAGATGCTGTTCGAGGAATGCTTGAAGTTCATTTACGCTAAAACGAAGCAGCTCAAGGAGGACATCGCGCTTGAAAATCAGGTCGAGCTGATTGCGCGCGCGCGGGAATCTAAGGAGCGGCTGTCGGGCGTTAAGATGTTCCGTATTCCGTTTACTTTCTGCATACCGCCGTTCGTCGAGCAGATAACGCGCGAGCAGTACGAGGCGCTTATTAACGTGTTCATCGACAAAACACGCAAGCTCGTCTTGAAAACGCTGCGCGAGGCGTACACGGGTGCGCTTACGCCGAATAACATCGACCGCGTGCTGCTCGAGGGCGGCTCGTC